>CAZSIC010000023.1:0-37191 GCA_964606845.1 uncultured Bacteroidales bacterium
CCTTAACTGTTACATCACCTGATGTTGCCATCAATACATTATTCTCATAATAATTGGTCTGTTCGGCTTGTTTTGTAATGGCCAGCACACCAAAAGGAGTATCTTTAACAAACTGTATTTCCTGATTAGGAAAAGAAAGCTCACGAACCGATTTATCCAAATTATTTTGAAAATATAAAAAATTAAAGGCCAAAAAAACAAAAACCAGGGTACCGGAGATAAAAATATGATTGGTTTTGATGGTTAAGTATAAAGTAACTACAACTCCTATGGACATTAAGATATATAAACTTTCGAAAGTTTTAAAATACCACACCAGTACAAAATTTAAGATTAAACCACCCAGCATACTTCCGGCAGATTCCCACGCATAAACTGCATCCACCCGGTTTTTGTCTGATAAAAATGATTCGTCTTTGGCAATTAAGGTAAAGAGCATGCCTGCAACAATGCAAAATGGAGTCAATAAAAACAAAGAATAATAAAACACCTGAGTTATCCCCACCATTACTCCACTGGTATAAAAGGTATTCCACAAAAAATGAAGCAAAAACACGGTTACAACAGGGATAAAAATTAAAAGTGTTAGCAAGGAAAATATTATTGTTTGTCTGTTTCGATGTTTTTTAAGAAACCGGCCAATGTAAGCACCAAATCCGGTAAGCAGCATCCAGTTTGCCAGAATAATTCCGATAACCAGTTCGTTACCATTAAAAAAAGTAAGAAACTCGCGCAATAAAATTATTTGTGTAATAAAGGTAATAAAACCCAGCAGTATAATGCCAGGCTTTGTATATCTTAAAAAAGATTTAATCATAATAATACTATTTCGATGATTTTGTAAATAATTTTTTTAGCGATTTCCTAAAATAAGAAAGATGCCATAAAAAATGAAAAGTGGCAATGATAAAACAAACAATTCCAAAACCAACATGGATTTTTAATAATTCAAAAGGATAACTAATGTTAAATTCAAAACTAATAACCACTGCCATAAACATCCCAATTAAGCCGGCAACAAAGAATGATATAAGCAATAATAAGTTCCAAATCCGCCGATGGGTCGTAAATTTAAATTTGTTTGTACGCGTTAAGTAATAACTTATTAAATAAATTATTAGCGCACTTGCAGCAATAGGTAAAAAACCATACGTTCCCATCAATTGTCTTTTTTAAATTCTTTTTCGCCAAAAACAAGCGCTTCGTAAACAAAAATATCGGCATCTTTCCATCCATCCCATCCCAGGCCGGCTTTATTTCTTGAACAGTATCCTAAAAACTCTTCTTTGGTCCAACCGGTTTCCTTGGCTACCTGAGGCAAAAATGTTCCGGTAGCAAACCCTTTTTTAATGTAAATTCCATGCCTGCCCATTTCAATTTCATCAATCGATTCAATCTTCTTCATTGGCGTTAATACAGATATTTCCAGGTCAATTTTATTCATCTCTTCGGGCTGTACTGAGGAGAACCTGTGATCTTCGGTGGAAGCTGTAACAGCCATCTTTTGTACAATTTCATACAAAGGCTCGTTGGCAGAAAACCTGCCGATACAACCACGCAATGCCCCTTCTAAATGCAATGTTACAAAAGCTCCACAGTGCTCCTGCATAGCTGTTGTTATCTCTTTTGCTTCTATATCCGGTATTTTACCAGACTCCAGGTATTCATTAATCGTAATTCGTGCTATTTCCAATAGCTTAATCTTTTCTTCATCGGTTAGTTTAAATTGTTTTTCAGACATATTTTGTGTTTTTATCCTTTCAAAAGCAATGGCATGATATCCAACCACACGACTTTTATCGCGGGTTTCGTCTCCGGAATTCTGATAATCGACATGAACAATATTAATATCGGGCATATCCTGCGTAATATATAATAACGAAATTACAGCTGGCCAACCGCACATACTGGTAACCAGGTTCTCAATATTTGCCGATTCATTTTCATTAATGGCATCAATCACACGATTAACCGAATTGGCTAAAATAGCATCTCCGGTTTTTTTGTCTACTTTTTTTGCATCATTATAAGCCGGATAATGTGAGAAATCGGTACTTATGACAAACAAATTATTTTCATTAAAATAAGGTTTTAAGGCAGCAGCAATTTTTTTACAATCATTCAGGTTTTGCGTACCGGTTACTATCGGCACAATCCTAAATTCCTTATTCATTTTATATTGTAAAAACGGCAACTGAACTTCAAGGCTATGCTCCACTTTGTGTGCATCGGGATGATAAACAAAAATTTTATGTTGTTCGATTAGCTCGTTGGCCAGTTCGCGGTTTACTTTTACTTTTCCCAACGGAGTATTGTAATCGCCAATATTATAAATAGAAGCTCCGCTAAACATTACTCTGTGGCTAGACGCCAGTATAAAAATATTATCATAGTTTTTATCCGGGTCTATCTGGTTAAAAGCCGATGCAGCGACTTTTCCCGAATATGGATAACCGGCATGTGGTGAAATAATGGCTAAAAAATCATTGGTGGTTTTAACAGTTTCGCTGCGGGCAAAAAGCGATTCCAACATCATTTTTAACGATTCGGCTTTATCCGGATAAAAAGAACCGGCAACAACAGGCTCTCTATCGATACACCCCTGCTGTTTCTTATCACTTTTAACAGTTTGCGCATTACAGTCTGTTGTTAAAAGCACAAAAAAGAAAACCACTAAATACCATTTAAAATATTTTAACCGCATCATAAAAATGAGTTTTGAGCTAAGTTAAAAAAATCAATCGCTTAATACAAAACCATAAAGTAATTTCGCAACTAAAGCCAAAATTTATTTATTACTTTTGAAAATAAATCAGGGTATAATGAATTTTTTTATCACTTTATCATTTCTATTTCTCATAGTATACGGAATAACAATTATCTCCTTTGCTTTGGGGTGGTTTAAAATAAAGCATTTCAGGTACGCTCATCAATCTGGTAGCGAATCTGTAAGTATTGTTATTGCCTGCCGAAACGAAGAAGAAAATATCGATCATTTGATTAAATCACTGCTACAACAGGATTATCCAGAAGAAAATACTGAAATCATTGTTGTCGATGACCATTCCGAAGATAATACCTACAAAATTTTAAAAAAGCATGCAGAGAAAAACAATCACCTAAAAATACTACAAAACCCTAAAAAACAGCAAGGTAAAAAAACCGCATTGACTTATGGAATTCAACATTGTTCTTCAGAAATTATTGTAACCACCGATGCTGATTGCCGAATGGGCACAAAATGGCTGTCGACACTGGCAGCATATTACAGCATCCATAAACCGAAAATGATTATTGCCCCGGTGGCGATCGAACCCTCATCCAATATTTTTGCCCAATTACAGGCACTGGAATTTACAAGCCTTATCATTTCAGGAGCAGGAGCAGCGGGAATAAATAAACCAATGATGTGTAACGGCGCCAATCTGCTTTTTGAAAAATCGCTATTTAAAAACAGCACCCTTCAACACGAATACGCTTCAGGCGATGATATTTTCCTCTTACTTGAAGCTAAGAAAAAAAACAGTCGGGAAATTCATTTTATTAAATCTGGCGAAGCTATAGTTTATACTAAACCAAGCCAAACACTATCTGGTTTCTTCAATCAACGCATACGGTGGACCTCCAAAAGCAAAGCTTATCGCGATTTTGATATAATCATTACTGCACTTACAGTTGCTGCAAGTAGTTTTTTTCTTGCCTTTTGGCTTATCAATTCTATCTTTCGTCCCAACGAATGGTACATTTTTGTTTTTCTTTTTATGATTAAGACGATGGGAGACCTATTTATTCTTATTCCCGGAACAAAATTTTTTAATCAACAAAACCTGTTATGGCTATTTTTGCCACTACAACTTATTTACCCTTTTTATATTGTAGCAACAACATTTATGGGTTGGTTGGCAAATTTTTCATGGAAAGGGAGGAAATTAAGATAAAATCAATATTTTTGATTTATGCTTTTTAAGAAGAGAAGGATTAATAATTATGGATCGCTGGATTATCTTGCCTGGCAGAAATTTAAGCGAAACAAATTTTCCCTGGGAGGTTTATTTTTTATTGTTTTTATTGTGATCATTGCTATTTTAGGATATTTAATTACGCCTGACAAATCGCCTTTTGCCAACACCCAGCTATTAGAAATTGCTGCCAAAAAACCGGGTTTTAGATGCACAATGCTCAAAGTAAGAAAAAATGAAATAGACAATGATAAGGGATTTCTTCACACCATGTTAATGGGCAGAAACAATAAATATTCTTACATCCCCATAAATTCTTATCATTTCGAAAATAATGATTTAATCATCGAAGCATATAATGATATTGAAGATGAAGAACCTATTTATCGAAAACTAAACTCTGTGAATATTGCTTTCCCTTTAGCTTACGGAACAGAAATCATCACAAAAAACAATCGTTTTGTTTTTACAGCTATTGATGGAGAAACAAAAGAGGTATCATTCAATGAGCTCAAAACCAAGATTGAACAAGATCATATCGTTACCAAAAATTTTTTACTGGGCACCGACCGCTTTGGCCGCGATTTACTTAGCCGGATATTAATCGGGGCGCGCATCTCCATATCGGTAGGATTTATTTCGGTTTTTATCTCTTTACTTATCGGGATAACCCTTGGGTCTGTTGCCGGTTACTTTAAAGGAAAAGTGGATGATGTAATTATGTGGCTGATTAATGTTATTTGGTCAATCCCCACCTTGCTGATGGTTATTGCCATTACACTTGTGATTGGAAAAGGATTTTGGCAAATATTTATTGCGGTTGGGTTAACCATGTGGGTAGAAGTAGCACGTGTGGTTCGCGGACAGATATTAAGCGTGCGTGAAAAAGAATATGTAGAAGCAGCCCGGGCTTTAGGCTTTGGGCATGTCCGAATCATCTTTAAACATATCCTTCCCAATGTTTTTAGCCCGGTAATTATTATTTCGGCGGCTAATTTTGCAACCGCCATTCTTCTCGAAGCCGGACTTAGCTTTTTGGGTATTGGCGTTCAACCTCCGGTTCCATCCTGGGGAACCATGATTAAAGAACATTACGGGTATATTATTATGGATAAAGCTTACCTGGCAATCCTTCCCGGGCTGGCCATCATGCTGTTGGTACTTTCCTTTACTTTGGTTGGCAACGGGCTTCGCGATGCGTTAGATACCAGAAGATAATTTTTTAATCTGAAAGTATATACTAAATTTTACAAATTTCTTTTATTTGTTATTAAATATGATAATGCAATAAAAAATCCAATAAATCCGGCAGCCAAAATAACATTGACCCCCAAAGGTAAGCTTTCGGGTAACAATCCAATTTCCTGAAAATCCAACGAGCTTTTACCCGACGATGTGGTAAACGACTTTTCCGAGGTCATGGTTAAAAATTCCGGTGTGGGCGTAAGATTGGAAATAATTTTAGCAGGAAAAAACCGCCTTGCTTCTGCTTTAAACATTAAACGGATAACTGGCTCAATGATAGCAAAATATAATATAAACATAATAATAGATAATGCATTGTTTCGGAAAACCAATGCTATCAACATGCCTATGGTCATATAACCAATGGCTTGTATAAAATATATTAAAATAAGATATGATTTCTCAAAGATGATATCCATTGTAATAGCATTGGTATAAATCATACCAAATATAAGTATAGCAAGCAAAACCATTAAAAAAGTATAAACAGCAATGGTAACAATCATAATTAACTTACCGGTAATTAAATCACTCCGGCTTAAGCCGTTAATTACATTTTGCCGAAAAGTGCGAAAAGAAAATTCGTTACCCACCAATAATATCACTACAATTGCTAAAAACAGATTAAACCAGCTAGCAATCCAGGGAAAAAATTCCCAAATATTGGGAAATTGGTAAAGGCCTTTAATTGAAAAACCGGGAATGCTAAAATGTACACGGGAAACTACCAGAACGACTAAAAAAAACAGTAAAAAATGAATGATCATTAATGTTTTAAAAGCCGGATAGGATAAGGTTTTTATTTTTTCGAGTTGAAATAATTTTTTCATTTTTCCAGATTAAAATTTCATTATTTAACTAATTGAAGGAACTGGTCTTCTAAACTTTGTTTTTTCAATAAAACTTTTGAAAGCGTAAACCCTTTTTCAAAACAATATTTGTTTAAATCAGTAGCAGAGTATCCGGATTCCAATACTACTGCCAAATCATTATCCGATTTAAATGCTCTTTTAATAAGATCGGCTTGTTCAAGCATTTGTTCCAGTTCATTCATTTTATCGCTTTGTACATAAACCATATCGTCGGTTGTAAGCAGCTCACCAACTCTTCCGTTAGCAATTAAATCACCCGATTTAAGAATGGCAACATGCGAACAAACTTTTTCCACCTCATCTAAAATATGGCTGGCCAAGATAATTGTTTTTCCCTCATTGGCCTGCGATTGAATAATTCTTCGCACTTCGGCAAAACCTTCTGGATCCAGGCCATTTGTAGGCTCGTCCAAAACTAATACTTCCGGATTTCCTACCAGTACAGAAGCAATAGAAAGCCTTTGTTTCATGCCAAGCGATAATGTATTATATGCTGAATGTTTTCGCTTTAACAAATTAGCAACTCCCAGTGCATAATTAATATCATCTTCGGGTGCATCCTTTATTTCTGCTACAATTTTAAGGTTTTCCCATAATGATAAATAGGGATAAAAATTGGGCGTTTCGATTAAAGAACCAATCCGGCGGCGTGTAAACTTATCCATGGGTTTATCGAACCACCTATAATGCCCTGAATTGGCCTTTAAGATATCAAGAATTACCGCTAATGTGGTAGTTTTACCGCTTCCATTTGGGCCTAATATACCATAAACTTCTCCTCGATTTACGGTAAACGAAATATTGTTTATGGCAAGAATTTTCCCGTAGCTCTTACTTAGATGATTAACTTCTACTATTTTTTCCACTTAGTCTAGTATTTTAAAAGATTAAAAAATAAGGGAATTTTTACGTTCCCTTATGTTTTTTATAGTAAAGACGAATGAACTTTTAATTAGTTACCCAATTCTGAAAAGAATTTTATTCGCATCAATCTTACTTCTTCTTCAGAATATTCTTCTTCGCCCAGTTCTTCTAATGCTGCTTCAATTGATTCTGTCTCTGCTTCTTCCCGAAAATATTCATAAATATCCTCTTGTTTATCATCATCAATAACCTGATTGATATAATAATCAAGATTTATTTTGGTTCCGGATTGTACAATCGATTCAATTTCATCGAGCAGCTCATGCATTTCCAATCCTTTGGCATCAGCAATATCGGTAAGCGGCATTTGCCTGTCAATACTCTGAATTATATATACTTTTAATCCTGATTTATTAACCACAGACTTTACAACCATATCTTGCGGACGAATGATTTCTTTTTCCTCCACATATTTTTTGATTAAATCGGCAAATTTTTTACCATATCGTTCTGCTTTCCCGGAACCAACACCAACAATCCTGGTCATTTCTTCAATGTTAACCGGGTACTGGATAGCCATATCTTCTAACGAGGGATCCTGGAAAATAACAAAAGGGGGTAAATTCAGTTCTTTAGCCACTTTTTTTCTTAAATCTTTAAGGATATTAAACAGTTCATCGTCAACGGCTCCTGTTTTACCAGATCCGGCTTTGCTGTCCATATCATCATCTTCGCCTTCGTAATCATGGTCTTTGGTTAATGTAAAAGGCTGTGGGTCTTTTAAATATTCTAGCCCCTTTTCACTAACCTTTAGCAAACCATAATTTTCGATGTCTTTATCAATAAACCCAGCAATTAAAGCCTGCCTAAGTACTGCATTCCAATATTTTGGGTCATTATCAGAACCTTCGCCAAAAATTTCTAATTCGTGATGTTTATATGATTTTATAGGTGTATTTTTTACTCCGGACAAAACATTGGCAACATGCTCTGCTTTAAACTTTTCTTTAACCGCCTGAATTGCTTCCAATGCTAAAACGACATCTTCTTTTCCTTCAAACTGCTCTTTGGGATGTAAGCAGTTATCGCAGTTTTCACAATTTTCGTGTTCGTATTTTTCGCCAAAATAGTGAAGTAACATTTTTCTCCGGCAAACGGCAGATTCAGCATAAGCTACTGTTTCAAGCAATAGTTGTTTTCCAATTTCCTGCTCAGCTAAAGGTTTGCCCTGCATAAATTTTTCCAGTTTCTGGATATCTTTGTAGCTGTAAAATGCAATACATTTTCCTTCGCCACCATCTCGCCCGGAACGTCCTGTTTCCTGGTAATAACCTTCAAGACTTTTAGGGATGTCGTAATGGATCACAAAACGAACATCAGGCTTATCAATACCCATTCCAAAAGCAATGGTAGCAACAATAACATCCACATCTTCCATCAAAAATTTATCTTGATTCCCGCTTCGTGTAGCAGCATCCATCCCGGCATGATAAGGTAAAGCTTTAATACCATTTACCTGTAAAACCTCAGCCAGTTCTTCTACTTTTTTCCGGCTTAAACAATAAATTATGCCCGATTTACCAGCATTATTTTTAATAAATTTAATGATTTCTTTAGCTGCATTAACCTTAGGCCTTACTTCGTAGTACAAGTTTTCGCGATTAAACGATGATTTGAAAACATGAGCATCGAGCATATCCAGATTTTTCTGAATATCACTTTGTACTTTAGGGGTTGCAGTAGCAGTTAAAGCAATTAATGGAGCACGGCCAATTTTATTAATAATTGGCCGTATCCGACGGTATTCAGGCCTGAAATCGTGTCCCCATTCCGAAATACAATGCGCCTCATCAACAGCATAAAAAGAAATATTGGCCTGCTTTAAAAATAATATATTTTCTTCTTTGGTTAATGATTCGGGTGCCACATAAAGTAAACGTGTTTTACCATCTAACACATCCTGCTTTACTTTTTGCATTTGTGTTTTCGTTAGCGATGAATTTAAAAAATGGGCAATACCCTCTTCAGTACTAAAACCACGCATGGCATCTACCTGGTTTTTCATCAATGCAATTAATGGAGAAATAACAATTGCAGTCCCATCCATAATTAGAGAAGGTAATTGATAACATAACGATTTTCCTCCACCGGTTGGCATTAATACAAACGAGTCGTTCCCATCAAGAACGTTTCTAATAACCACTTCCTGGTTACCCTTAAACGAATCAAAACCAAAATATTTTTTGAGATATTCTTTTAAAGAAATATCAGCTCCTACACTCATATCAATCAATTAAAAAGTAAATAATGATTTAGGTTACTTTATAAAGTAAAAAAAGTTTTTTTATCGTAACAAATTTTTTATTTATTTATAAAACATGTTTTAAAAGGAAACCTTATTTGTTTATTATAAATAATAAATACTTTTGTATATAAATTTACGACAAATTTTTTAAAAAATATAAAAGAAAAGACCAAATTTATAATAAAATGATGAATATCATTACTGGTAAAAATTAATTTTTAGATAAAATATGGATATAAATAAATTAGCAATAAATACAATTTTACAGGAAGCTGAATCGATAAAAAAACTTGCCGGATATATTGACAATGATTTCGAAGCAGTTGTAAAGTTAATTTACAATAGTAATGGCAGGGTTGTAGTTACCGGAATTGGCAAGAGTGCCAATATTGCCAATAAGATTGTTGCTACATTAAATTCTACCGGCACTCCGTCAATTTTTATGCATGCAGCAGATGCTATTCATGGCGATTTGGGCATGGTACAAAAAGATGATATTATTATTTGCATATCAAAAAGTGGCAATACTCCTGAAATAAAAGTTTTGGTACCTATAATAAAAAACCGAGGCAATGTTTTAATCGGTATGGTTTCATCTACCGATTCCTTTTTAGCCAAACAAGCCGATTATGTTTTAAAATCTACTGTTGACAAAGAAGCCTGCCCAAATAACCTGGCTCCCACCTCAAGCACTACGGCACAACTGGTTATCGGCGATGCACTGGCGGTATGCCTTTTGGAGTATAGGGGTTTTTCATCCGAAGATTTTGCCAAAGTACATCCAGGGGGTGCACTTGGAAAAAAACTTTACATGCGGGTAAACGATTTGTATAAAAATAACGAAGCGCCTAAAGTATCTACCAATGAAAATGTAAAAAATGTAATTATTGAAATCAGCTCTAAAAGACTCGGAGCAACGGCTGTTTTGGATAAAAATAATCAATTACAAGGGATTATTACCGATGGAGATATTCGAAGAATGTTACAAAACTTTGATAATTTTGAGAAATTAACAGCCAAAGATATTATGTCTCCCAGCCCAAAAACTGTCCAGAAAGATGAGTTGGCCATTAATGCATTTAACCTTATGGAAGGCAACAATATTACACAATTGATTGTTGTTCATAAAGAAAAATATCTGGGGATGGTTCATTTACATGATATTTTAAAAGAAGGCATTGTATAATATAATAATATGGCACATAAAGAAAATATGACTTTCCTTGAACATCTTGAAGAGTTAAGATGGCACCTGATACGTGCATTTGCCTCGGTTATTATTATTGCTATTTTAGCATTTATTTTTAGTGATATCGTTTTTAACCATATTATCTTAGCACCCAAAAACCCTGATTTTTTTACAAACAAAATGCTGTGCCTTTTAGGCGATAAAGTCAATATTTCTAAACTGTGTATCAATTCAGAACCTTTCCAGATTATCAATATTAAAATGGCAGGACAGTTTACCATACACATCACAATTTCGATTTTTGCCGGTATAATTATTGCTTTTCCATATATTTTCTGGGAGTTTTGGAATTTTATAAAACCTGCATTATACGATAATGAAATGAAACATAGCCGCGGAGCTGTTACGATTAGTTCTCTATTGTTTTTGATGGGAGTTCTTTTTGGTTTTTTTGTTATTGCTCCATTATCAATTCATTTTTTAGGCTCCTACAATGTAAGCGATCAGGTTTTAAATCAAATTAACCTTAAATCATATATCGGGACTGTAACTTCTGTTACACTGGCAGCAGGAGTAATTTTTGAACTCCCTATTTTAATTTATTTTTTAAGCAAGGCGGGACTGGTAACACCAGATTTTTTAAGAAAATACAGACGACATGCAATTATTATTGTAATGGTTCTTGCAGCAACAATTACTCCTCCGGATATTTTCAGTCTTATGCTGGTTACATTTCCCCTAATCCTTCTTTATGAAGCAGGAATTGTAATATCAAAAAAAGTTGTTAAAAAAATACAACCATAAAGCTTTTAAGCTTATTTTTAATACTTCTTTAAACGCTGCCAGGATGAAAAAAAATCTATGCAACGGTCTACTGTTTATTATCGTCTTTTTCCATGTAAACCTGGCTTTAAGTCAGGTTACTAAGGTTAGAGGTATAATAACAGATGCAGAAAGCGGCGAACCCATTCCTTTTGTAAATGTAACCTTTAAAAACTCAACCATTGGAACCATTACCAATACTGACGGTGAATATTTTTTAGAATCAAGAAAAACCCACGATTCAATTCTCGTTTCTTTTGTGGGGTATAAACCACAAGCAAAATTCATTAATGCACTCAGGTACCAGGAAATTAATTTCAAACTTGAGCCAACCATTTATAATATTGACGAAATAGTAGTGCTTCCAACAGAAAATCCAGCGCATCCTATTTTAAGAAATATAATCGCTAATAAAGAAAAACATAATCCACGAAAATACGATTCATATAATTATGAATTATACAACAAAGTAGAAATTGATATAAACAATGTAAACGATCAGCTAAAAAACCACCGGTTATTAAGAGATTTCCAGTTTATATTCGATTATACTGACACCTCCGCGATTACAGGAAAACCTTATTTACCTGTTTTTATTACCGAGTCATTTTCTGAATATTATTACCAAAAAAATCCAAAAACAGAACGTGAAATCATCACAGCAACTAAAATATCAGGGATTGAAAACGAAAGCATCTCACAGTTTACAGGTAAAATGTATCAGAAAATTAACATTTACGAAAATTTTGAAAGAGTATTTGAACCTGGTTTTGTAAGTCCCATTGCCGACTTTGGATTATATTATTATAAATATTATTTAATTGACAGCGCATTGATCGATAACCAATGGTGCTACCACATTTCATTTATCCCAAAAAGGAAACAGGAAAAAACCTTTCATGGCAACTTTTGGGTACACGATACGACATTTGCCATAAAAAAAATTCAAATGCGAATGTCAAAAGATGTTAACATTAACTTTATTAATGATTTTGTGGCAGAATATGAATACGAACAAATAAACGACAGCATTTGGTTTATGAAAAACGAAAAACTGTTTTTCGATTTTAATCTTACAGACCGTTCGTTGGGTTTCTTTGGCAAAAAAACAACACATTATAAAAACATTAATTTAAATACTGCGCTTCCTAAACATGTGCAAAAAATTAATGATAATGTAATGGTAAAAGAAAATGCGATTATTAATAATGAAGACTTTTGGATAAAAAACAGGCCTATCAATCTTACTGCTAAAGAAAATAAAATTTATGATATGGTTGATTCCATCAAAGAAGTCCCAATTTATAAAACCTATGAAAAAATTGTAATGCTGTTTGGAATGTATCACTATGAAATAGGCTTGTTTGAGCTGGGCCCATATTATAAAACTTTTAGTTTTAATGAAATCGAAGGAAACAGAATCCGGCTTAGCGGACGCACAAGTAATAATTTCAGCACCAATTTAATGATTAATGCCCATATTGCTTACGGTGAGAAAGACAACCGTTTTAAATATGGCGGAGGATTTATCTATTTATTTGAAAAAAATCCAAGATTAGGAGTGGGTATACAATACAAGTACGATATACAACAACTGGGTCAAAGCCGGTTTGCTCTTACAGAAGATAATTTTTTTACATCCATTTTAAGGCGAAACCCCAACTACAAATTAACAATGGTTAATGACTTTAACGCTTTTATTGAAAAAGAATGGTTTCAGGGATTTTCAAACATGATTACCTTCAACTACATGAGTATTGAACCTACAGAATATATTCCGTTTCAGAAATCATCATTAACCGATACTATTTCTTTTAAAGATATTACTACCAGTGAGCTTAACCTGAATATCAGGTTTGCTAAAAACGAAAAATATTTACGGGGAGAATTTGAACGAATAAACCTCGGCACCAACGATCCGGTGCTTAACCTTAATTTTACTGCAGGAATTAAGGACCTTTTTGGTTCCGATTATGAATACTACAAAATCAATGTAAACCTTGCCCATAAAGTTCCTATAAGCCCTTTAGGATATTTTAAATATATTATTGATGCTGGCCAGGTTTTTGGAAGCGTTCCCTACCCATTATTAAAATTACACGAGGGCAATGAGACCTATGCTTTCGATCGGTATGCATTTAATATGATGAATTATTACGAATTTGCCAGCGACCGGTATTTAAGCGTTTATGCCGAGCATCACTTCCAGGGTTTTTTCCTGAATAAAATCCCCCTATTACGTAAATTAAAATGGCGCGAAGTGGTTTCTGGAAAAGCCTTAATAGGAGAATTAAGTAACCGGCACAAAAATATTATGGATTTTCCAGAAGGTTTATACCAGGTTAACGATCCCTATTTAGAAGCAGGTGTTGGTATAGAAAATATTTTTAAAATTTTCAGATTAGATGCATGGTGGCGTTTATCTTATCTTGATCATGAAAATATTGAAAAATTTGGTTTAAGAGCAACCGTACAAATCATATTCTAAAAAATACATTAAAAGTTTTTACATTTGTAAAAAATAAAATTGAAAATGAGTCAGGACAATCAAATACAACTAAGAACAGAAAAACTTATTAAAAAATACCGTTCAAGAACTGTAGTAAACAAAGTTACTGTAGATGTAAAACAGGGCGAAATTGTAGGTTTACTAGGACCAAACGGAGCCGGTAAAACAACCACATTTTATATGATTGTTGGCTTAATAACACCCTATTCGGGAAAAATATATCTTGATAACAAAGATATTACCAAAGAACCGGTATATAAGCGGGCACAAATGGGTGTTGGATACCTGGCACAAGAAGCTTCGGTTTTTCGAAAATTAAGTATTGAAGATAATCTCAAAGCTGTATTGGAAATGTCAGATATGTCGAAAGAAGAACAAAAAGAGCGCATGGAAAATCTTTTGGACGAATTTGGATTACAAAAAATACGAAAAAGCCTTGGAATACAATTATCGGGAGGTGAAAGACGTAGAACAGAAATTGCCAGAGCTTTAGCAATAAAACCAAAATTTATTCTACTTGACGAACCATTTGCAGGCGTAGATCCCATTGCTGTTGAAGATATCCAGGAAATTGTTGGAAAATTAAAAGAAAAAAATATAGGTATTTTAATTACCGACCACAACGTACACGAAACCCTTTCAATTACCGACCGGGCTTACCTGCTTTTTGAAGGATCGATACTTAAAGCCGGAAATGCCAAAGAATTGGCCGAAGATGAACAAGTACGTCGCGTTTATCTTGGTAAAAATTTTGATTTACGAACCATAGGCCTCAATAATGATTAAATAAATGTAACCTCAACTTTTATTTTTTAAATACAGGAGATAAGATAAAAATTCCTTATTTTTAAGAATTAATAAACTAAATCTTATATTCCATGTGTTATAAAAAATGGTTACTACTAAGTATTATCGGACTTTTTTTCTGTTCTTATACTAAAGCTGAAAGCACAAAACTTTTAAGAAACCCAGACATCAGCGGCACCCATATTACATTTATATACGGAGGTGATATTTGGCTTGCTGATATCAATGGAGAAAACCCCAAACGAATTACTACTTTCCCTGGAGAAGAAATTCAACCTCATTTTTCTCCCGACGGAAAACACATTGCCTTCTCAGGCAAATACGACGGCAATACTGATGTATTTGTAGTGTCAATTGACGGAGGTGCTCCGGAACGCTTAACCTGGCACCCAGCGGCTGATAATGTTATCGGGTGGACCCCGGATGGAAAAATAATGTTTACTTCAGGAAGAGAACAAGCTCCCATTCCAATGTCCGATATATTATACACCATTGATATGAAAGGTGGCATGCCTGAACTTTTTATGAAACCACGTATCTACAACGGTCAACTATCGCTCGATGAAAAATATCTTGTTTACAGAAGAAATTTACCCTGGGAAACAGAATGGAGAAATTACAGAGGAGGACAGGCAAATCCTATTAGGATTTTAAATCTTGAAACATTCGAAGTTGAAAAAATCCCCTGGGACGGAAGCAATGATATATCGCCCATATGGATTAACGAAACGATCTATTTTCTTTCCGACCGCGATTATGCTATGAACATCTGGTCATATCATTTTACTACAAAAGAGTTAAAACAAGTAACTTATTATAAAGAATTTGACTGCAAAAATCTTGAAGCAGGGAATGGAACAATGATTTATGAATATGGTGGAGATTTATACACTTTATCTCCTGATCATAGCAATGCCAAAAAATTATCCATTACAGTAACAGCTGATTTTCCCTGGATGCGCCCGCACTGGGAAAATGCTTCAGAATATATTACCAATATCGAATTATCGCCTTCAGGCAAAAGAGCTATCATTGAAGCCCGTGGCGAGATATTTACTGTACCCGAAAAAGACGGAGATGTAAGAAACCTTACCAACAGCTCGATAAGTGCTGAACGTTCACCGGCATGGTCACCCGACGGCGAAAAGGTGAGCTGGTTTTCTGACAAAAGCGGAGAATACAGACTAATAATTGCAAATCAGTATGGAAAAATTATCAAACAGATAACATTTGAAGAACCCACTTTTTCCTATTCTCCTCAATGGTCGCCCGATTCAAAATACATTAGCTTTAGCGATAACGACCGGGTACTTTGGATGGTAAATATTGAAACCGGTGAAATTACCAGGATAGATGATGAAGGTTTTTCAAACCCTGAGCGAGTAATTATTCCTCAATGGTCACCCGATTCAAAATGGATTGCTTATGGTAAAAGGTTACCCAACGAATTTAGTGCCATCTTTATCTACTCATTAGATAAAAAACAATCTTTTCAAATAACCGATGGAATGAGCGAATGCAGGCAGCCAACCTGGGATAAAAATGGCAAATACCTGTATTTCATGGCCAGTACAAATTACGGATTGAATACCGGCTGGCTGGATATGTCATCGCTTGAGCGTCCGATTGATTATACGCTGTATGTTACTGTTCTCGATAAAGATGAAGAAAGTCCATTACTTCCCAAAAGTGATGATGAAGAAACAGAAAAAAAGAACAATAAAGAAAAAGAGAAGAAAGAAGAGGAAGTTAACGTAAAAATTGATTTTGAAAAGATTAATGAAAGGGTTCTGGATTTAAATATCCCTGCAAGGGATTATAGAAAAATAGCCAGCGCAGAGGAAGGAATAATTTTTTACACAGAATCTGTTGAAGATCAAAGAGGTTTAACATTACACAGATATAACCTGCAAAAACAAGAGACCAAAAAAGTACTAGACAATATCTATAATTTTACCATTTCTTTCGATGGTAAAAAAATTCTTTTCTCATCGAATGGTCAATGGTTCATTTCCGGCACCACAGAGAATATAAAACCTGACAATGCTATAAATACTGCTGATTTAAAAATGAAAGTAGACCCCATGTCAGAATATAAGCAAATGTTTCGCGAAGCATGGCGTTACCAGCGAGATTATTTTTATGTTGAAAATGTTCATGGGCTGGATATGGATTGGGCCTACAACACTTATTCAAAGTGGGTTGATCATGTACGTCACCGCTCAGACATGAATTACCTGCTTGATATTTTTAGTGGAGAAACAGCCATAGGACATTCATTTGTAAGAGGAGGAGATTTCCCTGACATAGACCATGTTCCGGTAGGATTGTTAGGAGCTGACTTTGTTATTGAAAATAATAAAGTAAAGATTAAGAAAATTTATAAAGGCGAAAGCTGGAACCCCAATTTAAAGGCACCACTATGCCAACCGGGGCTCAATGTAAAAGAGGGCGACTATTTACTGGCTATAAATGGCACACCCATTGATGCTGCAAATAATATTTATTCCTATTTTGAACAAACAGCCAATAAGCAAATTAAAATAAAGGTTAACTCATCTCCTGATTTAAAAACAGCCCGAGAAATTACGGTTGTTCCTGTTAGGAGTGAAGCAAGGCTAAGGCAAATAGACTGGGTGGAAGAAAACAGGAGGAAAGTTGATGAATTGTCAGATGGCAAATTAGCCTATGTATGGCTGCCTAATACCGGCTATGGAGGATACACAAACTTTAACCGATACTATTTTGCACAAAAGCATAAAAAAGGTGCCGTAATCGACGAGCGATTTAACAGTGGAGGACTTGCAGCAGATTACATTATTGACCTTTTAGATCGGGAGCTTTATGGGTACTTCAACAACCCCATGGGAGATGGAACTTCACAAACCAGCCCCTCTGCAGGAATATGGGGGCCCAAAGCAATGATTATTAATGAATTTGCCGGCTCTGGAGGTGACTATATGCCTTATATGTTTAAAAAACGTAATATCGGAAAATTAGTAGGAACAACCACCTGGGGAGGACTAGTTGGCATTTGGGATGTACCACCACTCATTGACGGAGGATATATTACAGCACCCAGAGGAGGATTTTACGATACTGAAGGAAACTGGGCAGTAGAAAATGAAGGGACAAGCCCAGATGTGATCGTAGAACAAAAACCAAAGCTTGTTCAGCAAGGCAAAGATCCCCAATTAGAGACAACGGTAAAAATTCTTTTGAAAGAACTGGAAACAAAATCTATTGAGCTAAAACCCGCTCCCAAAGATCCGGTAAGGTCTAAACGTCCTAATTAAAATCTTTCAGTACAAAGAGGCTTTCCAAAAGACTTTTGGAAAGCCTCTTTGCGCTCTAAGTCCCTGCTAACAACAAATTGTAATAACCCAAATTTAGAAACTATCCTAAAAACTACATCAATCATTAAAAAATTAAACTTAAATTAACATCCTGTTAAAAATTTATTCGTTAATTGTGATTTATTTCAAAATCAAAATAAATGAATAAAAAGTATCATTTATTAATAGCAATATTACTGATCATTTTTCCGGTATTTTTACATTTCACAATTAAAAATCCTGTATATCAGTTCAATATTGAGTTAATAGGAATTTTTATTGGTTTTTGTATCGGCTTAGGAATAGACATTATTCTTTCATATTTTTTAAAACATCATTAAACCGCCAAACTTTTTTTCTGATTTTTCTTTTTCTAAAAAAAATATAATATATTTGCACTCACTTTTGCGGATGTGGCGTAATTGGTAGCCGCGCTAGACTTAGGATCTAGTGCCTTCGGGCGTGGGGGTTCGAGTCCCTTCATCCGCACAAAAACGTAACAAACCGCTGCAACAGTCGATAAACATTTCGATTGTTTGGCGGTTTTTTAAAATTTGTAAATGCTCAAATCAAATTACGGATGAATATAGTAAAAGAAAACATCGACGAATTAAATGCCTTATTGAAAGTTCAGATAACCAAGGAGGATTATGCTGAAAAGGTAGAAAATGTACTGAAAGACTATCGCAAAAAAGCAAGGATCGACGGATTCAGGCCAGGAAAAGTTCCTGCAGGACTGATAAAAAAAATGTACGGTAAAGCTATTTTAGTAGAAGAGGTAAATAAGCTTATTTCCGAATCGCTTACCAATTATATCCGCGAAGAAAAACTAAATATTCTTGGCGAACCATTGCCAAACAAAGATCAAAAAACCATTGATTTTGACCAGGACAATGAGTTTGAATTTGTATTTGATATCGCACTTGCTCCCGAAGTAGATGTTAAACTTTCGAAAAAAGATAAAGTGCCATATTACGATATTAAGGTTGACAAAAAGTTACTCGAAACACATACCGATAATTATCAACGACGGTTTGGCGAATTTGTTGATGTTGAAAAAACAACCGACAATGAAATGTTAACCGGTAATTTTACACAGCTTGACGAAAATGGGAATGAACTTGAAGACGGAATAAAAACCGAAGATGTAAAAATTACCATTGAATATATTAAAGATAAAGACATTAAAGCAACTTTTGCCGACAAAAAAGTAGGCGACAAAGTAAAATTTGATGTGCGTAAAGCTTATCCAAGCGACTCGGAAATTGCTTCGATGCTAAGAATTGACAAAGAAAAAGCACAAAACATTACGGGTGACTTCGAATTTCAAATCAACGCAATTCAAAGGTTTGAAAAAGCAGAAGTTAACCAGGAGCTTTTTGATAAAGCTTTTGGCGAAGGAGTTATACAATCTGAAAAAGAATTTAACAACAAGTTATCCGAAGAAATCAAAGAAAACTTTAAAAAAGAAGCTGATTACCGCTTCTTGATTGATGCCAAAGAGAAACTGGTAAACAAAATCAAACCAGAACTGCCCGTTGAATTTTTAAAACGATGGTTAGTTACCATCAACGAAGGTAAATTTACGCCTGAGCAAATCGAAGAAGAGTTTCCAAAATTTGAGGAAGACCTTAAGTGGCAAATTATTCGCGATCAAATTATCAAGGACAACGAAATTAAAGTTACCGAAGAGGAAGTTCTGGATGTTGCCAAAGAAGTTACTGCTGCTCAATTTATGCAATACGGCTTGAACAATTTGCCCGATGAGCAGTTAGAAATGTATGCTAAGGAAATTCTAAAAAAGGATAGCGAAAGACGAAATCTTTACGAAAGAAAATTTGAAGATAAAGTACTGGAGCACATTAAAGATTCGGTAAAACTTGACGAAAAAGAAATAACTACCGAAGAGTTTCAGAAGCTTTTTGAAGACCAACAAAAGAAAAGTAAATAATTTCGTCGTACCGTAAAATTCTTTACCTTTATAAACCAAAAATTTAAACAGGTATAATTATGATTCCAAAAGACGAATTTAAAAAATATGCTACCAAACACCTTGGTATTAGCAGCTTATCGATGGAAAGATATGCGTCAGCTTATAATAGCTATATTTCACCTACTATTATCGAAGAACGCCAACTGAACGTTGCTCAAATGGATGTTTTTTCGCGATTAATGATGGACCGAATAATTTTTCTTGGAGTTCCCATTGACGATTATGTTGCGAATATCATCCAGGCACAATTGCTGTTTCTTGAATCTACCGATCCTGCTAAAGATATTCAAATTTACATGAATTCTCCGGGTGGAGTTGTTCATGCAGGGTTAGGAATATATGATACGATGCAGTACATTTCTCCTGACATTGCTACCATTTGTACAGGAATGGCAGCATCGATGGGAGCTATTTTACTGGCTGCAGGAACTCCGGGTAAACGCTCAGCTTTAACTCATGCAAGAGTTATGATTCATCAACCCATGGGTGGAGCACAAGGACAGGCTGCCGATATTGAAATTACCGCTCGCGAAATTCTCAAATTAAAAAAGGAACTTTACCAAATTCTGGCAAACCATTCAGGAAACACATATAAAAAAATTGAAAAAGATTCTGATCGAGATTACTGGATGACTGCTGAAGAAGCTAAAAAATACGGAATGATTGATGAAGTATTAGTCAGAAACGAAATGAAAAAATAAAAATATTTACTTTAACAATAAATTAAACCGCATATTAAAAATGCGGTTTTTTTTATTCTAATTATTACTGTAAATTTGCAAAGTGTTTTAAAAAGAATTAATGATGGATAAATGTTCGTTTTGCGGGAGAGATAAAAAAGATACCAATCTTTTAATTGCTGGATTATCAGGACATATATGTGACCGTTGCATTGAGCAGGCTCATGATATTGTGCAGGAAGAGTTGCGCAAAAAAGGAGATTTTGATGTAAATCAAATTGAGCTGCTTAAACCCAAAGAAATTAAAGAGTTTCTTGATCGCTACGTAATTGACCAGGAAGAAGCTAAAAGATATCTTTCTGTTGCTGTTTATAACCACTATAAAAGGTTAATGCAGGAGAATCATAAAGACGAAGAAGAGATAGAGATTGAAAAATCAAATATTGTACTGGTGGGCGAAACAGGTACTGGAAAAACGCTTTTGGCAAGAACCATTGCCAAAATGTTACATGTACCCTTTACCATTGTAGATGCCACTGTTTTAACCGAAGCCGGTTATGTGGGCGAAGATATTGAAAGTGTCTTAACAAGATTGCTACAGGTAGCAGATTACAATGTAGAAGCTGCTGAAAAAGGAATCGTTTTTATTGACGAAATCGATAAAATTGCCCGTAAAGGCGATAATCCTTCAATAACCCGGGATGTTTCCGGCGAAGGTGTTCAGCAAGGACTATTAAAACTTCTCGAGGGTTCAATAATAAATGTTCCGCCACAGGGAGGAAGAAAACACCCCGACCAAAAAATGATTCCGGTAAATACCAAAAACATTCTGTTTGTTTGTGGTGGTGCTTTTGATGGTATTGAACGAAAAATTGGCCAAAGGCTCAACACACAAGTTGTTGGTTATGCCGCCAGCAGAGAAAAAAACCAAATTGACAGAAATAATTTATTACAATATATTGCTCCGCAGGATTTAAAAGCATTTGGGTTAATTCCAGAAATCATCGGACGAATACCTGTGCTTACTTATTTAAATCCGCTGCAAAAAGATGCACTTCGCAGAATACTTACCGAGCCTAAAAATGCCATCATCAAACAGTATAAAAAACTGTTTAAAATGGATGGTATTGATTTGTATTTCGATAATGAAGTATTAGATTTTATTGTTGAAAAAGCCATAGAGTTTAAGCTTGGAGCTCGCGGATTACGGTCTATTTGCGAAGCAATAATGATGGATGTAATGTTTGATATGCCTTCGAAAAAAGACAAGGAAATTACCATCACATTCGAATATGCCAAAGAAAAATTGGGTAAAACCAATATACAAAGGCTCAAAGCAGCCTGATTTTAATTTTTCATTTAAATTTTATTAAAATCCTAATCGTGGTTTACATTAAACAGTCGCTTCCGGCGGCTGTTTTTTTATATAACACAATCCGCCAAGCCGCTTGGAGCGGCTAGGCGGATATGGCTACTTTTTCCGATCCAGCACTAAAATAGAAAATGGATATCTGTTTTTTTCATCAGGTTCAAAATCGCGCTTATCGGTTACTACCCATTCATTCATATCAAGTTCCGGAAAATAAGTATCCCCGTCAAACGAATGGTGAATTTTGGTTAAATAAATACGATCAACCGAAGGTAATGCCTGTTCGTAAATTTTACCGCCACCAATAATAAATGGTTCCGAATCGTTTTCAGCCTTTTTTATGGCTTCTTCGAGCGAATGTACAACAATACACCCCTCGGCAGTGTAATTTTTATCACGGGTAATGATCACATTGGTACGATTAGGCAAAGGACGACCATTGGATTCAAATGTTTTGCGCCCCATAATGATATAGTGTCCTGTGGTAGTATCTTTAAAATGTTTTAAATCTCTGGGCAAATGCCAGATTAAATCGTTGTCTTTTCCTATTACATTATTTTCTGAAACAGCTACTATTATTGAAAGCATAATGAGTTTGGTTTATTGGTGAATTAGTAAAATGGTAAATTAGTAAAATGGTAAATTGGTAAAATAGTGAATTAGTGAATTAGAAAAAAAGTATTATTTTATTTTAAATTGCTTTTTTAAGTAATTGATATACCCGTTGAGTTTAATCAAAAGTTCATCAACTTTAACACTTAACTCTGATTTTGTTTCTTTATTAAATAGGTTTCTTCGGCTTGATTTCATAATCCAAACTTTAGTTTCCAACAATGATCCTCTGGCATAATAGCAAAACTGAATGTTTTCTTTATAGAAATATCTTCCGTAACCTTCAGCAATGTTTGCAGATATAGAATCGGCTGATTTAATGAATTGTTTTCCTACTGTGTCTTTTTCAAAATATTTCCAACCAGACACTAAATCCCAAACAATTTCACCAATTTCGTTTGATAATTGAAAAACCTCTAATTTTTCTAAAGAATAAAAATCATTCATTTTATAAAATTATTTTAAATATTTTTATAAGATAATACTAAAAACATATTTTTACAAATAACTCCAATCTATCTTTAATTAAATAAAATCCTGTATACTCTTTATCAAAAAATACAAAATAACAACGCTCTCCCAATTTACAAATTCACTTTTTTACAGTTTTACATTTTTACACCGAAATAGCCCCCTTTATATGCGGATGTGGATCGTAGTTTTCAAGGGAAATATCATCAAATTCAAAATCAAAAATATTTTTCTTTTCAGGATTTAATTTAAGATTAGGTAATGATCTGGGTTCGCGGGTTAGTTGCAATTTTACCTGCTCAATATGATTTAAATAAATATGAGCATCGCCAAGCGTGTGTATAAATTCGAAAGGCTTTAAACCAGTGGCTTGTGCAACCATTTTAAGCAAAATGGCATAGGATGCAATATTAAATGGTACACCCAGAAAAATATCGGCACTACGTTGATAAAGTTGTAAAGATAATTTACCATCAGCTACATAAAACTGAAAAAGGATATGGCAAGGGGGTAAAGCCATATTTTTCAAATCGCCTACATTCCAAGCACTAACAATATGTCTTCGTGAGTTCGGGTTATTTTTTATAGAATCTATTATTTGTGAAATCTGATCAATTGATTCACCATTAGGCGCAGGCCAGGAACGCCACTGGTGTCCATAAATATTACCGAGGTCTCCATTTTCATCGGCCCACTCATCCCAAATACGCACTTTATGCTCATTTAAATATTTTATGTTGGTATCGCCCTTTAAAAACCATAACAATTCATATATAATCGACTTTAAATGAAGCTTTTTGGTGGTAAGCAACGGAAATCCTTCTTCAAGGTTAAAGCGCATCTGGTATCCAAAAGTACTAATGGTACCTGTTCCGGTTCGGTCTTCTTTTTTTACTCCTGTAGTCAGCACATGATCGAGTAATGCTAAATATTGCTTCATAATTATTTAGAGATTTTACGATTTTAATGATTGCACGTAAAATTAAAAAAACAATATGCAGAAATGAGAAACTAAAGCAATTTCTATTTAACAATGAACCATTAAAAGTACTGGCATAATCTATAAAAGTATTGTAAAATCAATAGAACATCAAAAAATTATTGTTGATAAAAAATTAATTAGTAAATTTGAGCATTTAATTACCACAATTACTTAAATAATATAATTATGCCTAAAGTAGTTTCACTTTCAGAAGCGGCATCCATTGCATTGCACGGTATCATATTAATTGCCCGTGAAAAAGAAGGATTAAATGTTCTAAAAATTGCAGAGCGTACCAGCACATCCAAACATCATGTGGCAAAAGTAATGCAGCGGCTGGTAAAAGCAGGATACTTAACATCGCATCGCGGACCAAGTGGTGGCTTTGTTCTGCGCAAAAAGCCCGAAGATATTAATTTCCTCGAAATCTATGAAGTTATTGAAGGAGTAATAGAAATTGGAAAATGCCCCATGGACAAACAAGTATGCCCTTTCGACAAGTGCATAATGAACAATGTTACCAGCAAAATGACCGTTGAATTTAAAGCGTATTTAAAAGCACAAACCATTGACCAGTATATTTAAATAAGATAATTCTGAATTTAATAAAAGTAAAAACAAATCTTTTTGTTATTTTTTTAACAACCTCAAAAAGCTTCACGTCAGATAATTAAAGCAAAGACATTCTAAAACCATGATAAATATCAACCAGCAAAATTTGGTCAGGCAAAAAGTATTTCATAATTTTGGTATTCGATTACTTAATTACTTTTTAACAATAAGAAATGAAAAGACAGATTATAAAAATAGATGAAGAAAAGTGCAACGGATGCGGTGTTTGCGTTCCCAATTGCCACGAAGGAGCTTTACAGATTATCGATGATAAAGCCAGGTTGATAAGCGATTTAATGTGCGACGGACTGGGAGCTTGTATTGGACACTGCCCCGAAGGCGCCATTGAAGTTATCGAAAGAGAAGCCCAGCCCTATAACGAAATTATAGTTATAGAAGAGATGGTGAAAAAAGGTAAAAATACGGTCATTGCACACCTAAATCATTTAAAAGATCATAAAGAGATTGGATTTTTTAAACAAGGAATTAAATGGATGCAGGAAAATAAAGAAAAAATCAACTTTGATGTTGATGAGGTAATTGCTAAAGTGCATAATGGTGCTTCAGTAAAAGAAAAAGCAGAGCC
The DNA here is from genome assembly GCA_964606845.1 of uncultured Bacteroidales bacterium. GTDB lineage: Bacteria > Bacteroidota > Bacteroidia > Bacteroidales > UBA12077 > UBA12077. The sequence goes on from CAZSIC010000023.1 coordinate 25,213, forward strand.
TGTGGCTGTGCATGCTCATGCTGAACATGCACATCATCACCATCATGGTGGCGGATGCCCGGGATCATTATCAAAATCAATAACCAGAGAAGATCTTTCTGCTAATACAAAAACCGAAGATGTACCCTCACAATTAACTCACTGGCCTGTCCAGATGCACCTGATTAATCCGGCAGCAGGACATTTCCAAAATTCAGATTTACTTCTTGCAGCCGATTGTGTAGCATTTTCCCTGGGCAATTTTCATCAATCATTCTTAAAAGATAAAACACTGGCCATTGCATGTCCCAAATTAGATTCCAACAAAGAAGTGTATATCCAAAAGTTAGTATCACTTATTGATGATGCAAAAGTAAACACCATTACCGTAATGAAAATGGAAGTCCCTTGTTGCGGTGGTATATTACAAATGGCACAAATCGCATCGCAACAAGCATCACGTAAAGTGCCCATAAAAACTATAACCGTTAGCATTTCGGGAGAAATTTTATCTGAAGAATGGATTTAATAAAAAATAATTAATAAATAATCAATCAACAATCTAAAATTAATAATTATGAGTATGTTTTGTTTTCAATGCCAGGAAACAGCCAAAGGAACAGGCTGTACAATAAAAGGAGTTTGTGGGAAAACCGACGATGTGGCGAATATGCAGGATTTATTGATGTTCTTATTAAAAGGAATATCAATTTATACTAAAGCTGCACGCGAAAATAATGTTGAGTACGACCCAAAAATTAACAAATTTATCTTTGATGGTTTATTTGCAACCATTACCAACGCCAATTTTGACAAAAAAGTTTTTATTGAAAGAGTGCGCGAAGGACTTGAAATTAGAAACAAAGTTCGATTGGCATTAAAAGATGCAGGAATTGAATTAGACGAAAGCAAGTTACACGAATCAGCGACATGGCAGGCGTTTACTCCAGACGAGTATGAAAGAAAAGCAGGTGATGTTGGTGTTTTAAAAACCGAAAACGAAGATGTTCGATCACTGCGTGAATTAATTACTTACGGGGTAAAAGGTTTAGCTGCTTATACCGAGCATGCCTATAACTTAGAACAAGAAAATGAAGAGCTTTACAAGTTTATGCAGGATGCTCTTGTAGCCACAACCGACGACAGCTTAACGGCTGACGACCTTGTTGCGCTTACGCTGGAAACCGGCAAATACGGTGTTGAGGCCATGGCACTTCTGGATAAAGCCAACACAACAGCTTACGGAAATCCGGAAATCACAAAAGTAAATATTGGTGTTCGAAACAATCCGGGTATTTTGATTAGCGGGCACGATTTAAGAGACATGGAAGACCTGCTGAAACAAACCGAAGGTACCGGAGTAGATGTTTACACACACAGTGAGATGCTACCGGCCAACTACTATCCTGCTTTTAAAAAGTACGACCATTTTGTAGGGAACTATGGTAACTCATGGTGGAAACAAAAAGAAGAGTTCGAAAGCTTTAACGGCCCCATCTTATTTACAACTAACTGTATAGTTCCACCGCCAAAAAGCGCTACTTACAGCGATAAGGTTTATACTACCGGCGCTGCAGGATTTGATGGATTCACGCATATCCCTGACAGAATAAAAGGCGGTCAAAAAGATTTTTCACAAATCATTGAGCATGCTAAAAAATGTGATGCACCCGTAGAAATTGAAAAAGGAGAAATTGTAGGTGGATTTGCACACAACCAGGTAATGCAACTGGCCGACAAGGTGGTTGGCGCAGTAAAATCCGGTGCGATTAAGAAATTCTTTGTAATGGCAGGATGCGATGGCAGAATGAAAGACCGTAATTATTATACAGAATTTGCAGACCAGCTACCCGAAGATACCGTAATACTTACCGCAGGATGTGCCAAATACCGCTACAACAAGCTACCTTTAGGCGATATCGACGGAATTCCAAGAGTACTGGATGCCGGACAATGTAACGATAGTTACTCGTTAGCAGTAATTGCCATGAAATTAAAAGAGGTATTTGAATTAAATGATATCAATGAACTACCAATTGAATACAACATTGCATGGTACGAGCAAAAAGCGGTAATTGTATTACTGGCGCTACTTTACCTTGGTGTTAAAAACATCCATTTAGGGCCAACATTACCCGCATTCTTATCACCCAATGTAACCAATGTACTGGTAGAGAAATTCGGTATCAGCGGAATAAAAACCGTCGAAGAGGATATCAAGATGTTTATGAATTAATATATTAACAACAAAAAATTAAACCTGGCAGTAATATTATGCTGCCAGGTTTTTAAATATAATAAAATGATGAAAACAACCACTTATTTTGAAGCAGAAGCAAGAGAAAATCCTCATGGCATTGATGCAAGAGGATTATACGACAGCAAACATGCTATGGTAACGCATATGCTTATAAAACCCGGAGAACAATTAAAAAGGCACATTACCCCGGTTGATGCTATTTTTTACGTTTTGGAAGGAACCGGAATTGTCGAAATTGGCGACGAGCAAAAAGAAGTAACTAAAGATACGCTCATCGACAGCCCGGCAAAAATACCACATTGCTGGTATAACAAAAGTGACCATATATTAAGAGTTTTGGTCATCAAAGTACCCAAACCAGAAGGCAAAACAAAAACATTATAATACTCTTTTTCATTATACGGCTGTCCAGAAAGACAGAAAAAAGTCATTGCGAACGAGGAACGAGTGAAGCAATCTTCTGATAATCAATAATAAAGATTACTTCATTTCATTCGCAATGACACTTGTATTTCTTTTTGGACATTCCGTCATTTCTCCTTTAAAAAAAGAATCTCTATTTAGTCATCTTTCCCATTTTTTTATATTTTCACAACTGAATAAAATAGTAATTCTTTATGGACTCAAGATTAATTCGTGAAAAAAGAATTGTTAGCAAGATGATAAAAATTTATTGCCACGACAATCACCATAGTAATGGTTCAGGACTTTGTAAAGAATGTGACGATTTAAAAGATTATACATATAAAAAATTATTGCGTTGCCCCTTTGCAAAGGACAAACCTGTTTGCGCAAAATGTAAAATACATTGTTACAACACCCAAAAAAGAGAGCAAGTAAAGGAAATAATGCGCTACTCCGGGCCTAAAATGGCGTACAAACACCCAATAGATACCATCATTTACTTTTACGATAAATTAAGACATCTAAATTATACACCAGAATGAACATACTAAATCTGACAAACTCACCAAAAGTTCCTATTGATCTGGAAGCGCATATTCTGCATTCGGAAAAACCGGTTGAACTGGTACACTTAACATTAAAACCCGAAGAAAAACTGGCCGAACACAAAAATCCGTTTGATGTTATTTTTTTCGTGATCGAAGGTTCAGGGATTTTAACCATGAATGGAGAGCCGGCAAATCTTAAAGCTACGGATACCCTAAAAGTTACGTCAGATATTGATCGTGGCTGGGAAAATAACTCCGATAAAGATTTAAAACTTTTAGTGATAAAACTTTTATAATTTGATTTTGCTTAAATCAAACAATCTGCTATCTTGCGGTAAACTAAAATGAAATGAAAATGAAAAAAATTTACTCCATTGTTATAGTATTTACTGTGGTTTCATCGATATTTTCGTGTAAAACAGATAAAGAAAAAATAAATAAAGAAGAATATATTCATACGGTAAAAGATTGGCAACAAAACCGGTTAGAGCGTTTGAAATCGGAAAATGGCTGGCTCAATTTGGTTGGATTGCACTGGCTTAAAGAGGGCGAAAATCCTTTTGGTAGCAATGAGGCCAATAATATTATTTTCCCCAAAAAAGCACCTGAATTTATTGGTTCTTATATGCTGTATAAAAACAATATAAGCGTTCGCATTGAGCCGGATGTTGATGTTTACATTAATGACAGCCTTTTAAAAGAACACGAAGTTTTTACCGATGCAGATAAAAATACCACCCATTTTAAACTCGGCGATTTTAGGTGGCATATTATTAAACGGGGCGACCGTTACGGAATCAGGCTTCGCGATTTAAAAAGCCCGCTGCTGGAAGAAATTACTGAAATCCCATCGTTCCCCATTGACCTGAAATGGAGAGTAAAAGCAACATTTGAGCCTTTTGAAAATCCAAAAGAAATTGCGGTTCCCAATTTTTTAGGAGATGTAGACTATGAAAAATGTTACGGGCTACTAAAATTTAATATTAACGGAAAAGAACTATCGTTAATGCCTTTAGGCGATGGAGTAAACGAAAAATTTTTTGTGATATTTGCCGACGAAACCAGTGCTGAAGAAACGTATGGCGCCGGAAGGTTTTTATCGGTAGAAAAACCAGACAAAAACGGAATAACCTTTATTGATTTTAATAAAGCAACCAACCCGCCCTGCGCTTTTACCGATTATGCAACATGCCCGTTACCGCCTAAAGAAAACATTTTGCCCGTAAAAATTTTAGCCGGCGAAAGAACCAACGAGCTCATAGGCCACCATTAAAAAATTTGAACCAAAGCATATAAAAAAATGCCAGACTGAGAAAGTACTGGCATTTTTTTATAAAGAAATTTCCACTTTACTGTAAAGAAATACTATAAACCCTATTAAGACTTTTACCCCGTTTTTAATTACAAAATAATTTTATAATTTTAAATAATAAAAACGTTTTTTGCTCTAATTTCAATATGATAAATGGATTGTTATAAAAAGTTAGACGTCAGCATGAAAGAACCAAGAAGATTGATTACTATTAACTCTGTAAAATAAATTTCAAATGACTAAGAAAATAACATTAACAGTTCTTGTAACCCTTTTGGTTAGCCAGTTTGCAATTTCACAATCAAATGTTTGCATGAAAGATTTTGATTATCTGATAAAAAAGATCCAATTAGATTATCCCGGTTATAATGATAAAGTTACAGATGCAAATCGTTCCCAGCTAATGCTCTTGGAAAAACAAATTAGAGAAAAAATTGCTAAATCTCCTGACAGTTGTGTTTATTTCTTAAATAAATACACAGATTTTTTCAAAGACCACCATCTTCGTGTTAGCCGCATTTGGAAAGAGAACAATCAACAATCAAAAAGTATGAATATATCAACATACGGAAAAAATCTGTATGTCAATGTTGACAGTTTGCAAGAAAAAACAAAAAAAACAACAGGGATAGAAGGTGTTTGGGAAGGATTTAGGGAAAATTTTTTTGTTACAAAAGACGCACAAACATATGTTGGTGTTGCTTTAAATAATCAAGGGTGGAAAAGCGGACAGATAATCTACGAATTTAAACCTGTCAATGACACTGTTCTTAATGTAATAAACTATTCTTTGATTGCTGACAAGATACCTTATAATACAAAAGCTTCATTGCATTTAAATGGAAAGATTCTTGAATTTCACGATTTGACAAGGTTTGTCCGCAAATCTAACTCTGATATTATAGATAAAGCTATATTATATTCTTATGTGCCTAAATTTCCCAATGGATTAAATACTTATCCTCTTGCAATGTATTTGGGAGATAGTACATACTATTTAAGAATACCAAATTTTTATAATCACACAAGTAATGAATTTGTAACACAACACTGGAACGAAATAATGGCACGCCCGAATTTGATCATAGATATTAGAAATAACGGAGGTGGTCAGGATCAGTATTATAAGGAACTAAAAAAAATAATCTATTCAGAGCCATATATATCAATAGGAGTAGAATGGTATGCTTCCAATGGGAATATTAAAACTTTTGAAGATGCAATGGATAAGGGAGAAATTCGCAATGGTGAAGAAGGAATGAAATGGACCCAAGCCCTAGTTGGAGCTATGAAAAAAAATGTAGGCGGTTTTGTTACTCATCCCTATAGTGCGAATGAAAATACAATAGTGGACATGGATACTATTTATTCCATGCCACGAAACATTGGAATTATAATTAATGAGCTAAACGCATCGGCTGCAGAACAATTTCTATTATTTGCACAACAAAGCGATAAGGTAATTTTATTTGGAAATTCAAGTACTGCAGGGATATTAGATTATTCAAATATTACTCCTAACCCTCTTCCATCAAATAACTATCAATTGTGGTGTCCTATGACACGTTCAAAACGCCTGCCTGAAAACCCAATAGACAACATAGGAATTACACCTGAAATTAACATTCCATTTCCTGCAACAGAACAATTGTATGACAAATTGGACAACTGGGTTTATTTCGTTAAAAATTACTTAGAACTTTTAAACGAAGAAAAAAAACAATAAAAAATAAATGCCAAACGCTTAACAATTCAATCTTAAGCCGTGTATTTAGTTGTTTTGTAGGTTGTCTCAATAAGTTTAAAAATCGGTACGCTTTAATAAGTTGGTCGCAATTTGACAAAAATGCTATCATCCATCCGCCTGGCCGCTTTGAGCGGCTTGGCGAATAAATCATAAAAAGCTGCCGAATTCGAAAAAATAAAATTAAAATCATAAATGAACCGGTACATTACACTACATTAAAAACATCATTGCAACCAACAAGTCACCTATTTATCGCAAAAAATACAACAAATAATTTTTATTTAGCAGTTAGTGTAAACTGTATGTTACTATATTTGTTATAAATATTGTAATTATTAAATGCTATTATTCAAATATTTACACATAACGCCGGGTGTAAACCGTGTTAAAGTCAGGAAAAATACAGTAAAAAGGCGTGTTTAGTTTTTAAGTTAATATATAAATTGCTCGAAAATTTTCAAAGATCATGGATCAACCAGAATTAGGAAGAAAAATAGCTGAATTAAGAAAAGCTAAAGCAATGACTCAGGAAGAGCTTGTAGAAAAGTGTAATCTCAATGTCAGGACGCTTCAGCGCATAGAGTCAGGTGATGTTTATCCCCGAAATTACACTTTAAAATTAATTTATTCAGCTTTAGATTATGACGTAGAAACCAACTCAAAATGGCTCGAGCAATTTTATATATATTTTATTGATTTATTTAACTTAAAAACACACACGATGAAAAAAGTAACAATCTTAACAGTATTACTCACAGGCATAATTATAGTTATTTTTAATATAACGAATCATATTTATGCTCAGAGAGAATCAAATCTCAAAGAAGAAAGCCCGCAATATGAAGATTCAGGTAAAAACGAAGATCCAGCGATGAGATATTCATACTTTCAAAGTGAAGAAAGCTTTTATGATAATGACAACCTGATTGCCCGGAATACTGTATTGACCAGTAATGGAGTAACCATAAGTTCTTCACTTATCTTAATAAATGAAGCAACTCATGAATTTATTACTTCATATGCTACCGGAAGGTTATTGGAAAATAAAGTAGAAATTTTTTGTTCAAAGGAGTTTCTGGATTCAATTAAATATTCTTCATATGAAGAACGAGAATCAGATCGTAAGTTTCATTTGATTGGAGATGCTAAAATAATTTTAGGAGAAAATAAATATATTGAAGCTCCTGAGATTATCTTAATAACAGATTAAATGTAAGCGCATTTATAAATACTTGAATAAAATCCGCCTGGCTGCTTTGAGCAGTCAGGCGGATAACCCAAAAATGAAAATTGCAAAATCAATTACCTTATAATTGACTGATTTTAAAAAAAAGCCAAACTTATATCGGTTTGGCTTTATTGATATTTTATTTATCTTTTTTATTCTTCGGTAATATCGTAATGTACTCCTCTTTCATTCAAATAATCAATAATAAATTTGTAACTCTTCTCATCAACACCAAGATATTCAGGCGGACATAGCCCTTTATGTTTAACCATTCCCTTAGCAAACAGATTGGTTATGGCAGTACAAGTATAACCTGTAGTTCTTGCCATTGAAGTCATTCCAGTTTTTTTATCATATTTATCGAAAAGGTTATACGTATATTTTTTCTCTTTACCGTTTTCTTTTCCTTTAATGATTACACGCATCATGGTGAAATCTTCTTCGTTTCGTTTAAGTTCCCATACAGGAAACAGTAATTTAGCTGTAAAATCAATGGGGCGAACCTGTATACCATTAACTAAAATTTGGTCGTTATCAAAAAAACCGGTTTCTCTCAAAACCTTAATATACTCAATAGTTCCAGGATATCGTAATGTTTTTTCGATCATATTAGGAATTTTCATGGTTTTGATCAGTGTTCTTAACCCATCGGTATTCCATGCCTCCAATGAACCAATAGGTTCGAAAAGTTTGATCTCATCTTCGGAAAGTGCTTCGCGAACTACCAGTTCGCCATTTAACATATATCTTGCCGGACGGACATACTCTTCTAAAACATCCATAGGCGAAAATACCGCTTTATATTCATACGGCCACTCCCGCTTAAAAGGCAATCCTCCGCTATAACACTTGTAGCTGGAAATATCCATCCTTTCGTTATGATATCCTAAAATTACATTTCCCATTCCGGGAGCAATGCCTGCATCGATGATGGCCGTTACATTTTTTTCTTTTGCTAGTTGATCCAAATCGTAAGGTTCTTCGCGGAAAAAAGAAATATCAATAACATTTTTGCCAGCCAAAATGGCCTGTTTAACCGAATTGTATCCCATATAACCGGGTAAAGCGCCAATGACTAAATCCATATCTTTAACCACATCGCTAAATTCATCGTTATCAGACAGATCTGCAATTTGGGTTGATATATTTTTGTGTTTCTTTAATTTTTCAAGACTCGATGGATTAATATCCACAGCAGTAACATCAAAAGATTTTGCCAATTCAACAGCAATTGCTTTTCCTACCAGTCCTGCTCCTAATACAACAATCTTTTTCATAACTAAAAAATTAATGATTTAATAGGTAAAATTATAAAACTTTTCGATATCTGTTCTTTTTACTTTTGCAATATCTACCGTAATACGAATATTTTTAATGGGTTTATCCTTTTCGTTCGTAGGTAAAGAAACAATCTCATCGATTACTTCAAACCCGCTCATTACCTGTCCAAAAACAGTATATTCTCCATCCAAATGAGGTGCACCGTTACAATTTTGTATTATATAAAACTGCGTCCCGCTGGAACGTTTTTCAGGGTTTTGTGCACCACCATACCTTGCAGCTCCTACTGCTCCCCGAACATGCTTATGATGTGATTTAATTTCTGCCGGTATTGTGCTTTGAATAACCGAAGGGCTATAATCAATGGGTTTGTTCCGGGTTGAATAATCGCCGGTTTGAATCATAAAATTATCGATTACCCGGTGAAAAATAATATGGTTATAAACGCCTGCACGGGCTAGTTGTATAAAATTCTCTTTATGCAGAGGCGTATCTTCAAACAATAACATTTTAATTTTACCAAAATCGGTATGAATAGTAATCAGATAATCCGTTTCTTTTTCGGCTTGTCCGTAAGAAATTACTGAGACAAACCATAAAGAAATAAAAATTATCCAACATTTAAATTTCATATCAATGATTTTAAAACATTTACCCAAGTATCATTCCAATGATAGTAGCCGACAGTAATGAAGCCAGTGTTCCTCCAATCAAAGCTCTCATACCTTGTTTTGATAAAAAAGTTCTTTTATTAGGTGCCAATCCTCCTATTCCGCCGATTTGTATTCCAATAGAAGCAAAATTAGCAAACCCACACAACATATAGGTTGCCATAATAATTGATTTATACTGTGTAAAGCTTCCATAAACTGCGTCCCCTGTAGATTTTAGCGTAGCCAGGCTGGTATAACCTACAAATTCGCTCGCAATTAATTTTTCACCAAGCAGCCTTCCTAAAATGGTAACATCTTCTTTGGCTACACCAATAACCCACATTAACGGAGCAAATAAATAGCCTAAAATAAACTCAAGCGATAATCCATCGTACTGGCCGTCGGTAGCATTTGCAATCAGATCATTTAAATTAACCCATGATCCAACTTTTATGAAAATAAAATTAACCATGGCAATAAAAGCAAAAAATACGAGCAACATCGCTCCAACATTAGCTGCCAGTTTTAATCCTTCAATGGTACCATTTGAAAGAGCATCTAAAAAATTAGATCCGATTTTATCCATAGAAACATTGGTCTGTTTCTGTATTTTTTCCGGTTTTTCGGTTTGAGGCATTAATACTTTTGACACCACAATAGCTCCCGGAGCCGCCATTACCGAAGCTGTTAACAGGTGTTTGGCAAACAATACACGTTGAACAGGATCGTCGCCGCCCAAAAATCCGATATAAGCAGCCAGCACACCTCCTGCCACTGTTGCCATACCTCCTATCATGACCAATAACATTTCAGAATCGTTCATCTTAGGCAAATAAGCTTTTATCATTAACGGAGATTCTGTTTGCCCTAAGAAGATATTTCCCGCTACAGATAAACTTTCAGTTCCTGATAATTTCATAGCTTTAATCATTAACCAGGCTAAACCTCTTACAACAACCTGGATAATACCCCAATAAAATAAAACACTCGTTAAAGCTGAAAAGAAGATAATGGTGGGTAAAATTTGAAAAGCAAAAATCATCCCCATCGAATCGGTATCCATAATAGATCCGAAAAGGAAAGTACTTCCAGCATCTGTAAAATCTAAAATTTTAACAAAAATTTTACCTACAAATTCGAAAAAAAAAGCTACAAAAGGAATGTATAATATACTTATGGCTAGAAGTAACTGAATGCCCAAACCTTTCGCGATGACAATCCAGTCAACATTTTTCCTGTCGGCACTAAAAACCCATGCCAACATAATAATTACTGCCATTCCTAACAAACCTCTTAATATAGTTATTAAACTAAAACCCGTTTCGTCTTTTCCTTTTATTAAGATATTTGATTTAGCAACTTCTTCAGCTTTTTCTTTAGCCTGGTCAGAAACAAGGTACTCATCTGTTTCGACAGAATCGGTCACAACACTTGAACTATCGCTCGGAATAATACTTTGTGGGTCGTGATTAGTTGTTTTCGATGCAAAAACGCCTGCAATAACAATCACAAGCGAAAAGAGGACTAGTAGTTTTTTCATTCTAATATCTTTTAATTAAACACCTTTTACTGCTATTTTTATTTTTATCTTTTTTTAAAAGCAAAATTGTCTGTTACAAGCACGATTATAATGAATTTTATGGATAGGGTAAGAATTATTAATCAGATTTTTTTTTATTGATTTCATCACGGATGATGGATGCTTTTTCGTACTCTTCTTTTTTAACCGCTTCATCCAAAAGATTCTTAAGTGTATCAACATCTAAATTCTTATATTCATCTCTGGATAGTGATGATTTTTTGTGTGTTTTTTTACCTGAAGTTTTATCTGAAGTTGAACTTTTGGGTTCCGTCTTATCTTCACTCTCAATATCTATGATAATTCCCGATTTCTGTAGAATTTCTTCGGTAGTATAAATCGGGCATTTAAACCTGAGTGCTAATGCAATAGCATCCGATGTACGGGCATCAATCTCAATATCTTTGCCACCGTTGTTACAAATTAACTGCGAATAAAAAACGCCCTCTTCCAAACGATAAATATTAACTTCTAATAAATTAATACCAAAACTCATGGCAAAATTCAAAAATAAATCGTGTGTTAACGGGCGTGGTGGTTTTAACCCTTCAAGTTGTATTGCAATTGCCTGAGCTTCAAAACCACCAATAATTATTGGAATACGCCTTTCTCCATTCTCCTCTGTTAAAACCAGGGCATAAGCTCCGGTTTGTGTCTGACTGTATGATATTCCCAGTACATTTAATTTTATCTTACTCATAAAATTTCAGGTTACAACATCAAAATTACACAAACGTAAATAAATCATTTAATAAATGAAGGTTTATACTTTAAGAACCTGCATGAAATTATTAAAGCAAGTTTAACAATTAATTTAATGAAATAAAAGCCATTACTTTTATAACCGATAAAAGAAGGAATTATGAAAGAATCAAATCGAATATTATTATCTTTAAAATCTTTGTAACATTTTTATTAATGATTATTTTTAACTTAGCAAACAATAAAAAGATCATAATGGATAGTATAAAATCAAATTTTATTGAA
>CAZSIC010000024.1:0-36491 GCA_964606845.1 uncultured Bacteroidales bacterium
TTTTCTTTTCCATATAAAACACCTATTCCATTCGGTCCATAAATTTTATGCCCTGAAAAAACAAAGAAATCACAATCCAGCTCCTGAACATCAACTTTTCCGTGCTGTACACTTTGTGCTCCATCAATTAAAACAGGAATATCTTTTTGATGTGCTGTTTCAATAATTTTTTTCACATCATTAACCGTTCCTAAAGCATTTGAAACATGATTGACTGCCACTATTTTTGTTTTAGGCGACAGCATTTTCTGATATTCATCCAACAATAACTCTCCTTTTTCATTGATAGGGATAATCTTTAAAACAGCATTTTTTCGTTCGCATAACATTTGCCAGGAAACGATATTAGCATGATGCTCCAGAGTAGATATTATAATTTCATCACCTTTATGAACATATTTATCTCCAAAAGAATAAGCAATGGCATTGATTGATTCTGTGGTTCCGCTGGTAAATATAACTTCGTGGTCGTGTTTAGCATTAATAAATTTTTGAACTGTTTCGCGTGCATCTTCGTATCGCTGGGTTAACTGCTCACTTAAAAAATGCACCCCACGATGAATATTTGCGTTCTCCTGTGAGTAAATTTTAACTTCTTCGTCGATAACAACTTTAGGCTTTTGTGTAGTAGCTCCGTTATCAAAATATACCAAAGGTTTTTTATAAACCTGTTGATTTAAAATCGGGAAATCATTTCTAATTTTTTCAATATCTAAACTCACAGCTTTAAAATTTTTTAATTAACAACAATTCATCTGGCAAAAATTACAGCGCGATAATTCACCACGAAGTCGTTTATCAACCAAATCATGAATACGGTCTTGTAATGCAGGTACTTTTATTTTCTGAATTACTTCGTGAGCAAAGGCATACATTAAAAATAACTTTGCTTCTTTTTTATTAATTCCTCTCGAACGTAAATAAAATAAAGCATCCATATCTAACTGGCCAACAGTAGCTCCGTGGCTACATTTAACATCATCGGCATAAATTATTAGTGTAGGTTTGGTGTTAATGGTTGCATCATCGGTAAGCAAAATATTATTGTTTGCCTGGTATGCTTTTGTTTTTTGGGCATCTTTTCGAACCAACACTTTTCCGTTAAAAGCTCCTGTAGCAAAATCATCTAACACACCTTTAAAAAGCTGATTACTTGTGCAGTTTGGCTTGGCATGATCAATAAAAACATGATTATCTATATGCTGGCCTTTATCTGTTAAATACAATCCAAGTGTATTGTTGTCGCAACCTTCACCGTTTAATAACACACTGACATTATTACGGATTAAACCACCATGTAAAGAAATGGTATTCGCATTTACATGACTGTCTTTTTCCTGTTGAAAAAACAGATGTGATATCTGTTTTGAGCCATTATGTTCATTCTGAATCCTTGAAAAATCCAGATAAGCATTTTTATCTACAAAAAACTCAGATACAGAATTGGTTAAAAAGTTAGATGTAGATAAGGTATGATCACACACAACTATAGAAGCCTGGCTGTTTTCTTCCAAAATAAGAAGATTTCTGTGTTGTGTCATTCCATCTTCTTCATCCATCAGGATATTGATAATCTGAATGGGTTTTTCAATAACCACTCCTTTTGGAACATATAGAAAGATGCCATCCTTAACAAAAGCTGTATTTAAAGCCACTAATCCTTCTTTTTCGTTATCGGCATATTGGTTAAAATGTTTTTTAACCAGTTCAGGATAAACTTCACTAGCTTTTTGAAAACTTCCGATTACTGCTCCACCGGGTAATTCTGTTAATTGTTTTTCGCGATTATAATACCATCCATTTAAAAGGATAATCACTTCGGTGTTTAAGTCAGGTACATCGCACTGAAAAATATCATCGATATTAAAGTGGATATTTTTGGGCGAAAGGAAAGTTTTTAACCCATTATTAAACAAAGATTTAATATCGGTATACTTATAATCTTCGATTTTCTTATCTGGAAGTCCAAGCTTCTTAAAATTCTGTAATGCCTCTTCCCTGATTTGATTGATATAATCGGGGGTCTCATTTTTTAAAATATCTTTGTTGTTATTATATATATCAACAAATTTATCTTTTACTTCAATATCTGTTGTTTCTAAGCTCATTTGTTTGCTTTTTTAAAATCCGAAAAATAAACCAGTTTATTCAACAGCTAAATTCTTTTTTAGCCAGTCGTAACCTTTTTCTTCCAACTCTAAGGCTAAATTTTTATCGCCCGATTTAACAATTTTACCATCATAAAGTACATGCACATAATCCGGCACGATATAATCGAGCAATCGCTGGTAGTGAGTAATCACAATTGTAGCATTTTCGGGAGATTTTAATTTATTTACTCCATTTGCTACAATTCTCAATGCATCAATATCTAATCCGGAATCTGTTTCGTCCAGAATAGATAGTTTGGGTTCCAACATAGCCATTTGAAAAATTTCATTTCGCTTCTTCTCCCCGCCGGAAAAACCCTCGTTTACTGAACGGTTAGCCAGGCCAGCATCCAGTTCTACCAATTCTTTTTTCTCTCGCATCAGTTTTAAAAAATCCGATGAAGATAGTGGTTCCTGACCTCTATGCTTACGCTGTTCGTTTACAGCTGTTTTCATAAAATTAACCATGCTAACGCCCGGAATTTCTATGGGGTATTGAAAACCTAAAAATATTCCTTCATTTGCCCTTTCTTCGGGTGATAAATCAAATAAATCTTTTCCTTCGTAAGTTAATTCGCCTTGGGTTACTTCAAACATTTCTTTGCCCGCTAAAATAGATGCTAAAGTGCTTTTTCCGGATCCGTTAGGCCCCATGATAGCATGAATTTCTCCTTTTTTAACTTCAAGGGTTACTCCATTTAATATGTCAGTTCCTTCAATTGATGCGTGTAAGTTTTTTATCTTTAACATGATATATTTTATTTCTTTTATGTTTTGTGTTATATGTATTTATAATTTATTGATATTCCCTTTTTAAAATATTGAAATACTGGTTGCTTTGTAACAAGATTCTTCAAATTTTTCTATCGTTGCCATATATAAACTAACTTATAACTAAAATTAACCAACACTACCTTCCAGGCTAATTTGCAATAGCTTTTGAGCTTCAACCGCAAATTCCATAGGCAATTTATTAAGAACTTCTTTAGCGTACCCATTAACAATTAATCCAATAGCATCTTCGGTTTTTATACCTCTTTGGTTACAGTAAAATATTTGGTCTTCGCCAATTTTTGAAGTTGTTGCTTCGTGTTCAATAATTGATTCTTTATTGTCTACTTCTAAATAAGGAAAAGTATGTGCTCCACATTTATCTCCCAAAAGCAAACTATCACATTGTGAAAAATTACGTGCATTGGTTGCATTTTTCACAACTTTTACCAATCCTCTGTAACTGTTATTACTATACCCAGCTGATATTCCCTTCGAAACAATTAAACTCTTTGTATTTTTCCCAATATGAATCATTTTGGTTCCGGTATCAGCCTGTTGATGATTATTGGTAACAGCTACAGAATAAAATTCACCAACCGAATTATCGCCAAGTAATATACAACTTGGATATTTCCAGGTAATTGCGGAACCGGTTTCTACCTGAGTCCATGAAATTTTGGAATTATCGCCGACACATTTCCCTCGCTTGGTTACAAAATTATAAATTCCGCCTTTTCCTTCTTTATTGCCGGGATACCAATTTTGTACAGTTGAATATTTGACTTCGGCATTTTTATTGGCAACAATTTCAACAATGGCAGCATGCAACTGGTTCTCATCTCGCATTGGCGCTGTACAACCTTCCAGATAACTTACATAAGAATCATCTTCTGCAACAATAAGCGTACGCTCAAACTGTCCTGTATTGGCTGCATTAATTCTAAAATATGTTGACAATTCCATGGGGCATTTTACGCCTTTGGGGATATAGCAAAAAGAACCATCGCTAAATACAGCAGAGTTTAGTGCTGCAAAATAATTATCGGTATACGGAACTACAGATCCCATATATTTTTTAACCAAATCGGGATGTTCCTGCACTGCTTCGCTAAATGAACAAAAAATAATGCCCAGTTCGGCTAAATTTTCTTTAAAAGTAGTTTTAACTGATACACTGTCCATAACAGCATCCACAGCAACTCCCGCCAATCTTTTCTGTTCATCAAGCGGAATTCCCAACTTATCAAATGTCGATTTTAACTCCGGATCAATATCATCAAGGCTTTTGGGCCCGTCTACTTTTCTTTTGGGAGCAGAATAGTAAATAATGTCCTGATAGTTAATTTCAGGAATGTTTAAATGTGCCCATTCGGGCATTTTCATAGTTTTCCAATACCTAAAGGCTTTCAACCTAAATTCAAGCATAAATTCGGGTTCGTTCTTTTTCTGCGATATTAAACGGACAACATCCTCATTTAATCCTTTAGGAATCGACTCTGCTTCAACATCCGTAACAAACCCGTATTTATATTCTCCTTGTGTTACTTCATTTAATATTTTATCTTGATCTTTTTCCATAACTTTGCAAAATGTCTATCTATTTATAATACATCTAAATTTAAATAGATTAATTCTAAATTGGGTACAAATATATTTAAAATCTAACAACTAATAAAACTACATTGTTTAATCTTTTTTTAAATGATAAATATCAATTTATAGATGAAGAATAATCAGAAAAAACTTACGGAGATATCTGAATTAGGCGAGTTTGGATTAATCGATCAAATCACAAAAAATGTAAAAATTGAACACAAAAACACATTAAAAGGTGTTGGCGATGATGCCGCTGTACTTGATTACGGTAATATATGCTCTGTAATAACTACCGACCTGCTTATCGAAGGTATTCATTTCAACTTAATTTACACTCCATTAAAGCATTTAGGCTATAAAGCAGTGGTTGTTAACCTGTCTGACGTATATGCCATGAACGCTACACCCAAACAAATTACGGTTTCTCTGGCTATTTCAAAAAGATTTGCTGTAGACCATATCGAAGAGATTTATGAAGGAATAAAACTTGCCTGTGAAGTTTATAATGTCGATCTTGTTGGTGGAGACACTTCATCGTCATTAACCGGGCTTGCCATTAGTGTTACTGCCATTGGAGAAGCAAAAAAAGAAGATATTATTTACCGCAGCACAGCCAAAAATACTGATATTATTTGTGTTACCGGAAATCTTGGAGGTGCTTATATGGGTTTACAGTTGCTGGAAAGAGAAAAAGAAATTTTCAATACTAACCCGGGTACTCAACCTAAGCTGGAAGGTTATGATTATATTTTACAAAGGCAGTTAAAACCCGAAGCCCGAAAAGATGTAATTGAATTACTCAAAGAATTGAATGTAAAACCTACTTCGATGATTGATATCTCCGACGGGTTATCATCAGAATTATTACATATTTGTAAGAATTCTGATGTAGGATGTAAAGTTTTTCAGGATAAAATTCCGATTGACCTAAACACAGAAAAAATGGCTCAGGAATTTAAAATTGAACCACTGATTACAGCATTAAATGGTGGAGAAGATTATGAGCTTTTATTTACTGTTAACATTAATGATTTTGAAAAAATTAAAGATCATGCCCTTATCCACCCTATTGGCCATATAACAGGCAAAAAACAGGGTTCCGTGTTAATTACTCAAGCCGGCCAGGCTATCCCATTACAAGCACAGGGTTGGAACCCTCTAAAAAACAAAGAAAAAAAATGATAAATTAAAAATCCGAAGTTTCTGGCTTCGGATTTTTAATTTATTGTAATATTTTATTCATCATTTACTCTCCATTATATCCTCTTACGATTCCTCGCTGGGAGTTTTTTATAAACTCAATAACATAACTCTTTTCTTCAGAATCTACAATTTCTTCTTCAATATATTTAAGAGCCTGAGCTACATTCTGTTCCTTTACAAATATTTCGCGATAAATACTTTGAATTTGAGCAATTGTATCATTTGAGAAACCTCTGCGCCGTAATCCTACAGAATTGATTCCAACATACGATAAAGGCTCTCTGGCAACAGTAATATAAGGTGGCACATCTTTTCTTACCAATGCACCTCCGGAAATCATAACATGCCCACCAATATGAACAAACTGGTGAATTTGCACATCACCACTTATTACGGCAAAATCATCAATAACAATTTCACCTGCAACATTTGTACTATTGGATATAATGATATTATTGCCTAACGCACAATCGTGTCCAATATGAACATAAGCCATTAAAAGACAATTGTTTCCTACAACCGTTTTTCCTTTGGAAGCGGTTCCGCGATTAACAGTAACGCATTCGCGTAATGTTGTATCATCACCAATTTCGGCTGTGGTTTCTTCACCTTTAAATTTTAGGTCTTGCGGAATAGCTGAAACAACTGCACCGGGAAAAATTTTACAATTTTCACCAATCCTGGCACCCTCCATTATGGTTGAATTTGGGCCAATCCACGTTCCATCACCAATTTCAACATTTTTATCAATCCATGCAAATGCTTCGATTTTCACATTTTTACCAATTTTCGCTTCTGGATGTATATAAGCTAAATCTCGATCCATTTTTTAACTAATTTTAGAAATTTGTGCCATTAATTCACCTTCCATAACCAAATCATTTCCTACAAAAGCCTGTCCAAACATATGAACCAAACCTCTTCTGATAGGAGAAAGCAATTCCATTCTGAAAATAATCGTATCACCCGGAATTACCTTTCGTTTAAATCTTACCTTATCTATTTTTAAAAACAATGTTTGATAATTCTCCGGGTCGTCAACTTTGCTTAAAGCCAAAATCCCTCCCACCTGGGCCATTGCTTCCACTTGCAATACGCCAGGCATAATGGGCTCGTTAGGGAAATGTCCCATAAAAAAGTTTTCATTTAACGTAACATTTTTAATACCAATCACCGACTTTTGATCAAGCTCTGTTATCTTATCAATAAGTAAAAAAGGATACCTATGGGGTAATATATTCTTTATTTGATTGATATCATATAAAGGCTCTTTGGTTGGATCATATTTAGGTATAGCTACTCGTGATAACTCTTTTTTAATGGTTTCTTTAATAATTTTGGCAAACTGTGTATTGGCATAATGCCCGGGACGAGATGCAACTATTTTTCCTAAAACAGGTTGCCCAATCAGCGACAAATCACCCAGGACATCGAGTAATTTATGCCTTGCAGGCTCATTGCTAAATCGTAAATCAACATTATTTAAAATCCCTTCTTTAACTTTTACATGTGGCTTGTTAAACAAATCAGCCATGCGGTCGAGCTCTTCCTGCGAAACTTCATTCTCCATAATTACAATGGCATTTTGCAAATCGCCACCTTTAATTAAGTTGTGTTTTAGCAACATTTCTAACTCATGGAAAAATACAAAAGTTCTTGAAGGAGCAATCTCTTTTTCAAAATCGTGTGTTGGATGGTAGGATGCATATTGATTTCCTAGTACCTTAGAGTTATAATCAACCATTACATCAACAGAGAAATGATCATCAGGATATGCCACAATTTCGATATTGTTTTTTTCATCGCGAAATACAATACGCTCTTTAATAACATAATAGTTTTTTTCAGCATCTTGCTCTTTAAAACCGGTTTTTTTTAAAGCCTCGACATATAATCTAGCACTTCCATCAAGGATCGGAGCTTCAGGCCCGCTAAATTCCATTAAAATATTGTCCAGTTCCAAGCCTACCAATGAAGCTAAAACATGCTCAATAGTATGGATTTCAACGCCATTTTCGACTAAAGTAGTACCTCTTGAAGTATCAGCAACATTATCAACCGAGGCTGAAATGGTAGGTTTGCCTTCTAAATCTATTCTTTGGAATTTAAAACCATAATTAACAGGTGCCGGCCGAAAAATAATTTCAACATCATAACCGGTATGTAGTCCTTTTCCTTTTAGAGAAACAGCTTCACGAATTGTTTTTTGTTTTTGCGACATATCTGTAAAATGTTTATTTTCAATTTCAATAATAAAAAAACCGCCGCAAGTTACAAAAAACTGAGTAAATTACTGTATCATTTTAATGATTAATTCATTCACAGGCTCTTTCAAACCTGGTTAATCAGAGCCCTTCAGTTTTTTTAGCTCATTTTCCAGCTCTTTCACTCTTTTAAATAAATCGGGCAATTGTTTATATACGATAAAAGATTTCTGAAAATCGCGGATATTATATGCAGGAGTACCCATAACAATACTTCCCTGGTTTTTTATAGTATTTGGGATTCCTGACTGTGGAGCTACCCGAACACCATCAGCTATTTGAATATGCGGGGCTACTCCCGATTGTCCGCCAAATTGACAATTTTTCCCAATTTTTGTTGACCCGGCAATACCGCTTTGAGCAGCCATTACCGTATTTTCACCTACAATAACATTATGCCCAATCTGGTTCAGGTTATCCAGTTTAGCTCCTTTTTTAATAATTGTAGAGCCCATGGTAGCTCTATCGATGGTTGTATTCGAGCCAATCTCAACATCATCTTCTATAATTACATTTCCTAATTGAGGAATTTTTCTATACACATTATTTTCATCGGGTGCAAAACCAAAACCATCGGAACCTATAACCGCACCGGCATGAACAATACAATTTTCACCAATTTCACAATCATGGTAAACTTTTACACCAGCATTGAGTTTGGCATTCTTTTTAATTGTTACATTGTCGCCTACAAAAACATGAGGATAAAGTTTTACATCATCTTCAATAACAACATTTTCACCCACAAAAACAAAAGGAGCTATATACACATTTTTACCCACTTGAGCCGATTCATCAATAAAAGCCAATGAACTTACACCACTTTTTTCAGGTTTTGTTTGCTCTGCCAATGTTAATAGCCGGGCAAAACTTTCGTAGGCATTTTCAACTTTTATTAAAGTGGCTTTTACATTATTCTCAATAACAAAATCTTTATTGATTAAAACAATAGATGCTTCAGTTGTATATAGATATTTATTATATTTCGGATTCGCTAAAAAAGCCAGGGTGCCTGGTTGTGCTTCTTCAATTTTTGCTACGTTGTTTACCGTTACATCAGGGTTGCCAATAATTTCACCTTGCAGAAAATCTGCTATTGTTTTTGCTGTAAATTCCATCTTTTTATTTTTTATAAAAACCGTTCAAAAATAGTATATAATTATGATATCAACGAATTTCTTTTGGATAACATAAAAAATATTTGCGCACAGTCTTTGATAAAACCGAAACATTTAACATATCTGAAGCTTCGGCAACATCAACCAGTTTGCCATCTTTATAAAGAATATGAATTTTTTCGTCGAAAACACTGTAAGCATTTTTACTGATAAAATCGGTAAAAACAAAGTAACGGGTTTCGGCTTCAGATAATTCAAAAAAATTCGATGCTTTTTGGGTTAATTCATTTATTTTATCTTCTTGAAAAGGATTATTCTGTATTTCTACACTAAACAATTTACGGTTAAGTAATCTTTCAGAAAGTATTTTCAAAACCCTATCTTTCTCTAATGTCCACTTTTTTAAACAAGTAAAAATATCAGTATCATCAATCAAAGAAAAGTTAAAAAGAATTTCCTGTATATCCTTTTTTTCTTTATTGATGTAAAAATACTGTAAACTCTCGGGGAGGTATATTTTTTCATTTTGAGAAAGAAGATACTTCACTCTTTTAAAAATCATAAGCAGCAATTGTTCGGCCGAAACAACTGTTTTATGCAAATAAACCTGCCAGTACATTAGCCACCTGGCAATTAAAAACTTTTCAATAGAATAAATTCCTTTTGCTTCAACAACTAACTGGTCGTTTACAACATTTAACATTTTTATGATCCTGTCCGATCCGATAACACCTTCCGAAACGCCTGTATAAAAGCTGTCTCGCCTTAAATAATCAAGCCTGTCGACATCCAGTTGGCTTGAAACCAATTGATGTAAAAATTTCTTGTGGTATTTATTTTGAAAAATTTTGATGGCTAAATCTAACGCACCGTTAAAAATTATGTTAAGTTCATCCATATAAAAGAGCGACAATTCTTCATGTCCGTATTCCGGTATAATTATTTTTTCCAACGTATGGGAAAACGGGCTATGCCCAATATCATGCAGAAGAATCGCCAATGTAACTGCTATTTCTTCGTCTTTAGTTATTTCGTGTCCTTTTGATTTAATAACATCCACTGCAGATTCTAATAAATGAACAGCCCCTAAAGTATGCTGAAATCTTGTATGTACAGCTCCAGGATACACCAGATCGGTAAGGCCTAACTGTTTTATTCTTCGTAATCTTTGAAAGTAAGGATGTTCAATAATATCGAACAAAATACCCGATGGAATATTGATAAAACCATAAACAGGGTCGTTTAATATTTTTCTTTTATTTAACAGGTTATATGCCACAGGTTTGAATTATTTAAAAAACAAAAATAAATGATTTTAATCCAAAAACATGAACAATTGCTGGTTTTAATTTTAACTTAATTATTTCAATTTCTTCTTTTTATAATAAAATTGCCCAAAGATTATAAATAGGCTAATTTTCAGGTCAATAATTTTGACAATTACAAGAATATTTATACTTTTGCGGCTGAAAGTATTATCTATGGATTTGGATAAGGGGACGTAGTCCCCTATTTTGTTATCAATTTTTAAAATGATTAACAAGGAACAAATATTAACGATTATTGAAGGCGCGGTTCAAAAAAAAGACGCCTATATCGTTGATTTAAAAATAAGTACATCAAACAAAATTATTCTCGAACTGGATAGTTTTGATGGACTTACCATTGATGATTGCGTTGAGGTTAGCCGGTTAATTGAAAATAATCTTGATCGCGACAAAGAAGATTTTGAGTTGGAAGTATCATCACCTGGTTTATCGACACCATTCAAGGTTTGGCAACAATATAAAAAAAACATAGATGAAGAAGTTGAAACAGTTTTAACCGATGGTTCAAAACTTAAAGGTATTTTAACAGAAGTTGACAAAGAAGGGATTAATATTGAAGAAACAAAAAAAATAAAGGTTGAAGGTAAAAAGAAGAAACAAACCATTACTGAGAAACATCAATTACCCTTTGATACAATTAAGTCAACCCAAATTGTGATAAAGTTTAAGTAAAAAAGCTAAATACATTAGATACAATGGAAAATTTGAATTTGATCGACACTTTTTCTGAATTTAAAGAACTAAAGAATATCGATCGTGCAACAATGATGACTGTTCTGGAAGATGTATTCCGTAATTTGTTGCAAAAGAAATTCGGAACAGATGAAAATTTCGATATTATCATAAATATCGATAAAGGAGATTTTGAAATCTGGCGAAATCGAGAAGTGGTTGAAGTTGATCAACTGGAAGATGAAAACCTGCAAATTACTTTGTCAGAGGCAAAAAAAATTGACGAAGATTACGAAGTAGGTGAAGAAGTTACTGACGAAGTGAAATTGTTTGATTTCGGACGACGTGCAATTTTAGCCTTACGGCAAAATCTTACCAACAGGATCCTTGACCTGGAAAAAAACAATATTTTCAATAAGTATAAAGATAAAATTGGAGATATTGTCACCGGTGAAGTTTATCAGGTTTGGAAAAAAGAGATCCTTATTCTTGACGATGAAGGAAACGAGCTTATACTTCCAAAAACCGAACAAATACCCTCCGATTTTTTCAGAAAAGGAGATACGATTCGTGCTGTAGTGGTGCGTGTAGAAATGAAAAATAATAATCCGTTAATTGTTTTATCACGTACATCGCCTGTATTTTTAGAACGCCTGTTTGAACTTGAAGTACCAGAGATTTTTGATGGCTTAATCACCATTAAAAAAATAGTAAGAATCCCTGGCGAAAGAGCTAAGGTAGCTGTAGAATCTTACGACGAACGAATTGACCCCGTAGGAGCATGTGTTGGGATGAAAGGTTCACGAATTCATGGAATTGTACGTGAATTAAGAAATGAAAATATTGATGTAATTAATTTTACCAATAATACACAATTATATATACAACGAGCTTTAAGCCCGGCAAAAATTCTTTCGATAAAAATTAACGAAGAAAATAAAACTGCCGACGTTTATCTGGAGCCCGAAGAAGTTTCTTTGGCTATTGGAAAAGGTGGATTAAATATAAAATTGGCCAGCCAGCTTACAGGATATGAAATTGATGTTTATCGTGACGCCGAAGAAGAAGACGAAGAGGATGTTGGTATTGATGAATTTGCTGATGAAATTGAAGATTGGGTGCTGGATGCATTAAAAGCCATTGGCTGCGATACAGCAAAAAGTGTGCTTGAATTAACCAGGGATGATTTAATTAAACGAACTGACCTGGAAGAAGAAACGATTGATGAAATTATTCAAATTTTTAAAGCAGAATTTGAATAATTTAAATCTTTAATTATAAATTAGCAAATCTTTAAATTTAAGACTTTCAAAATTGGTTTAGGAATTTAATATGGGAACAGGAAAAGCAACAAGACTTAGTAAGGTGGCAAGAGAGTTTAATGTAGGAATATCTACCATTGTAGAATTCCTGCATAAAAAAGGATTTGATGTTGAGTCAAACCCTAATACAAAAGTACCGCCAGATCTTTATGATATTCTTGTACAAGAATACAGTTCTGACATTAATGCAAAAAAAGAGTCAGAGCAGCTAAGTCTGAACCAGCTTAGAAGCAGAAAAGAAGCTGTTTCAATTAATGATATTGATGAAGAACAAGCAGAAATTGATGAAGAAGTTGAAGATGATGCAGACTCTTTTACTTCCGATGATGAAATTTTAATTAAAGACGTTAGTAGCGCAAAGAAACCTGTTACCCCCAAAGAATCGACTGAAGAAAAACCATCGGAACAACCAAAACAGCAAGAAGAAGCTGCAAAAGCCGAAGAAAAACCTGAACCAACAGAAGAGAAAAAAGAAGAAGAAAGGCTTGAAGAGGTTAAGAAAACAGAAGAACCTGAAGAGCATGCCGATACAAAAGAATCAGTTAAAGTTATTGGCAAAATCGACCTGGATTCTTTAAACCAAAAAACACGTCCCGATAAAAAATCTAAAAAGCAAAAAGAATCGGACAGAAAACAAGCTGAACAAAAAGCTAAAGAAGAAAAAGAAACAAAAGCAAAAAAACCGGAAGAAACAAAAGCTGAACCTGAAAAACAAGCCGAAGATAAAAAAACCTCCGAGCAGGAATCTCTAGTATATAAATCTAAGATTAAAAAACTCTCAGGCCCCACTGTCGTAGGTAAAATTAACTTGCCTTCTCCCGAAGAGAAGAAAAAGAAACCGGTAGCCTCATCCAATGATCAAAGAAGTAAAAAGAAAAAACGTAAACGTATCCACAAAGAAAAAGTGGATTTAGAAGATAAAAAAGGTGCTAAAACTGCTCCAGAGAAGAAAAAAGATAAAGAACATTTTAAATCAAAAAGGAAAAAGAAAAAACAAATTCGTCCTGAAGTAAGCGAAGAAGATGTACAAAAGCAGATTAAAGATACTTTAGCGCGCTTAACATCCAAAGGAAAGTCAAAAGGCTCAAAACACCGAAGAGATAAACGTGATGCGATTAGCCAGAAACAACAAGAAGATATAAAAAAGCAAGAGGAAGAAAAGAAAGTTTTAAAAGTTACCGAATTTGTTTCGGTAAACGAACTGGCCAACATGATGGATGTATCACCAACCGAAGTAATTTCTATTTGTATGAACTTAGGGTTAATGGTATCTATCAATCAACGCCTTGATGCAGAAACAATGGCTCTTGTTGCCGATGAGTTTAATTATACAGTTGAATTTATAAGTGTAGAGGTTCAAGAAGCCATTCAAGAAGAAGAAGACAGTGAGGAAGATTTATTGCCAAGATCACCAATCGTAACGGTAATGGGACACGTAGATCACGGTAAAACTTCTTTACTCGACCATGTAAGAAAAGCTAATGTTATTGCAGGCGAATCCGGTGGTATTACACAGCATATTGGTGCCTACAGCGTTGAAGTAGATGGAGGTAAAACAATTACATTCCTTGATACGCCCGGTCACGAAGCATTTACAGCCATGCGTGCACGCGGAGCCCAAATTACCGATGTTGCTATCATTGTAGTAGCCGCTGACGATAATGTGATGCCGCAAACAGTAGAGGCAATTAATCACGCCAGTGCAGCAGGCGTTCCGATTATTTTTGCTGTAAACAAAATAGATAAGCCCGGTGCTAATCCCGAAAAAATTAAGGAAGAACTTGCCAATATGAATTACCTTGTTGAAGAATGGGGAGGAAAATTCCAGTCGCAAGATATATCTGCCAAAGAAGGTTTAAATATTGATGATTTGCTTGAAAAAGTTTTATTAGAAGCTGAATTGCTCGATTTAAAAGCAAATCCTAATAAACATGCAACAGGAACTGTTATTGAATCGGAACTTGATAAAGGGCGTGGTTATATTTCCACCATATTAGTAGAAGCAGGAACACTTAAAGTTGGAGATATTGTTTTAGCAGGCAGTTATTTTGGACACGCCAAAGCAATGTATAACGAACGAGGAAAAAGAATTGAAATTGCCGGACCGGCAACACCTGTACAAATTCTTGGATTAAATGGAGCACCACAGGCTGGCGACAAATTCCATGTAATGGAAAGTGATAAAGAAGCCCGTGAAATTGCCAATAAACGCGAACAATTACAGCGTGAGCAAAGCCTCCGTACACAAAAACATATTACACTCGACGAAATTGGACGACGTATTGCAATTGGAAATTTCCAGGAAATCAATATTGTTGTTAAAGGTGATGTGGACGGATCCATTGAAGCTCTTTCAGATTCACTAATAAAACTTAGCACTGAAGAGATTCAGGTTAATATTATTCATAAAGGTGTTGGCCAGATTTCCGAAACCGATGTAATGTTAGCTGTAGCTTCGAATGCTATTATTGTTGGTTTCCAGGTAAGGCCTTCGATGAATGCTCGTAAACTGGCCGAAAAAGAAGAAATAGATATTCGCCTATACTCAGTTATTTACGATGCAATAAATGAAGTTAGAGATGCGATGGAAGGTATGCTATCGCCAGATATTAAAGAAGAAATTGTAGGAACAGCCGAAGTTCGCGATACTTTTAAAATTAAAAAAGTAGGGACGGTTGCAGGATGTATCGTAAAAGATGGAAAACTTACAAGAAATACTAAAATTCGTGTTATTAGAGATGGTATTGTTATTTATACCGGAGGGCTTGGATCACTTAAACGATTTAAAGATGATGTAAAAGAGGTGGTATCTGGATACGAATGCGGATTAAATGTAGAAAACTTCAATGACATTAAGGTAGGTGATATAATTGAAGGATATAAAGAAGTTGAAGTAAAGAAAACTTTATAAAAATATACCTTTTATACAAAAACGGGGCTTTGTTTAGTCCCGTTTTTTTTTTTTATTTAAAATCTCTAAGGTTGTTCTTAGTTCCAGGTAATTACAATTTCAGTTAGCTGATCGCCTTTAGCTAACGATTTAGTAATCATTGCTTTAACATCTTTGCAGTTGGTGAATTCTAAAGCTCTTTCGCACCATCCGGCTATGCGGTACTCTATAATTTCTTCCGGTTCCGGAAATTTCGTAATATGTAAAGTTAAACCTTTATCATGGCTGTTCACTACGGAAATATCTGAAGGACTATAATAAGAAGTAAAAACTCGTCCTGCACGTTGCATTATATAATTTGGAGAAGCTACCCTTACAAAAATTTTATAAACTCCTTTTAATCCTACTTCGGCACTGTACCTTCCTGATTCTAAAGCCGCTTTTTTAAAATCATTTTGATAAAAAAGTTTTGCAATAGCTTTTGTCGGTTCAACAGCAGCATCTTTCATTGGGTACCAGTTATTGGCAAAAATACCACCGCTCATTATTTTTTTCGAATCCTCTGGGAGTTGTTCCAGCCAATTATTAAACTGATTACCATATTTCTTCTCGACATATTCTTTTATAGACTTAACAGCCGTACCTTTTACTTCCATTTTATTATTTTTAAGGGTTTAATATTTTTTTAATCCTTTAATATAATACTAATAATAAAATTAAACAATAATTTTTCCAAATTTTAAATAAAAAAAACATGGGAACTACCGGATCTCCTTTTTTATTAATCAAATGTCCGTTTTATGTTATAAGAGTTGCTTAAATAAATTGAAAATCAATTTGTTTGGCACATACTCTAAAGCCAGCCTGCCGGACTGGCAGGGGTGCAAATTGATTTTGACTTCATCGAGCTCCACTTCGTTCCGGTTCTTCACACCACTGACTAACGTCAGGCAAGTCTTTAGTGATGTGGCTAATGAAAAAAAATTAAAAGTAATATTATGTGTAAAAACGGATACCCATTTTGTATTATTTCAAATAGCAGTAATATCTACTTAAAGATTTTCTTTGATCAAAAAAACATAAACAGGAAAGTGGTCGCTATAACCTCCAAGGTAAATCCCTGCAGCATGCGTTCTATATGGATAACCTTTATATCTGCCGGTTTCGCGCTTTAAAAAATCTTTACTAAAAATTTTAGCCTGATAAAATTTAAAAGTTGATTTATCATTGCCTAACAACGAGCGGGAAACAATTATCTGGTCAAATAAATTCCATTGATCACGATATGCAAGGGTTCCATAACCTTTTTTGTGCATATCGTAATAAGGATTAAATAAGTCTCCGGAACGAGTTTTTCGTTCAGATTTTTTTGCATCAAGATGCTCCATCAGACTCTCATTAACGGGATCATCGTTAAAATCTCCCATAACAAGCACTTTAGCATCAAAATCTATACTTATGATTGAGTCAACTAAAGAACGAGTTAGTTTTGCTGCAGCATTTCGTAAAGGCCTGCTTCGGAGTTCGCCACCATATCTTGAAGGCCAGTGATTAACCATAAAATGCAACTTTTCACCATCTAAAATGCCGGAAACAACTAATTGATCACGGGTATAAAAATCATCAATCTCCTCAATTGTTAATGTTGCTGACACAGTATTTGTAACTTCAAACACCGCCGATTGGTATAATAAGGCTACATCAATACCTCTACGGTCAGGTGACTCATAATGAACAATGTTATAGTTATAAGGCTTTAATTGAGGCTGTTCAATTAAATCTTCTAAAACCTTCCGGTTTTCAACTTCACAAACACCAACTATTGCAGGAGGAGCATCGGTTAAATCATTACCAATTTGAGAAATAACCTCAGCCATATTTTTTAACTTTGCATAATATTTTTTACTATTCCAGTTATTAGAACCTTCAGGAGTATACTCCTCATCATTTTTATCAGGTGTATCTAAAGTATCGAATAAGTTTTCAAGATTATAAAATGCAACCGTAGCTACTTTATATTGTTTTTGTTGAGCGTTTACATCAAAGCTAAACAACAACAAAAAAGAAAATAGCACTGTATAAAATGTTTTAATTAGAATAATGTACTGTTTCATGATCGTATTATATTAAATCTTTGTAATTCTATAAAAAAATATCGGAAGTTAAAAACATTGTATGTATTTTTATATCCTTTATCAATAAAAAACATTTATAATAAATTAATAAAACTCACTGTTATCAAGCAATTAAAAAAATCAAAATAATATAAAGAATCAAAAACAGTTATATGAAACATCTGACATTATTATTCTCTTTTTTCCTGTTTTTTACGTTTTCAACAATTGCCCAAACAGGCTCTATTAAAGGGCTTATTGTCGAAAGTAAGGAAGCGAAACCGTTAAGCGATGTAAAAATTCTAATAAAAGAGACAAACCTAGAAGGATTTTCTAAACCGAACGGTGAATTTTTAATAAATCAGGTTCCCGCAGGCGAAGGAGTTATCATTTTTTCTAAAAACGATTATGAAACCAAAGAAGTTCCATTCTCTTTAGAAGAAAATAGCTTATTAGATATTGAAACAGTAACCTTAAAGTATGCTCCGGATTATAAAAAAGAGAAGGAAGATTTGCCCATGATCGTTTTAGATGCTGGAGATTTTGAAGACAACCAGGCCGATCAGGGAATTGGTGGGTTACTTCATGCATCGGACGATATTTTTGCCTCTACAGCTGCTTATACTTTTGGAGCTGCACGATTTGATATCAGAGGCCTGGACTCTGAAAATTCTACTGTGTTTTTTAATGGCATTAAAATGAATAACTTAGAAACTGGCCGGCCATACTGGTCAGACTGGGGCGGTTTAAACGATGCCACAAGAAACGAAGAGCTTTTTTACGGAATGGATAACAACAATTATACATTAACAACTTTAGGTGGCGGTTCCAATATTATTACCAGAGCATCCGAATACAGCCCCGGAGTTAAAGCATCCTACATGTCAACAAATAAATATTACAAAAACCGGGTTATGGCAACTGCCTCAACAGGACTGATGGATAATAACTGGGCTTTTACCATTTCTGGTTCGCGCCGGTGGGCACAAGAAGGTTATGTGGAAGGAACTTTTTACGATGCCAATGCAATACTTTTAGCAGCAGAAAAAATAATTAACGACAACCATGCCATATCATTAACAGCTTTTGTTACTCCCAATAAAAGAGGAAAGTTAATTGGATCAACACAAGAAGCATATGATTACGTTGACAACAATTATTACAATGCCAACTGGGGTTACCAGGCGGGCGAAAAAAGAAATTCAAGAATATCAAATACCTTTAAACCATTTATTGAGTTAAACCACTACTGGGATTTTAGCGATAAACTTAAAATAAATACTGCTTTTGCTTATTCGTTCGGGCGCGACGGTAATACCAGGTTAAACTGGTATGATGCCGCCGACCCAAGGCCTAATTATTACAAATATCTTCCCTATTTTAACCGTGATGTTGAAAATTATACCTGGGATAAACAACAAGTTGACTGGGATTTTTTCTATTTTGCAAACAGAAAAAATCTCTATACACAAGATGAAGTGAACGGAGTTGAAGATAATGATATTACTTTCAACAGAGCAAAATATATGGTTGAAGACCAAAGAATTGATCATAACCAGATCATTGCAAATACGCAGGTTATTTATGATTTAAACGAATCTCTCCGCTTAACCGGAACCATAAACTATAATTGGTACAAAGGAAAACATTTTAAAATGGTTGATGATCTTTTAGGAGCAGATTACTGGGTTGATATTGACCATTTTGCAGAAAGAGATTTTGCTGATCCCATAATTGCCCAAAGCGACCTGGATAATCCGAACAGATTGGTTAAAGAAGGTGATGTTTTTGGATACGATTATGACGCCAATATCCAAAAAATTGAAGGATTTGTTAAAAGTGATTATTCTGCAGGAAAAATTGATGCTTATTTAGGTCTTAATATTTCAAATACAAACTTTTACCGAACAGGAAATATGCGAAACGGAAAATTCCCAGATAACTCTGCTGGAAACTCAGAAAAGCAATCCTTTTTTAATTACGGGCTTTCCGGCGGTGGAACATATAAATTAACAGGCAGGCATATTTTTTCTGGGAATGCCACTTATATGACAAGGGCTCCGTTTTTTGACAATGCCTATGTTTCGCCAAGAACAAGAAACGTTGAAGTTGACGGGCTTACAAGCGAAAAAATCTTATCTACCGATCTGAACTATATTATTCGTATGCCTAATTTAAAAGGGAGAATTTCGGGATATTATGCTACATTCAATGACCAAATAGATGTAATGAGTTTTTATCATGATGATTATAACAGTTTTGTTAATTACTCAATGACTGGCATTGATAAAAAACATTTTGGAACTGAAGTTGGATTAGAATATGACATTACAACCAGCTTAAGTATTCAGGGAGTTGCTGCTTTAGGACAATACACTTACGATTCCCGTCCTAATGTAACCGTAACACGCGATAATGATTCCGAAACGCTGGGAGAATCAAACCAAACCGTTTATGTGAAAGACTTCTATGTTGATGGCACCCCACAGCAAGCTTATTCGCTGGGATTAAGCTATAATTCTCCACAATACTGGTGGATTGAACTAAATGCAAACTATTTCGACGATATTTATTTAAGTTTCAATCCGGCCCGCAGAACTTCGGATGCCATTGTTGGTTTAGATCCGAACTCGCCTTATGGAGCAGAACGAATAAAAGAAATTACAAAACAGGAACAACTTGAAAGCCAATACACTGTAAACCTTACAGGCGGAAAATCATGGAAATTTGGTGATTACTACTTAAGCATCTTTGCAAATGTTTCAAACTTGCTCGACAACCAGGAATTTATCACCGGAGGATACGAGCAGTTAAGATTTGATTATGAAAATCAGGATGTGAATAAATTCTCGCCTGTATATTATTACTTATGGGGCCGTACCTATATGGTAATTATAACCTTTAGATTTTAATGATTATGAAAACAATAAAACACAATAATATCATGAAAAAAATAAACAAAAAACCAGTATTGCTCACATTTATATTTGCCTGGGCAATTATAATGTTTTCTTGTGTTGATGATGAATTTGATACACCTCCTGCCACAACGATTCCTGTAGGAGAATCTATAACAATACAAGAAGTAAAAAATTTATATAATAATGCGAATGATGATTACCTTTTTACTACAGATCAATCGATTTTAGCCGTGGTAACCATGGACGATAAAAGTGGAAATATCTATAAAACGGCATATATCCAGGACCAAACCGGAGCAATTGCATTACATTTAGATGCTTCAGGAGGATTATACCAGGGCGATTCTATCCGCATTCAGCTTAATGGCTTAAAAGTAGGACAATATGAAAATCTATTTCAGATTGATGCTCTGGATGGTAATGGTTTTACTTTGGACGATTATATCACTAAACTGGATACAAAAGTTGAAAAAACTCCAGAAGAAACTACAATACTAAATATTATTTCTGGGATGGATAATTATCAGTGTAAGTTGGTTAAATTAAATAATGTCCAATTTATAGTTTCTGATACTGCCAAAACTTATGCTGATGGTGAAAACCTGATTACTAAAAACCGAACCATTGAGGATGAAAATGGAAAAACATTGACCGTAAGAACCAGTGGCTATGCAGCTTTCGCTGATGAATCCATTCCTAATGGCAGTGGTTCTTTAATTGCTATTGTAGGCCAATACAGAAATGATGTACAACTCTATATCCGATCTGTTGAAGAAGTAGAAATGAACAACGATAGGTTTGATGGCACTGGTGGCGGAGATACTCAAGGATCAGGAACTTTTGACGAACCATACAATGTGGCAGCAGGAATTGCTAACCAGGATGAAAATAATGTTTGGGTTGAAGGTTATTTGGTTGGTGTATACGAAACAAAAGATGCCTCGGGTAATGATTTATCAGAATTTGAACCTTCATTCACAGCGCCCTTTAACACCAATACAAATGTAATTATTGCAGATAACGAAGATGAAACAAACATTGCTAACTGTGTTGTTGTTCAGCTACCTGCCGGAGATATTAGAAATGCTGTTAATTTAGCTGATAATTCGGGTAACCTGGATAAATCGATAAAATTCCTTGGTAATTTAACGGCTTATTTTGGAGAATCCGGCCTAAAATCGGTTACCGGTTACTGGATGGATGGTGATGGAATATTACCTGAAACAGGATTCTTTGAAGAAGATTTTACATCTGACCTGGGTTCATTTTCTGCATTTAATGTAAATGGCCCACAAGAATGGGAATGGGCTAACTATGATAATGGATGTGCAGTAATGAGCGGTTATGATGGCTCTAACAATGCAAACGAAGACTGGTTAGTTTCTCCTGAAATTGATCTAACCAGTAAAACAAATGTAACCTTAGTAATTCGTGAAGCGATTAATTATATTACTTCGCATGATGACATGAAAGTACTTGTATCTTTAAATTATGATGGAACAAGTGATCCATCGACACAGGGAACATGGGCTGAATTATCTGGATTTAACAGACCTTCAGGTAATTCCTGGGATTTTGTATCCTCAGGTGACATTGATTTATCAACTTATGATGGAGAATCCAGTTTCTTTATCGCTTTCAAATATATAAGCACAACGAGTGGAGCAGCAACTTGGGAAGTCGGTAATGTATTATTAAAAGAAGGATCAAAATAAATGATCAAAAATCCGGTGATATAAAAAGCACCGGATTTTTTCACATAAAAAAACCGGGTTGAAAAATCAGCCCGGTTTTTTAAAAATTTAATTTTTTTAAGCTTCTAATAATTTTTTGTAAGCGTCGGCATCTAAAAGTTCATTTAATTCCGCTTCGTCTTTAAGGCCAATTTTAATTAACCAGCCATCGCCATAAGGATCTTTATTTACTACTTCGGGAGAATCTTCGAGCTTTTGGTTTACTTCTAAAACTTCGCCAGAAACAGGCATAAACATATCAGATACTGTTTTAACTGCTTCGAT
The DNA here is from genome assembly GCA_964606845.1 of uncultured Bacteroidales bacterium. Classification (GTDB taxonomy): domain Bacteria; phylum Bacteroidota; class Bacteroidia; order Bacteroidales; family UBA12077; genus UBA12077. Next base: position 22,371 of record CAZSIC010000024.1, read on the forward strand.
TGTACCGAAAACTTCTTCTTTTTCAAGCGCTTCGCCTTCAGTTTCAATTTCTATAAAAACAATATCTCCTAATTCTCCCTGTGCATAATCAGTTATACCAACATAAGCTTCGTTACCTTCCACACGAATCCATTCGTGATCTTTTGTGTACTTTAGGTTTTCCGGAATATTCATAATTAATTATTTTAATTAGATAATTTTACTTTTTGATATTTTTCAATCCAAAAGTAAGCATTTTTTCTGAAAATAAAATTATTCTGTTAAAGTAAATCTAAGACTAAATCCAATATCTGTATTAGAAGTACGATAAGCATTGCCAATTAATGGGTCGGAGATATTCTGATCATAAAACAATCGCAAAGTTAAACGATTGCTAAGCATATAGTCGGCCGATATACCAATAATAGTTGCTTTTTGGCCTGCTGAGGGTAATTCATCATCTTCAACTACTTTTCTTAAAATGGTTTTATTATCTCGGATTTTAAAATTACCACGAATATTTAGATCGCTTTTAAAGTTTTCCTGCTCATTTCCAAAATCAAATATCAGGTTAAAATCGTCGAACCTATAGCCAACACTAAAACCTAACTCCTCACTTAGTACCTCAGTTACCTGATTGTTCGTAAAACTAAGGGTTACTGTACGGCTCTTTTTCATCTCAAATCGTGCAGTAAGATTGTTATTCATGGTCATATCAATATTAATTAGCGGGCTAAATTGCTCATTAATAGAAATACTGTTTACCTCATATTGCGGAATAAAATTACTGAGTTGGTCAATTACATAACTATAGCCATCTACCTCTTCGTAATCTGTATTATTTATAAAAGAACCAACATTATAGGATGACCGATAGGTATGACTTAAATTGATTGATTTAAAATACTTTTTAATAAATGGAATATCTTTCAAACCATCGTAGCGTACACTCCAGTTTGGTAATGGAATTTGATGAAAAAGTTCAAGCGGAACATTTTTTTCATCATAATAACCATATGCAGCAAGGAAGGCAGGAGTCATAACCTGTTGCGATAAACTTCCATACCCATCCATATAACCAGGCTCATCGGAGCTTTCTCCGCCAATATAAAGCGGATCATCTTGACGTTCCTGTGCAAGTCGCTGCGAAATGGTTGTCCTGTATAATTTAAAATTTTCGTAAGATTCTGAATAATAATTATCGCTGCTGCTTAATTTTTCAAAAGCACTACTTATGGTTAAATAGGTCATTGAGAAATTACCTGAAATTTGTTGGCTATATGGGTCACTCCCATATATTGCAGGCATATAAAATCGATTATTATTTTCAGAATAACTCCTGTTAGCTGTAAGGTCAATTTTAAATCCACGAACCGGTTCCAGGGTTACTCTTACATTCAGGTTCTCGTTATGGGTCATTAAATAAGGTTTATTTAATGTAGTATCCTGAGTATACCAACCATTTTGAATTGCTTTAATAGCAAAATCCTCATCCTGCCAACCTAATACATAGGGCCATCCAGGAGCAGTAACATTGTTGTAGGTCTCCATTCCCATAAGATTTGTCGATGGTTTATATCCTGGCATACTAGAGCCTTCTGTAATAGTATAAGAAACCGAAATATTTTTAACCGACATAAGAAGCAATGCTGTATTTTCGGCAATAAAAACCAGTGGATTTTCTCTCTTTACAATACGCCCTTCAACCACAATCGTTCCATTATCAATATCTTTTTCGGAGCTGAAACGAATTCTCCGTTTTGACACTACTTCCCATTTTCCTTTCACCTCTTCTCCAGCCGAATCGGTTACAGCAACTCGTGTAATATCTTCGGTCATTAAATCATGATAAATAGACCTTGCTCTGCCATCTCTAAACCAAACCTCATTTTCCTCATATCTTACATCCTCATATTCTATTTTTTTACGAGAAGACCTGCCACGTCCATATTTTTGGTTTATTTTTTTCAGAAAACCTACTTTATTATATAAATTAACCATATTGGCCTGTCCGTTAAGCTGGATGGTGCTCGAATTACGAATATTATTTCCAAGGTCATATTCACTGTCTTTTCTTAACATTGGCCCGGCATCCCAGTTATAAGTGGCATTATATCTTGCATTAACACTTGTCCAGTCGAGTAAAGGAATTTTATTAATCGGTACCCTGTAAGTAACATCAAAATTATGATGATACTGGGTATTTCTTCCAAAATTTAAAATATTATTCCAAACAGAATCTTTCCAGTGCTCGTAAGTATCTATGTTATCCCGATTTACTTCTCCGTAAGGCTCATCAATACGTGCAATATTGGTAGCCGAAAAATCAAGTTTTAACGAGCGGGTAATATCCCATTTTAAATCATAATATCTATTCCAGTTAAATTCTTTATTATAAGTTGGCTCAATAATAATATCGGGATTATAAATATTCCTGGTTTTATTAGATTGATATTTTCTATACATATCGGTTCTAAAAGAGAAGCTGGATGGCATATAATAAAAGTTGAAATCTTTTATCAAAGCCAATGCTTTCCAGTTTAGTATTCCTTTTGCTTTACGAAAGGGGGTAACAATTTTAGGGCGTGTATTATAGATATAAGTAAAAGCACCTCTATAATTTTTTAAAACATCGAATTCAGTATTTATATCTCTGGCAAAAACTTCTGAGTATGAATAGCTGACTGAAAAGTTTGCAGGATCGTATAATCTTTGTTTTTCGCCACGTTTATTTACTTTAACATTGGTAAAGTTTAAACTTTTACGTTGGGTATAATCTTGAGCAATATTTTTAATAGAATCTTTTTCAGCCTTAGAATCAGCATTTTTAATAGCATCATCAAGAGATACATCAGGGTCTAACGGGTTATATTCTGGATTAATAAACGATTCGGAATATCCTGCATACATAGGGATGCTAACCTGTGACTCATCTGAAAAGAATTTTCCCAGATCAAGATTGGTTGAAACATCATACTCAATAACTTCTTCTTTACTTCTTTCGTTTACTTTTTTCTCAATACTTCCAAAACCTGGAGTACTGATATTACCAGAAACATTAACCATCCCCAGGTCAGCTAATCGTGTTGAAAGTCGTCCACGGGCTGCCCAACCACCTTCTTCTTTAAAGTCAGTTAATCTAAGTTCGTTTACCCAAATTTCTCCTGATTTGGGCATTCCATCATCGCTTGAAATTATATTATTTTGTTTACTTGGGTTTCGGACACCAATCATAATAGTAACTACATTGCTAAGATTTGGGTTTCCTCGAACCGATAATCTTTTCTTATCATCTTTATACACCGAATAAACAGAATTTTGGGTAATGGTAGAGTTTGACCTTCGCAATTCATTATTTCGTGATTGTTTAACCTGAATCAATTCATCGAGAATAATTTCAACATTATTTTCTTCGGGCCAAACCGTCAATCGGTCAAGATCTCCATAATTTCCAGGTTGAGTAACCTTTATAGGGATTTCATACTCATAATAATTATTTTTATAATCAGTACCTAAACGTATAAATATTCTCACGTCGTCATCTTCTAAAATTTCATTTTCAAGCGCTTCGGCATGCACAAACAATTTCATTTTTTTATATTCGCGCATATCCATATTAATGGTTTTATAAGCAGCTCTTGCATCGCCATCGTCTAAATTACGAACCCTGAGAACCATCGACTGCTCGTTAAGTTGGCGCAATTGAGGATTTGTAGGATCAATTACACGATCAACACCGGGAGGTAAAACATAGTTATCATTTTCTTCGATATTAACAGATGAAATATCCAGCGTGCCGTTTGAAAGTTCAGGTGTAGCTAATCCTTCCTGGCCCTCCATCAGGCTTAATCCATATTTCCTCCATTCACCCCGTACTAAATCAAATTTTGCAAACCTCAATATTACACTATCAGAAAATTCTCTTAAAAACATTCGCATAAAACGGATGGATTTAAAATCCTGTATTCCTCCTATGGTTTTCTCCGGTTCACGGATAGGAATTCTGAATTGATACCGGGTAATATCCACATTTTTTTCTCCGTTGGGCAAATTAACATTATGCCCTTTTTTCTTATCTACAATGTAATTCTGCCCTATTTCCATTAATTCAGGCCTTAAATTGACCCGATATTGAAAGTAGCTTTCAGTTTCAGTAAGTGTTTTATCTCGATTAATATCTTCGGTATCAGGCCTTTTGGTTGCAATTTCAGAGGCTTCTCCCGTGGAATTCCCTTCCATGCCGTTGTATTTTTTATACCTTTCAAGAATACTTAGCCGTTGAGCATCATAAGCAGCTCCCCGATAATAATAATAATCATCTGCCGATGGATCATTGGCAAAATCTTCGTAGACGTCTGTATCTAAAACAGATTCAAGGTTTTCTAAATACTGCTCGAAGAAACTTTGTTCATCATCGTTTTTAAGTCCATCAATACCTACATCCTGATTTTCGCGTCCTACATCGAATGCTTCGACGGTAAAGTCATTCCTTGGCACTCTACCCCAAACGGTAGTATCAACGCCTGAAATATCTTCAGAATCGGGTAATCCATCTTCAAAGCTTTTTCTTGAATCTCGTAAAATATCTTCGGACACATTCCCAAGATTAAAATATATTGAACCACCGTTAGTATTTGTAGAATCATAAACAAACGGGTCCATCAACCAAAATTCAATATACTCAACATTAGCAGCTTCGAAATCGGTAGTAGGCATTTCGCGCATAATACCACCCCATCTTTCTTCTGGATTTCTTAAGGTTCCATCTGGATTAAGGCCTCCAAAAGTCAGGTCAGAGCCATCATCATAATTATAAGGGCCTCTTTCAAAAGGATAATAAGCAACATTCAAAACTTGTAATGCAGTAGGTACGGTTGTTTCAGATTCTTTGTTGGGAAAAATCTCTTTTTCGTAGATTTCTCTAACAAAATGATTAGATTGTTGTTCTGCATCATTTTTAATATGTCCCGGTGTTAAAGAATTATTTCTTAAAAACAATGGATCGATCTTATACCAGGCAATTTTTGCACGATTTTTCCCATAGGCAAGGTCATTTGACAAAGAAGCTTCAGGGAAAATGCCTGGTTGTCCTTGAGGTGCACTGGCGATTACCCAGTTGTTAAACCCTTTTAAATCGAGCGATGTTTCGCTTCCCTCAAAGTCATCAATATATGCATTCCCTTCTTTTTCAATAGCTTTTGAATGACCAGGAATTAAATGAGCAAATTCAGCATCGAACATTATCGAAGACCTTTCTTTGGTTTCAAGAAAAGGCAACTTATCTACCAGACTGGTGATAAATTGTGATTCGGTTTGATAGGAAGTATTTAATCCCCATATTGTATTAGATATTGGTTCCTCTCCAAATGCAACTTTTTGGGTAAGAGGTCGCTCGGTTAAATTCAAAATAGTAGCTCCGACATTAAAATTATCAGAAAATTGATAATTTAAATGGGTTCCAAGCAGTGTTTTAGTCTGAATACTATACAAAGCCTGGCTTTCGAGTGATATTTGCAGAGGGGTTCCGGATTCTAACAACCCTTCATTAATAATTTTTACACGCCCTAAATTATAATCAACGGTATAATCTACATTTTCGGTTAATTTTCTGCCCCCGGCAGTAACAACAACAGAGCCTTGTGGAATATTAAAAGCATTTAGTGCGATATCAGAGCTTGAAGCGGATTTATATTCTCCTCTTAATTTAAATTTGTTTTTCTCGGCAACTAACCGGGCATAAGTTAAAGTAGTATCGTAAAGTTCTTGAAACACATATTTGTCGGCAACTTTTTGTTCAGCATCCGAATCACCAAATTGTTTTCTCAGGTGTTCGCCAAAAGGTTGTAAAACAGGGAAAATTATACGTCCGTTTGAAGCATTAATAGTAATTCCATCGATAAAATCAAACCGTCCATCAGGGATGGCATCGTTTTGTGAGTTTAAATTATCAAGATTAAGCACACTAAGCAAAATCTGCTTCTTAATTTTTCCTTCGGGGATATAGTTCAGTGCATTCCCTGTTTTATCATCTTTATATAAAACATCGAGAATAAAATCTTCGCTATTTACCTGATATGCTCCAATGGCATAAATATTTTTCATCATCAAATCCCACGTAGGCAAAGAGGGCGTTAAATTTGTACCTTTAAGCAATTTAGCCATTAAGAATTCTTCGGAAGTAATACCATCGGTAGAAAAATCACCTACCTGATATCTTTGTCCACCTAAATCGTATTCATAAGCAACCGCTAAAATTTCATCTGAATTTAAAGCAGTATTTAACGAAATATATCCCAACTGTTCGTTAAGGTCGTATTCATTAGGCCTTAATTTTCGGGCACTTCCTATTTTCTCATAATCCTGTCCAGGAAGATAATTATAGGCACTCCAAACTTCAAGTGCTTTATTAATTTCATTAAAACTTCTGTTAGGTAAATTTGAAAGTATATTATTATAAAGTTCATTGGTATTATTAGAAGGGTATTGACTTATAAATGATGCCGGGTTAATTACTTCGGGTTGAGCAAAAACATTATCTCCTCTTTCCCCAAGATCTAACAATGCTAAAACGTTCCGGTTTTCCTCATTATTATTTGCTTTGTTGGTTACCCAAACTTCTACTTTAGTGATGGTATATGGTGTTTTTATAACAGGAAGCTCTTCAAGCGCTTTATCATAATTTTCTTTAAAATATTGCGATAAGAAAAAGTGTCTGTTGGCGTCGTACTCGTCTGCTTTAAGCTCAAAATATTGCGTTTGCGCACCACCTTTAACCTCAATTACCTTTGTTTCTCCTTTCTGCTGTGAGAATACACTTGAAACCGTTAATCTCCCAAACTGAAGCTCTGTTTTAATACCAAACAAACTCTGGCTACCTGTAATTAATGACCCAGATAAAGGTAAAGTGACATTTCCTGCTTCAATGCGTTTAATAATTTCATCTTCTTTACCAATATATTCCAGTTTAGTCTGATTCTCAAAATCAAAGGTTGCTTCTGTATTATAATTTACGCCCAGCTTTATTTTGTCACCAATGGTTCCGGTAACATTCATCATAATCTTTTCTTCGAAATCAAAAGTAGTTGTTTGCCTTAAATTTTCGGCAATGGTAGGATCTTCTGTACTGTTGATATTAACGCCAAAAATTAATTCGGCCGAGCCCATAGGAACAATATTTATGGCACTGCTGCCAAAAAGTTTGTCAAAAGCTTCTCCTCCCAGCCTAAGGTTTGGGAAGAGTCCTGTTTGAGAATCAATTTCATCTCCCTTAGCCCTTTGCCGCCAATAATTACGAAGTGATTGTTCGAATTGATATTCTTGATATTCTTCAAAAGTCATTCTTGAAGAAGGGCGATAATCATATGATCCTATTTTACTTGAAATAATATATTCATTGGTTTCAGGATCGTATTCAATGGTATCTTGAATATTAGAAGGGTATTTTAATTGAAGTGACGATTCTTGCTTATCACGCAACAAGATTGACTCTTCATAATTATTAGATTGCTGAAAACTGGTAGTATCTGTCTGCGCCTTAACATAATATGTCCAGGGTACAAAGAAGATTAAAATCAGTACCAGATATTTAATTTGTTTTTTCAACAGCAAGATTTAACTAAACTTTAAATCATATTAAATTCTTTTAAGAGACTCTTTTACTAAATCTTCAACTGTAAGACCTTGTTGCTCCTTAAGAATATTATTGATTAACTTATCAACTTTTACTTTTGGGAAACCCAACATAACTAAAGCTGATAACGCTTCGTCTTTAATTGTATTGTTTAAAGAATCAATAATTTGTTCCTGACTATCAATTTTTCCAACTTTATCACGTAAATCTACAATTATCCGTTGGGCAGATTTTGCTCCAATACCTTTTATACTTTTCAAAAGATTTACATCCCCCTGAATGATTGCGTTTTGAATTTCTGTTGGCTGAAGGGAAGATAACATCATACGAGCTGTATTGGCTCCTACACCCGATACAGATATTAAATGTAAAAAAATCTCTCTCTCTTCTTTTTTATAGAAACCATAAAGCTGGTGTGCATCTTCACGAATAACTTCATTTATATAAAGCTTACAATTTTCTTTTCCTGTTATTTGTGAATAGGTATTAACAGAAATATGAATAAAATATCCAATTCCTGAATTTTCTAAAACAATATAGGTGGGAAAAATTTCCTTTATTTCTCCGGATATAAATTCGTACATACTCCATATTTTTATAATAAACGTTAAAAATACATAAAAATTAAGTCCAGAAAAATTCTTGTAAAAATATTTTACACGAAGCTTAATAGAATAATAATACCAGAAAATTTCTAATTTCATATTTTAAATGTATTTTTGGTTAAATTACACTCCCAAATATTGTTTGGCCATGAAATTTAAAATAAGCATTTTACTGAGCCTTTTATTTGTTTTTCAATCTTCTTTTTCCCAAATCAACCAAGCAGGGAGCCCACGCAACTTTCATAAATCAACACAAAAAATACCTGCCATTATTTTACCTTCTGTTAATGCTGAAAAACTATTAGAAGAAGACCGATATTTTGAAGAATCCAGATTAAAACCCCTTCGATTTGCTCAAATGATTGAGACGGATATATCTCCTGATAAAGATGGCGTATGGCATACACTTGATAATGGAGGTAAAATATGGCAATTAAAAATTATTTCACCAGGCGCTTTTTCATTAAGTGTTGTATTCAATAAATATAAAATTCCTCAAGGTGCAGAAGTTTATATTTATAATCTTAAAAACAAGCATATATTAGGAGCATTTACATCGCTAAATAATAAAAATAATAAGAAGTTAGCTATTGCGCCTGTAAAAGGAGATGAGATAATTATTGAATATTACGAACCACAGAACGTTGAATTTACTGGAGAATTGCATATTTCATCCATTGGACACGATTATAAAAACATCTTTAATATTTTACAAAATAATGAAAAGAGTTTTGGCTCGTCAGGCATCTGTAATGTAAACATCAATTGTCCTGAAGGTGATAACTGGCAAACCTTAAAAAAGTCTGTTTGCAAAATAACTTTTAATGGTTTTCTTTGTTCGGGAGCGTTGGTAAATAATACAAAAAACAACGGTAATCCCTATTTATTAACTGCAAACCACTGTATTGACAACTCATATGATGCAGAGAATGCGGTTTTTTATTTCAATTATGAAAGTCCAACATGTGATAATATCGACGGAGACAAAACCCAAACACTCTCAGGGTCAATAATAAAAGCTGCGCCCACTGAAAAAACTTTAGATTTCACATTACTTGAATTATCGGAGGTTCTCCCTCCGGAATATTCCCCCTATTTTGCCGGATGGAGCAGAGATTTTGCTGACCCCTCAACAGTTACCTCTATCCATCATCCCGGCGGTGATATAAAAAAAATTACGATTGCCTATAATGGAGCAACTACCGGAGATTTTGGAGGAGAATATACACCAAATACTCATTGGTGGATAGACGCCTGGGATGTAGGAACAACAGAGGGTGGATCGTCGGGCAGTCCTTTGTTCGATCAAAACCAACGAATTATAGGTGATTTAACGGGTGGGGATGCCAGTTGTAGTTTTAATTTTAATGATTATTATCAACAATTCCACCATGCCTGGCAAGATTCTGCATCACCGGATCAACAATTAAAAGCCTGGCTGGATCCAGATAGTACAGGAGTAATTTTTATAGACGGATACCAACCTTATGACACTATTCCATCACACCTTAAAGCATGGGCAGAAGACACACTTGTTTTTCTGACATGGAATGAGGTGGTTAACCATGAAAATCGCAATGCTTTTTATATTTACAGAAATAATATAAAAATAGATTCAACAAATAATACTTCATATATAGATTCTGCAACTGTTATTAATTCAACCTATCAATATCAAGTAACGGCAAAATTTGTAATTCCGGATGAATACGAGTCGAAACCTTCAAACAAAGTATATTTAAAAAGAATGGGAACTTCTAAAGCTCCATTTTATGAAACTTTTGAAGATCCATATGAAATAGATATAAACTGGTACGAAGAAAGATCAAATGATTCAATTGGTTGGATTATACAAGAAGGTGGACAAACAGGTTTTTTAGATACGGCGTATGAAGGAAGTTTTAATGCTCATTTTTTTAATGATAATATGGAGCATTCAAAATTAGTATCACCTAAACTAGACTTAACTTCAGATAAAAATTATCTGCTGCGTTTTTATGTCCACATGCCATCATATAATAATGATGTTCATAAATTAAATATTTTATATAAAAAATCTGATTCTTTGGAATGGAAAACAATACGGTCTTTTAACTACAACATAAGCAATTGGGAACTAAAGCAAATTCCGCTGCCAGACTTATCCAATAATTACAGGATAGCTTTCGAAGCCATTGGATTAAGAGGTGCCGGAGTTAGTATTGATAGTGTAAGTATTATTGAAGACACCGAATATGTTAATCCAAAAATATCTGTCGGTGCTGATTCTATTTGTCTTAACGACAGTGTAAGCATCTCAACTGATTTGGATGAGGCATATGATATTCAATGGGATTTTGGTTCAGAAGCAGAGCCCCGGAATATTTCAGGTGCAGGCCCCCATTGGATAAAATACAATTCATTTGGAATAAAACAAATATCAATTACTGTAAATGATACTTACAAAAAAAATATTGCCGGAGAAATATTTGTTTTTGATATTCCAGAAAAACCAACTTTTACCATTGATGGAAATACATTAACATCCAGCGCAGATTTTAATAACCAATGGTATTTAGATAATAAACCCATCTCCGGTGCTAATAAGAAAACATACAGTGTAGAAGAAGATGGTGACTATTTTGTGGCCGTAACAAATTATGCCGGTTGCATCCAGTATTCCGATAGCGAATTTATTACTGCTAACTCTACTGATAATTTTGATGTGTTTGTGAATGAAGAAACAACAATAAAAATTTATCCCAACCCTAATCATGGAGCGTTTATTATTGAGTTTACAACCCAGGAAATACAAAAAGAAAGCTACTATAAACTAATGGATATAAGTGGTAATTTAATAAAAGATGGAGTTTTAAATAGTAATCAAACACATATCAAACTCAAAAAAAGTAATACAGGAATTTACTTTTTACAAATTATTGCCGGCCAACAAAGCAAAACCTACAAAATTTTAATACAAAAATAGAGTTACCTGATTGGGCAACTCTATTTTTACAAATACATATTTTAAATACCGCTTATTTTACCTGATCAACAGCAAATTTTAATGCCTCTTCAAGCATTTCCATATCAGGCTGCTGAATAAAATTATGCTGCATCATCATATCGATGGTACTTCGTGTTTGCTTGATATCATACATTGTTTTCTTAAACACATCGTCCCAGCTTAATTCGGTACGAGCCACACCATTCTTTATGGCTTCCATAGCTACATCAGCTGATTCGTGGGCAAACATTTCTGTTTCGTCCATTTTAGGCATGATATAGTCAGGGTTAATACCATTCTTTTCGGCATAATTAGCCATAGAGTATGCTGCTTTAACAGCCATTTCGTCGGTTATTTTTCGGGCACGAACTAATAGCGCTCCTTTCAAAATTCCCGGGAAGCCTAAAGAATTGTTTACCTGGTTGGGAAAGTCTCCTCTTCCGGTAGCTACAATATAAGCACCAGCCTCTTTAGCAGCATAAGGATAAATTTCAGGAACAGGATTTGCACAAGCAAATACGATGGGTTTTGTACCCATGCCTTTAATCCATGCAGGCTTAACAACATCAGGGCCTGGTTTACTCAATGCTATAAGCACATCAGCACCTTTAAGCGCTTCTTCAGGATCATTAATTTTTTTAGGGTTCGTTTTTTGGCAAAGCTCCCATTTACGATAAAAACGGGTGTCTTTTTCAATATCGCTTCTATCTTTATGCAATCCTCCTTTTGAATCAAATAGAATCATATTTTCAGGATCAGCACCAGCTTGTAAAATTAACCTGGCAATTGTTGCATTTGATGCTCCGGCACCATAAAGAACAATTTTTACATCTTTAAGATCTTTATCAACAATGCGTAAAGCATTGACAAGCCCGGCAACTGTAACCGAACCAGTACCCTGGGCATCGTCGTGCCAAACAGGAATATCACACTCTTCACGCAATGTGTCTAATACTTTATAACAGTTTGGCTGAGATATATCTTCAAGATTAACAGCTCCAAAACTGGGTTGCAACATTTTTACAAAATCAATGATTTTATCAGGGTCATGTTCACCTTTTTTATTGTAGCTATCTACACAAAGAGCAACAGCATCAACTCCAGCCAGATATTTCATTAAATAGGCTTTTCCTTCCATAACGCCTAATCCTCCCGGTGGTGTACAGTCACCATCACCTAAAACTCTGGTTGAGTCGGATACAACTGCTACCATATTACCTCTGTTTGATAATTCAAACGAAGCATCGTTATTATCGCGAATGGTTGTTGAAATTTTAGATACACCTGGCGTATAATATACATTAAACCAGTTAAATCCGTAAACTCCGGCTTTGGGAAGTGTTTGTATTTTACCTCCATAAAATTTATGGCTCAAAAGAGCCAGTTGTTTCAAAAACAATGTTTTTGCCTTTGCAATTTGCTCCTGCGAAAAATCAGCAGGAAAAAGTTCTTCAAGATTTTTTAGGGACAGATCAATTTTCGACATGAGTACCTCCTTATTTAGTTTATAATTTATGGTATTAAGTTCTTGTTCAAATTATCCATATCATAATTTCTAACATAAAAGAAGAAATCGTTGAGGATATTTTTTAAAAAGGTATTGAAACAAATTTAAGAAATATTTCGCCTTATTAACAGGGATACTAATACCAATAAACCAACAATATTATGTTATAAAACATTAAAAAAGGGTTGACTTCAAAGCCAACCCTTAATAATGTATAGTTAAAATCAATTATTCAGAGTCTTTATCGGATATTTCATAATTTTGTAAAGGATCTTTTGTTATTTCTTTATATTCAGTTCTATTTCTAAAAATATCACAAGCCAGGTAAATAGCATTTCTAAAAGATGCAGGAGTAGCTTTTCCCTGCCCTGCAATTTCGTAAGCTGTTCCGTGCCCCGGAGATGTGCGTATAAAATCCAACCCGGCTGTAAAATTTACACCCGAATCAAAAGCCAATGCTTTAAAAGGAGCAAGGCCCTGGTCATGATACATTGCCAAAATAGCATCGAATTGTTTAAATTGATCACTACCAAAAAAGCCATCGGCAGGATAAGGGCCTAATGCTAATATTTTTTCTTCTTTAGCTTTTTCAATGGCAGGGATAATAACATCAATTTCCTCATTCCCTATTAATCCATTATCTCCTGCATGTGGATTTAATCCTAAAACAGCAATCCTGGGTTTCCTTATTCTAAAATCCTGAATAAGGCTTTGATTCATTATTCTTAGTTTATTTAAAATATTTTCAACGCTTAATGCACCTGAAACTTCACTTATAGGAATATGCCCGGAAGCAACGCCTATTTTTAAATTTTCGCTTACCATTAACATAAGCGATTCTTCAGCTTCGCTTTCTTTAGCTAGATATTCGGTATGTCCGGGAAAGTTAAACTGATCGGATTGAATGTTGTCTTTGTTAATGGGAGCAGTAACCAAAACATCAATTTTTCCTTCTTTTAAACTTTTTACAGCTTGTTCCAGAGATATAAATGATGATTCACCAGCTATTGTTGTTGATTTTCCTAATTCAACACGGACATTATCATCCAGGCAATTAATAATATTTGCCCGTTTTGGGTTTGCTTCATCAGCTGATTTTATATTATTAAAACTGAAATTTACAATATTTAATGCTTTGCGATGATAAGCAGCAACTTTTGCAGACCCGAAAACCACAGGGATACAAAAGTCAAGTATTCTATTATCCATTAACGACTTGATTATCACCTCATAACTAATCCCATTTATATCACCATGCGATATTCCAACAACTATTTTATCCTGAATCATATATTCGTTTTTTTATTTTTTAACATCCTTATTTGAAGCAAAATTAACAATTATTCGTTAAGTTTTATAACTGGCTACTAAAGAAGTCGAAAAACAACCGCACACCAACACCTGTAGCGCCAAC
>CAZSIC010000025.1:0-35299 GCA_964606845.1 uncultured Bacteroidales bacterium
GGATTGGTAAAATAATCTCCATCGCTGGTATATGCTGGCCGGTGCTCTTTGGCTGTTACAGTTCGTGGCTCAGAATCGAGGTAATAATATGCACTCTGATCTTCAAGCACTTTTTGCATCATAAATGATGTTGCTCCACCCGGAACATCCTCATCAAAAAATACAACCTTATTGGTTTTTTTGATCGAATCGTTAATAATATGCTTTCTGTCAAAGGGTAGCAGTGTTTGCACATCAATTAATTCAACCGAAATATTGAACTCTTTTAAATGTTCCAAAGCATCTTGTGCAATTCTAACACAAGAGCCATAAGTTACCAATGTAACATCTGTTCCTTCGTTTAAAATTTCTGGAACACCCAATGGGATTTTATACTCGCCAATATTTTCCGGCCGTTTTTCTTTTAACCGGTATCCATTTAGCGGTTCAATAACTAAACCAGGGTCTTCTCCTTCCATTAAGGTATTATAAAATCCTGCTGCTTGAGTCATATTTCGTGGCACACAAACATAAACACCACGGATAGAGTTAATCACCATACTTAATGGCGAGCCGGAATGCCATATCCCTTCCAGTCTGTGTCCGCGGGTACTGATAATTACCGGAGCAACCTGTCCGCCAGCTGTCCGATAATGTGTAGTAGCCAAATCATCACTCAGCGTTTGCAATGCATACAACAGGTAATCAAAGTATTGAATTTCTGCAATAGGCCTCAATCCACGTAAAGCAAGGCCAATTCCCTGTCCAAGGATTGTTTGTTCTCTAATTCCTGTGTCGGTAACACGCAATTCACCATATTTTTCCTGTAATCCCTGGTAAGTTTGGTTAACACCTCCAATATTTCCCAAATCTTCACCAAAAGCTACCAGTTTTGGATATTTTTTAAACAGATATTCAAAATTATCTCTCAGAATCTCTCGTCCGGCCACTTCGGGTGAGTCAGGTTTAATATCAGGTTTTTCTTCGCTAACATTTAATGCCGAAGTTGGATATTCATTATTTAACTTAGTGTTGTAACGTTCATAGTTATCTTCATAATTTCTTTCCAGCCAGTTGGATAAATCTTTCTGTAGTTTCTCACGGATATTACAATCCAAACAAACATGACGCAAGATCTTTTTGGCAGTACTGAAATTATCCTTACGGATCGGGCTCATTATTTTCTTCAATTCGTCGGTATACATCCCAACTTTATCGATCCCTTCTCGCTTACAAAGACACGAGCGGTTATCAATAATTTCGATTAATTTATCACGCTCTTCTTTTACCGGATCTTTAAATTTTTTCCATGCTGCTTTTTTGGCGGCTTTCGCTTCATCTGCAGCTTCTTGTTCAATTTTGTCCAGTTCTTTTTCCGTAGCTATTTTTTCTTTAAGTATCCATTCCCGGGTTTTATGGATACCATCAAATTCTTCTTCCCACTTCAATCGCTCTTCGGATTTATACCTTTCATGGGAACCTGAGGTTGAATGTCCCTGAGGTTGTGTAATTTCATCGATATGAAACACTACAGGAACATGTTCTTTTCGGGCAATCTCAACACCCTCTTTAAACAGTTTTATAAGTCCGGAATAGTCCCATCCTTTACCTTTTAAAATAACAATCCCGGGTTTATCTTTGGTTCGTTCAAAACCTTTTAATACTTCGGAAATACTACCTTTTGTAGTTTGAAATTTTTTGGGTACTGAAATTCCATACCCATCATCCCAAACTGCAATAACAGCAGGCACCTGTAACACACCAACAGCATTAATCGCTTCCCAAAATTGTCCTTCTGATGTACTGGCATCTCCAATGGTCCCAAATGCCAACTCGTTACCTTCATCAGATAAACTTTTAAATTCCTGCATCTCTTTTACATTTCTAAAAAGTTTTGATGCATAAGCTAATCCTACCCAACGGGCCATTTGTCCGGCTGTAGGTGAAATGTCAGCAGATGAATTTTTTTGCTTCATCAAATCTTTCCAACTCCCATCAGGATTTAAACTTCGTGTAGAAAAGTGATTATTAAAAGAACGCCCTCCGTTTCCGGGATTTAGCTCAATATCAGTTTCACCGTATAATTGGGCGAAAAATTCTTCAGCAGTAAATAAACCGGCAGCCATCATAAAAGTCTGGTCTCGGTAATAACCCGATCGCCAGTCGCCATCATTATATTGCTTAGCCATGGCGATCTGTGCAATTTCTTTTCCATCGCCAAATATTCCGAATTTAGCTTTTCCGGTAAGCACCTCTTTTCGTCCCATTAAACTGATCTGACGACTAAGATTTGCCAATTTATAATCACTTAAAACTTCTTTCTTATCCCATGAAGCTTTTGATTTTGTATTCTTCTTCACTGTGCTTTGTGTACTCATAATATTATTGTTTATCAACTCATATAATTATTTGTAGATGTATAATTTACAAAACTTTTAGTTCATTGTAAAATATTGTCTGCTTTTTGTGCTTATCTTTGCATTTGTAAATTAATAACAACAAAATTTAAGTAATGTTTATTGAATTGTTTTTTTTGGTGGTTGGTTTCATGCTAATAGCTTTTATGGCTTTAGGATTTAATGTTTTTTTTCGAAAGAATAAAAAGTTCCCTGAAACTTCTGTAGGTAAAAATAAAGATATGCGCAAGCTGGGGTTATCATGTGCCAAACACGAAGAAATAAGGTGCCGGAGAGAAATTGATAAATTAACTGGAAGTACTGGATGTGCAGGATGTGGTAAGGTATGATATTAGTTTTGGATTGTAGTTTTCAATTTACCCTAAATATTAACATCTACTAGTTTATATAGTATTTATAATAAAAAGAAGAAGAAAACAAATCATATAAAATAATTAATTTAGCTTTTTTATTAAACATTTTTATTTTATATTCGTTTAATAATTATAAGTTGTAAAAAAGATACTTAAAATATCTCACCAACCATCTGAAAGGTGTAAGCGTTGAAAGAGAAACGAAGCCGTCACTATTGTGGCGGCTTCTGCTTGTTATAGCTTTCGTACTCTCTTAAATGTTTTCTTAAATGATGAGAGCCTTTAACTAAATAAGCTGTCCAGGGTAAAATATAATTAGTTCGATCTTCAAGTACTACTAAATATTTTTCTTTTTCATGTAAAATAAGTATTCTGTTTCGAGTCCCCCCTTTACCCCTGCGTATATTGCGCCAGACTTTTAAATAAGAATGAGTTGAATAATCAATCATTGGACGAGGCCAAGCTATACGTTCCATACGCTTTAAATCAGGTAATCTTTCGTTTTCAATATCTCCTCCATGGGTCATATGATAAAAAGTATATTCTTTACCTTCTATTAGTGGAAACTTTTTTAAACCCAGTCTTTTCCCTTGAAAAACAGGTTTGCTTTTTATGAAATCATTTTTAAATATTTCATATATTGCCGTAAGGTAAGAATCAAAATTACCACCAAAATCACTAAGCTCAATAAGTTCAGGTAGTTCAAAAACTTCCATTTCCTACCCTCCTTGTATATCCTGTACGCCAAATAAAATAATTAAATTTACGCTCATTAGGCAATGTAGACTTTAATAGACTATAATTACTTCGTTTTTTTATTAACCTAATAAGTTCTAATTTAGCTTTGCTTGTTTCCAGTTGGCGATGGAAATATGACATAGCACCAATTAATAAATCAGTTATCTGTAATAGACTAACCTCCTCTGAACGAACTTCTTGAATATTTTTAACAATAGTCTGGGAAAAATCATAATGGGCATTTGATATTACTTCATGTAACTTATTTATTTTTTCGAAACCCTGAGTATCTTTAATATCAAGAAAAATATTATAAGTATCATGTGGAGAAATAATAATTTTGAGCATATCGAAATAGATTTTATAGTAAAAATCATCATGCGTATGCTCAAATTGTTTATGATTTAATACCTTTTTATTTGGAATGACTAAGGCCCTGAAGTTTAATTTATCTGTATCGAAAAAAAAGTTGATTATTTCTTTATAGAAATATATTTTTGAATAGGAAACTTTATTCCATTTAATTTCAAATGTGGATGGGAAGCCATACTTTAATTTTATTTCTTTAATTCGGTCAAAAAGCATTCCTTTGTCTGCTTTAGCACACCATATGGCACCTAATACCATGGCTTTATGAGGATCATTTTCTAAATGGCAGCTTTCATCGCAATATATGTTATATTCCATTGAGAATGGCTTATTTTTTTAATTACAGTTAATCTCTAAAACAAATATAATTAAAATATCCCGTACAAACCCAAATACTAAATATTTATCCCCTTTATCCAATTGTTTATAATTGATTATTTATTATTACTTTATTTTTTTCTAAAATTTTCCAAGGAACATAAAATCAATAAATTTGTTATGTAATAAAATATATTGATTATGGAAAACAGAGAAACAATAAGAACCACTTATACTGGTCAATTGAGAACTGAGGCTATTCATGTACGCTCGGGAAACAAATTAATAACAGATGCTCCTGTGGATAATCACGGCAAGGGAGAAACCTTTTCACCCACCGATTTGCTGGCAACATCACTAGCCAGCTGTATTTTTACCATTATGGGTATAAAAGCTGAGGCGGCAGGGTTTAGTATCGAAGGCGCTACTGCAAAAACATGGAAAATTATGTCGGAAAATCCACGCAGAGTTGCCGAAGTAAAAATTGAATACGATTTTACCATGTGCGATTTAACTGATAAGCAAAAGAAAATTCTGGAAGGATTGGTTAAAGTATCGCCTGTACCATTGAGTTTGCATCCTGAAACGAATCAGAATGTAAGCATAACATTTAAAGAATAAAAAAAGAGGCTGTCCAAAAAGGTTTGAAAACGTCATTCCGAACGAAGTGAAGGAATCTTTTTAAATTAATAATCAACAGATTCCTTCGTCGTTCCTCCTCGGAATGACAACGATTTTTGTCTTTTTGGACAGCCTACTTACTGTGTTTGTATCGTATTTTTAGGCACTTTGCGCTGGCATTTTTCGATCTACTTTTTTCAATAAACCTTGCAAAACCGCTCCGGGACCTACCTCAGTATAAGAAGTCATTCCGTTGGCAATCATATTTTGCATAATTTGTGTCCATTTAACCGGCGAAGTTAATTGCTTAATCAGGTTTTCTTTAATCTTTACCGGATCAGTATAAGGTTTAGCATCCACATTTTGGTATACAGGACAAATAGGTGTATTAAAGTTTGTTGAATTAATAGCATCTGCTAACTCAACTCTTGCTGGTTCCATCAAAGGCGAATGGAATGCACCGCCAACTTTCAATGGTAAGGCACGCTTTGCTCCTGCTTCCTTAAGTTTCTCACAGGCAATATCAATTCCTTTCATCGATCCTGAAATTACTAGCTGACCAGGACAATTAAAGTTAGCAGGAACAACCACCTCGTCGATTGCTGCACAAACATCCTCAACAACTTTATCCTCTAAACCAATAATGGCAGCCATTGTTGATTGTTCAACTTCACAGGCTTTTTGCATGGCCATAGCACGTTTATAAACTAATTTTAATCCATCTTCGAAAGATAATGCGCCATTGGCTACTAATGCAGAAAATTCTCCCAATGAATGCCCAGCAACCATTTCAGGTTTAAAATCATCAAGCGTTTTGGCTAAAATTACCGAGTGCAAAAAGATAGCCGGTTGCGTAACTTTTGTTTGTTTCAAGTCGTCTTCTGTTCCGCTAAACATAAGGTCTGTAATCCTAAAACCTAAAATTTCGTTTGCTTTTTCAAATAATTCTTTGGCTACGGGATAATTATCGTAAATATCTTTTCCCATTCCTACAAATTGTGCTCCCTGGCCAGGGAATACATATGCTTTCATAATATTCATTTTAGTTAATACTTAACTTTCAAAATTTTATTTTAACAGGCGACAAAAATATAAAAAATCCTAACCAAAAGACAATATTTATCAATGATTAGGATTTTGATATAATTTATTTAAAAATAAATTTAATGCAGTTTCGACCCAATAAGATGTATAAACTCTTCGCGGGTTTTGGTATCACGCAAAAACGCACCCGTAAAAGCAGAGGTAGTAGTTACCGAATTTTGTTTTTGAACCCCGCGCATTTGCATACACATATGAGCGGCTTCGATAACAACAGCCACACCCATAGGGTTTAATGCTTCTTGTATGCAATCCCTGACTTGCATGGTTAAACGTTCCTGCACTTGCAAGCGTCGAGAATATGCTTCAACTACATGGGCTATTTTACTTAATCCTGTGATGTACTTGTTAGGTACATATGCAACATGTGCTTTCCCATAAAATGGAATCATATGATGTTCGCACATCGAGTATAGTTCAATATCTTTAACAATAACCATTTGCTTGTAATCTTCCTGAAAAATGGCCGATTTTAAAATATCCATCGGTTCAATATTATAGCCTTTGGTTAAAAACTGAATTGCTTTTGCCACCCGTATTGGTGTTTCAAGCAATCCTTCACGATCAGTTTTTTCACCTATAAGTTCAAGAATGGCTTTATAGTGTTTTGCCAATTGCTCGGTTTTTTCTTCATTCCATTTGTCAATTCGTGTGTAACCACTATCTTCAAATGTTTTTACTCCATTATTTACTATTTCCATGATTATACTTAATTTCCAAAATATTCGACAAAATTGTTTTCCGTTTCTTGTATTTTAACACAATGTAGTTCAATACCTAATGCTTCAATAGCTGATTTTAATTGCTCCCATATTCCAATTGCTAAATTTTCTGTTGATGCAATTTTCCCTTGCATAAAATCCACATCGATATTAATATTTCTATGATCAAGTTTTTCAATTACTCTTTCTTTAATAATTGTGCTTAATCGTTTAATATTAACTACAAAGCCTGTTTCAGGGTTTAATTCACCTTTAACAGTTACATAAAGAATGTAATTATGCCCATGCCAGTTTTTATGCGAGCATTGTCCGAAAATTTCAAGGTTCTTTGCATCATCCCATTCTTCACGAAATAAACGGTGTGCAGAACAAAATCGTTCTCGACGGGTTAAATATACCATAATAAGTAGTTTTATATTGTTTTTACTTCAAATAAATTGTTGTCCTTTAAAATAACAATAATTTTGCCATAAAAACAATATATTTGAGTTTACAAAAGTACAAAATACCATGAAGATATTAATTGTTTCAGCAACAGAAAAGGAAATTTTCCCTTTAAAGAAGAACCTAAAAATCAATATATCAAATGCTTGCATGATGAAATATACCGTTGTAAAAGATTTGGTTGTTGATTACCTGGTTACAGGTATAGGTTGCACATTTACAACTTACGCTTTGACAAAAAGACTACAATCTAAAAAATATGACTTGATAATTAATGCCGGAATCGCAGGAAGTTATAATCCTGAATTAAAAATTGGTGATGTTGTTTTGGTTGAGAAAGATGAATTTGCGGGACTTGGAATTGAAAGTAGCAATAGTTATCATTCCTTGTTTGATCAAGACTTTATGGATGCAAATGAGTTCCCTTTTAAAAACGGGCAACTTGAAAATCCAAATCGCCTCGATAAAAGCATTTTTCAATCAATAAAAAAAGTTAAAGCAATAACCTCAGATATTACGCATGGTAATAAGCAGTCAATAAATAATATAAAACAAAAATTTCAAGCAGATATTGAAACGATGGAGGGAGCTGCCTTTTTTTATGTTTGTTTAAAAGAGGGAGTTCAGTTTATGGCAATCCGGTCTATTTCTAATGTTGTGGAAGAGCGAAATACCCAAAATTGGGATATTCCACTAGCAATAAAAAATCTTAACCATAAACTTCTTGAAATCACAAATGTTTATAAGTAAAAAGATAATCGATGAAACAAAAAATAAGCCTTGGATATTCAACCTGCCCTAATGATACATTTATTTTTGATGCGATGGTTCATCATAAGGTAGATACTGAAGGACTTGAGTTTGCTGTAATATTAGGCGATGTAGAAGAGCTCAATAAAAAAGCATTTGAACAAGCGCTGGATGTATCAAAAATAAGCTATCACGCTTACACAAAAATTGCAGCGAACTACTTTTTACTTGATTCGGGAAGCGCCCTGGGCAAAAATAATGGACCAATATTAATCAGCAAACATAAAATTTATCCCGATGAGGTAAATGATATAAAAATTGCTATACCCGGATTAAATACAACAGCCAATTTGTTATTAAGCATTGCATATCCTGCAGCGAAAAATAAAAAAGAGTATCTATTTTCGGATATTGAAGATGTTGTTTTAAGCGGCGAGTCAGATGCAGGGCTAATTATCCATGAAAATCGATTTACTTACAAAAAGAAAGGATTAAAAAAAATTATCGATTTAGGCGAATTCTGGGAAAAAGAAACACAGCTTCCAATACCATTAGGAGGTATTGCGATAAGCAGTAACCTGCCTTTAGATATTCAATTAAAGATTAATCGCATATTGCGGAAAAGTGTTGAATTTGCTTTTGAAAACCCTAAATCTGCATATCCATATATAAAGAAACATGCTCAGGAAATGGATGAAGAGGTAATGTATAAACATATTGAATTGTATGTTAATAATTATACCATAGATTTAGGCATTGAAGGAAAAAAAGCTATAAAGGCACTGTATGAAAAAGCATCATCTTTAGGTATTATACCTGAAATGAATCAACAATTATTTTTAACTTAGCAAGCTCAAAAAGTTTTAAAAATTAAGTTATGATTATAGTTACAGGAGCAGCCGGTTTTATAGGCAGTAATTTAGTAAGCAAATTAAATGATGAAGGTTTTAAAGATATTGTTTTAGTCGATGACTTTTCGCGTGAAGAAAAAAATAAAAACTTTGAAGGGAAAGAGTTTTCACAAAAAATCCATCGCGACGATTTAATTGAATGGCTGGATGCGAACCATAAATTTGTACAAATTATTTTACATATTGGAGCAAGAACTGATACAGCCGAATTTGATCAATCGGTATTTGAAAGATTGAATATTGGATATAGCCAGCGGGTTTGGAATAAGTGTGTTGAATATGGGTTGCCATTGATTTATGCCTCGTCTGCTGCAACATACGGAAGTGGCGAATTGGGTTATGACGATAAACATGAAATTGTTGATAAACTGAAACCACTAAATCCATACGGTGAATCAAAAAATGAGTTTGACAAATGGGTATTGCAGCAGGAGCACAAACCTTATTTCTGGGCAGGATTAAAGTTTTTTAATGTATACGGGCCCAATGAATATCATAAAGGACGCATGGCATCAGTAATTTTTCATGCTTTTAACCAGATATCTGCTACAGGAAAAATGAAACTTTTCCGTTCGCACCGCCCTGATTTCAAAGATGGAGAACAATTAAGAGATTTTATTTATGTTAAAGATGTGGTTGATGTTATATTTTTCCTAATGAATCATCGTAAAGATTCGGGAATATATAATCTTGGAACAGGTAAAGCACGCTCATTTCTTGATCTCACAAAAAACACTTTTAAAGCCATGGACGTGGAGGAAAATATTGAATTTATTGACACTCCCGAAGATATCCGGGATAAATACCAGTATTTTACCGAAGCTAACATGAACAAATTAAGGTCCATTGGTTATAACAAGCCTTTTACATCTCTGGAAAAAGGAGTAGAAGATTATGTGAAAAATTATTTGAAAGAGCAAAAATATAATTAGCCCAATGTATTCATAAGATTAGTATTTAAATTAAGTATCTTGAAATTAAAAAACTGATCTTTCTCCTTTTTTTTACAAAAAAAAAATAATAATTATGCCAATACATTTAGATACCTGGATGTATTTCAAATAAAATATAAACAATTAATAATCAAAGATATGTTTAACAGATTGATTGCAACAATATTACCATACTTCCCTAAAAACTTTGTATGGTTGTTTTCAAAAGCCTATATCGCAGGAGAAACAGTTGAAGATGCCATTAAAGCATCAAAAGAACTAAACGAACAAGGAATAATGGTAACCCTTGATATTCTTGGAGAGTTTATTAAAAATCTGGATGAAGCAGAAGTAAACAAAAAAGAGTACATTGAATTAATTGACCGCGTTGAAAAAGAAAATATCGATGGCAATTACTCTTTAAAACCAACCATGTTTGGTTTATTGCTTGATAAAGATGTTTGTTACAACCATATTCGCGAAATAGTAGCAAAAGCTGCTGAATATAATAATTTTATCAGGGTAGATATGGAAGATTCTCCATGCACTGATTTAGAAATTGAACTTTTCCGCAAATTAAAAGCTGAATTTCCAAAGAATGTTGGTTTAGTATTTCAGGCTTATATGAAGCGCACCTATTCAGATTTGGAAAATTTAATGGATATGCATTCGGAAGAAGCTCCTTTAAATTACCGTTTATGTAAAGGAATTTATGTTGAGCCCAAAGAGATTGCTTACAAAAAATACGAAGAAGTAAATCAGCATTTTATAGAAGATATTGAATTCTGTTTTAAAAACGGTATTTATCCCGGTATTGCAACACACGACAAACCTGTTATTGAAGGTGCGTATAAACTTATTGAAAAATATAATGTCCCTAAAGATAAGTACGAATTCCAGATGCTTTACGGAGTAACACCAAATTTACGCCAATCAATTATTGACGATGGACATCGAATGAGAGTTTATGTTCCTTTTGGAAAACAATGGTTTGGATATTCTACCCGAAGATTAAAAGAAAATCCAAAAATGGCCACTCATATAATTAAAGCATTATTCGTTAAAGGATAAAATAGAAGCCGTCCAGAAACTAGTTTTTTCTCGCAAAGACGCAAAGAAACAAAACACTAACAATCATTTCTTTGAGACTTTGCGTCTTTGCGAGAGTTTCAAAATATACCTTACAAAACACCCTCTACTTACTACTATATTTTCTCTACCTTACAGGCCGTTAACTTAAAAGCAGCAATTTTAGAAAATGGATCCAGATCGCTTCGTGTTAGCCGATTTACCGGTGATTCTGAATAGTGCCAGGGCATAAACAGTTCACCTTCGGCCACCTGTTCACTCGCCTGTAAAGTAGTTTCCAGTTCGCCCTGTTTAGATTTAACTTTTACTTTTTGTCCGTCTGTAAGTCCATATTTCACAACATCGCCCGGGTTCATTAGCACATAAGATTCGTTAGCAAAATCGGTCAATGCCTTATTTTTTCTCGACATGGTTGATGTGTGATAATGGTAAAGAATACGTCCGCTATTCATAATAAACGGAAATTCTTTACTGGTTTTTTCGCTTTGCGGTACATGCTCAACCGGATTCAATATTGCTTTTCCGTTGGGTGTATTAAATTTATCTAAAAATAGTGTGCTGGTTCCCGGATGGCCTTTTTCAGGACACGGCCATTGTATTCCCTGGTGTTCAATTCGGTCATAGGAAATACCGCCCATCATAGGTGCTGCTTTTGCCAGTTCATCGAAAATTTCAGCTGCATTTTGATATTTTCCAAGATTGTATCCCATTCGTTCTGCAATTTTTACAATAATCTTCCAGTCTTCTTCGGCTTCTCCGGGCATTTCAACCGCTTTACGAACTCTTAAAACCCTTCGGTCGCTATTTACAAATGTGCCGTCTTTTTCTGCAAAGGACGATGCCGGCAAAATAACATCTGCATAATGTGTTGTTTCTGTATTAAATATATCCTGAACCACCAAAAAGTCAAGTTTTTTTAATGCTTGTTCGGTATGATTTAAATCAGGATCGGTAAGCATCGGGTTTTCACCCATGATGTACATTGCTTTTATTTTTTCATCGTAGGCAGCATGCATTATTTCTACAGTTGTTAATCCTGGTTTTGCCGATAAATCTTCATAATCCACATTCCATAATTTGGCGACACGTTTCCTGTTATCATCATCTGTTACAGGAATATATCCCGGATAAATAATTGGAGAAC
Source organism: uncultured Bacteroidales bacterium (assembly GCA_964606845.1). Lineage (GTDB taxonomy): Bacteria > Bacteroidota > Bacteroidia > Bacteroidales > UBA12077 > UBA12077. The sequence continues at coordinate 11,889 of CAZSIC010000025.1, forward strand.
AACCAACATCGGTAGCTCCCTGCACATTATTTTGCCCACGTGGCGGATCAATTCCTGCTCGTTCTTTTCCAATTTGTCCGGTAATCAACATCATATTGATTAATGAAAACACATTATTGGTTCCGGTAACCTGCTGGCTCATTCCCATGCCTGTGGCAATCATTGATGTTTCAGATGTAGCATACATGCGTGCTGCAGCAATTATTTTTTCTTTGGGTACAGACGTAATTTCTTCTGTCTTTTCGAGTGTGTATTTTTCAACCAGTTGCTCTAATTCCTCAAAAGCCTCCATTCCACGGTCTACCCTCTTTTCTATAAATTCCTTATCAATCAAATCTTCTTTTATAATCACCCGAATCATTCCATTTAACAATGCAATATCGGTACCCAATCGTGGCTGAAGCCATATATCGGCATATTTTACCAAAGGTGTCCATTTAGGATCGCAAACAATGAGTTTTTTTCCTGCATAACTCCCATTTTTTACAAATGTTGCCGTTACCGGATGTGTCTCAATAATATTATTCCCTGTAACAAACAAACAATCGGTAGTGGCAAAATCCTGGATGGAGTTACTTCCTGCGCCATCGCCAATAGATTTAAGCATTGCAGTAACTGTGGATGCATGGCACAAGCGAGTACAATAATCAATATTGTTGGTACCAAAAACTACACGAATAAATTTCTGGAAAAGATAATTGTCTTCATTAGTACACTTAGCCGATGAATATCCTGCTAAAGAATCGTTTCCATACTTTTCTTTTATTTCTGTAAATTTTTTTGCGATTAAATCCAGTGCTTCATCCCAACTTGCTTCTTCAAATTTCCCGTTTTTCTTTATTAATGGTTTGGTCAATCTTTCAGGACTATGAACATAATCGTATCCAAACCTGCCTTTAACACATAAACGGCCATCATTAGGCCAAACACCTTCAACTCCGTTGGAACGGACAATTTTTCCGTTTTGTACCAATAATTCAAGCTGGCAACCTACCCCGCAATAAGGACAGGTAGTTTTAACCTTTTTTTCAATATTTTTTATTTGTATTTCTTCCCGATGTGATTTCTCGACTATAGCCCCCGTTGGACAAAGCTGAATACATTCGCCGCAACCGTCGCACTCCGATTCGTTCCACTGATCAAAACCAGCAATTATGTATGAAGTAATTCCTCGCTCAGAAAACGAAAGCACATTTTTACCCTGAACCTCGTCACATGCCTTAATACATCTAAAACACTTAATACATTTTGAACCATCGTAAGCTAAAATCGGCGAACTATCATCAATTTTATAATTTAAACCTTTATGAATATTCGGATATTTTCGATTTTTAGAGTCATCAAGTTGATAGTGTTTTACCCAGTCTCTAAACTCATCGTAGTAAGTTCCATCATTATGATCGTTATGTTCAGCTAAAAGATAATCGAGTGTATGCTTTCGTGTTTGTTCAAGCTCGGAATCAAATGCAATAATTTCCATTCCTTCTTTTACTGCAACTGTGCACGACATAAATAACCCGTTTACATCTTTCATTTTAACAACACATAACCGGCAAGCGCCTGTAGGACTTAATTTTTTATGATAACATAAACTCGGAATGTTAATTCCGTTATCTTTAGCAACCTGCAGAAGGTTTGCGCCTTCGGATGCTTTTATCTTTTTACCGTCGATGATAATATTAACTTGTTTACTCATACAGATTAATTTCTGATTCTAAAATTGATGTTGAAAAAATTGTTTTAAACTTTTTATGGGCAAAATGGGTGATTGTCCCAGTGGGCATAACGAATTTTTTGCTATATAATCAGCTTCGTATAAAAGTTGCTCAAGAACCTCTTTCTTTTCAGATGGATTTTCTTTAGCCTTATCCATTAATAGCATTAGCTGAGCAGTTCCCACTCTGCAGGGTACGCATTTACCACATGACTCATGTTTAAAAAATTCCAGGATAGACCAGGTCATATCAAAAACAGATCTTTCTTCTGACATTACAATGATAGCACCTGATCCAAGTACTGCACCTTTTTCTTTTAAAGAATCAAAGCCCATCGGTGTATCTAAAACAGATTCATCTACAAAAGTACCTGCAGCACCTCCCAAAATAGCGGCTTTAAACTTTTTATTGTTTTTTATTCCTCCGGCTAAGTCATCAATTAATTGGCGAAGGGTAACACCCATTGTTGTTTCGTAATACCCGGGTTTATTAACATCACCGCTGATGGTGAAAATTTTAGTGCCAGGAGACTTTTCTGTTCCCATGGATTTGTAATGTTCTGCACCATGACCGATGATATAAGGTAAATGTGCAAAAGTTTCTACATTATTAATTAAAGTAGGTTTTTGAAACAATCCTTTTTCAGCAGGAAATGGTGGTTTAATGCGTGGATATCCACGTTTACCCTCGAGCGATTCTAATAAAGTCAGCTCTTCGCCACACAAGTAAGAACCTGCACCTAAATTAATTTCCATATCCAGATCAAAACCTGAATTTAAAATATTTTTACCCAAAAAACCTTTTGTTTGTGCCTGTTCTAAAGCAACTCGTAGCATTTTTATGGATTCGGAATATTCGCCCCGCACATATATATATCCTTTGGTTGCACCAATAGCGTATGCAGAAATAATCATCCCCTCAATAAGAACATGAGGATCCTGCTCCATAATAATGCGATCTTTATAAGTTCCCGGCTCACCTTCGTCGGCATTACAAATAATATATTTTTGAATGCATCGATCACAAACCGCTTCGTTGGTGAACTTTTCTTTTAACCCTGTTGGAAATCCGGCGCCTCCACGTCCACGGAGTTTGGCATCAATCATTAATTCAATAATGTCAGCAGGTTTTTTTTGCAATGCGTTTTCAACACTTTTATACCCTCCTAAGCTTAAATATTCATCTATACTCTCGGGGTTATATTTACCCGCATTGATCAGTGCTATCTTTTTTTCTGCAATCACGATAGTTATTTTTTTATTGATTATCTCTGATATTTTGAAATATATTCTTTATTTTTTCGGTAGTTAATTCTGTATGTACTTTATCATTAATCATCATTACCGGTGCCCGGTCGCATTGTCCGAGGCACTCCGATGGTTCCAAAGTAAATAACCTATCATTTGTAGTTTCTCCCAATTTAACACCAATAATATTTTCTATCTCGCTAATGATATTATTCCCGCTTATCATATGACAAACCGGAGATTTGCAAACTTTGACAATATATTTTCCCCTGGGCTTTATGCTTAGCATAGAATAATATTTGGCAACACCGTAAACCGAACCGTAAGTCGTATTTAAATATTCGGCAACAAATTTTAAATCTTCTTTGGTAAGAAAATTATTTGGATTATTATCTTGCAATTTGTGTAGAATATTGAGCATATTACTTTTGTTAGGCTCAAACTCCGATATCAATTTTGATCTATCCATAAAAAAGTATTTAGGTATTTATACATGATAAATATAAAACATGTATCGAAATATATCAATATATAAACATAATATAGATTGATTTTAATTAAAAAAGCCCTGCGTAATGCAGGGCTAATTCGTTGAATTATATGTCATGTTTATCTTCCAAGCTGCCAACCTAACATAAGTTGTATTATGGGCAGTACTCTTGTTTCAAGGTGGTAAGAATCGGTATAATCTTCACCATCCTCGTAATATCCAATACTCTTAGTATCTTGAGCAAAACCAATGGCTATGCTTGCAGATAAATTGAAGCTACCATGGGAAAGCATCCTGTAACCTGCCCCAAAGTGAAATATATTTGTTTCATATTCATAGATATACTTACCTCCACGATCTTCCCAATCTGATCCGAATGATTTTTCAAATCCAGTTACTATATAAGGCCTGTGCTGACCACTCCCAATTGGGATTAAAAATTTTGCCTGCCCACCAACCGAATAACTGGCAAGCGATGTTGTTGTCTCTGCAGAAAACCAATCGGTTACAATTCCCTGATAAACAACTCCGGCATAATGCCAGCGAACATAAGGGCCAATAGCAATCATATTCGCAAATTGAAAATCAAGTGTTATTTGAGGACCAAAGAATAATATGCCTAATAAATCAACTTGAAGATTCATAAGTGATAAATCATATTCCGTGGGAGGTGGAATAGAAAGAGAATTCTCATTTACTAAATTTGAATTAAAATTCTGATTAGTAAAAATGACAGGTTCAGTCGCATAATTTTGCAAACTTAAAAACATAATGAATAGTAAAGCAAAAAATTTCCGCATACATTTTTAGTGTTGGTTAATAAAAAGGAAATAATAAATAAATTTAAAAAATATTTACGTGAATGTCAATATCTTAACCTCTTACTACCATAAAACATTGAATTATTTACTTAATTATTGAACACAAGAGTAAAAATCTTGTTAAAAAAGTAATAGCAGATTTAAAAAAGAAAGGAGTAAAAGATATGCCCGTTTTAGAATTATTAATATTATCCGTTATTCTCGTTCTGATTGCTTTTCTGGCATTATCAGTTCGATTATTATTTACCAAAAAAGGTACTTTTCGAGGAGGCTCATGCAGAACGCACCCTGATGGCTTAAAAGACCAGGGGTTAAGTTGCGGTTGTGGTGCAGGAGCTTGCGAAGTAAAATAAACTCAGAATACAATTATTTAAGCAGTGTTTAAAAGTACTGCTTTTTTTATTATCATAAAATATTTAATTTTAAAGTTAAATTATAAAAACTTTAAAAAAATGCATATGAGAAGTTTACTATTTACAATTATTTCACTATTTATTTGTAATTCAGGATTTACAAAAGATTTAAGCGAAGTAGTTAATTCAAATGTTATACACTGGTATGGTGTTGATTTTACCATTGCAAAAATGATTGGTTCAACAGGGTTTACACATCCAGACATTATTTGCGACCGTTATATTAAAAAGAAATGGAATACTTATGTTTTTAATGAAAAGGACAAATATGATATTGGGAAATTTCTAAAGGGAAAAGAAGTAATACCTCATTTAGATTTTATTTTAGAAAGAAATTCTATTGTTACCACAGATAATTTAATTATTGATAAAGATTACCAAATTGAACATTCGGATATTAATAAAACAATTCAGGAATATAATACACAAGAACATGGCATAGGGCTTGTATTTATTGTAGAATCATTTAATAAGATTGAAGAAAAAGCAAATATTTGGGTTACTTTTTTTGACACACATACTAACAAATTAATATACACTCAGGAGTATGAAGTAAAACCCGGCGGATTTGGGGTATTAAACTTTTGGTTGCGCGGCATTTACAATACCTGCAAAGAATTAAGGAAAGATTATCGTAAATGGCAAAGAGAATTTAGTTAAAAGTTTAATGAGGGTTTCCAAAAAGTGCTTTAGTTATTCATATTTCGACAAGCTCAATATGACAATGAGCTAACAACCAAGATGTCACATTGAGACTGTCGAAGTATATATATTGGAATAAACACTTTTTGGTCACCCTCGATTTCTTTATAATCTATATTTAAATAATTCAGCCAACGCCAGATAATACTCTTTTTCAATCATTAAATAATCATCGTAAACCTGATAAAAATAGCTGATCTCCATAAAATATTCAATCATAGAGATTTCTCCAAGGTCTTTCAATTTTTTGAGTAATTCAATATTATTTATTTGGTTTAAAGTTCCCCACTCGCGAATTAGAGGACGTTCAATGAACAAAAAAGATATTGGTTTAGTTAAAAATTTACCCCTTAATACAGAACAAAAAGTGCATAAAAAACGTTAAATTTGTAATTAATATGCCTACAGTATTAAGAATAAAGAGTTATCGTTTTTACTTTTTCAGCAATGAAGGAGTTGAACCAAAACATATACACATAGAAAAAGCTGATGCAAGCGGTAAAATGTGGTTAGAACCATCAGTCGAAGTAGAATATTTTTATGGATTTACTGCAAAGCAACTGAAAGAGGTCAAAAAGATTGTAAGTGAAAATTTAGAACTTTTAAAAAATGCATGGGATGAGTACTTTGAAAAATAAAAAAACAGATATAAGGGCGAAAGACCCTATTGATATTTTGATTTTTGAGAAAGGTCTCCGTATTAAGAAAGTTATAATTGATAAGGAATTAGACCTTATCGGAATTATTTTGAATAATGGTAAAATATTAGAATCAAAGATATCTCATTATCCAAAATTGAAAAATGCACCAGAACAGGAACTTGAAAATTGGCAACTGATAAGTAAAGGCATAGGAATTACATGGAAAAATTTAGATGAAGACCTTTCTGTTAAAGGGTTTATTCATACAGTTGCTATAAATGAAATGCTTGAACACTTGCAGCCTTCAACAAATCAAAAAAGAGCAACAGCATAAGCCTTAGAGATTTAATACATCAAAGTAATAACATCACTACACAGGAAAAGAAAGGAAGGATATTTAAATAGTTGCTTTTTCTTCATGCCCCAGTTAGCGCCCACATATTGTCAGTGCTTTAAATATTTTGGAAAAAGTATCATATATGATATTCCCGGGTACCGACAGTTAGATTGTCGGTGCTTTTTATGTTAAGTGTTGGGCCGAAATAACCTGACACAGCCTACACCAAAATAGAAATGCTTTAAATCGAAACCAACAAAATTTAACCGTTAAAATAGAACTAAAAGTGCATAAAAAAAGTTAATTTGTAGGAGAACAAACAATGAGTATTATGAATATTATTGAAAAAAGAGATTACATACATAATCATTTTTCCAAGGCAGATGATAAAATTATTGATGAGTTGTTCGAAAAACTTCGTTCTGTTTTTTGAAGAAGAAGCTGTTTTGCAATCTAAATTAGAGAGCAGAGCTAAAAAATCAGAAGAAAACATTAGTTCAGGTAAGTTCTTTTCAAGAGAAGAAGCTGAAAAACATACAAATCAAATAGGCAGTTAATGAAGTTAGTTTATACCGAGCAAGCTCTCATTAGCCTTGAAGAAACATTAGAATTTATTGCTACAAAAGTAACTCACATAAAGTTAATAGAAATAAAAGACATAATACTTGATGCTGCAGATACACTTCTTGAACAACCACTTGCAGGACAAAGAGAATATTTATTAGAACACTTAGAATTAGGTCATAGAAGACTTGTTGAAGGACATTACAAGATCATTTACAAAATTGTAGACTGTATATTTACATTACAGATATTTTTGACTCCAGACAAGATCCTGCAAAAATGAAAGGGTAAATTTTTTAATAATTTGTTTTGCTTTATGACCACCGATCGCGCATTACCAATAAAAGGTTAAATATTGAATTATTTTCACCTTAACAATTCATCGCAACAATTACTTTTCTTTTATTCAGAAATTTACTATTTTAGGACAGAATAAAAATGACTTTTATGAGCCCTTTATTGATCTTTGTACTTGCCATGTTATTTGGTATTTTGCCACTTTCATATTTTGTTTATTGGTATAAATACCGTGGAACCATTATTTACAAAACAGCTTTTGCTATTCTGATTACTAACTTAATAGTGGGAATAGCTTCATTTTCTGTTGGACATTTTGGAATAAAATATATTATTTGGTATATACCTGTTGGTTATATCTCATTATTAATCGGGAATATTGTATTTAAAAAAGTTGTTCAAAGGCCTATAAAATCTACTACAGTGGCACTACAAAGAATTGCCAAAGGTAATCTGGATATAAAAATTGATGAAGAGTTAAAATCAAATAACGATGAAACAGGGCATATGAATACCGCCTTAGATGGGATGGTAGCCAATTTAAGAGGTACTGCTGAATTTGCACGACAAATTGGAGAAGGAAACCTCGATCACGAAATCGAATTACTTAGTGAATCAGATCATTTGCGCATTGCCTTAACCGAGATGAAAGAAAAACTAAAAGAAGCACAAAAAATTCAGGAAGAAAAACGTATTGAAGAAGAAAAACGTTCGTGGGCTAACGAAGGGCTTGCTAAACTCAATGAAATTTTGCGTAAACAAAATGATGTTGAAGAACTATCGTACCAAATTATTAGCTTTCTGGTAAATTATATCAATGCAAACCAGGGAGGTATTTTTATTCGAAATAACGATGATCCGAATAATATTACCTTAGAACTTAAATCTTTTTATGCTTTTAACCGGCGAAAATATATTAAAAAATCATTTGAACTGGGAGAAGGCCTGGTTGGAAATTGTGCAATAGAAAAAAAACGCATCCATTTAACAGAAATCCCTGATAATTATATTCGAATTACAAGTGGTTTAGGAGGATCAAACCCGCGAAGTTTAATTCTTATCCCGATGAAGCTTGAAGAAGAAGTGCTAGGTGTAATAGAAATTGCTTCGTTTAATAAATATGAAGATTACCAAATCACATTCCTTGAACAAGCATCGCTTAGTATTGCCAGCTCATTAAATATGGCAGAAACCAATAAACGTACCAGCGAACTATTAGAAAAAACACAGCAACAGGCCGAAGAGATGGCTGCCCAGGAAGAAGAAATGCGCCAAAATATGGAAGAGTTGCAGGCTACCCAGGAAGAATCATCGCGCAGAGCCGAAGATTTTGAGCAACAGCTTATCGAATTGCAGGATGAAAATGATGAATTGGTAAGACAACTGGAAAAAGCCAACGCTAAAATTAAAGACATAGAGAAGAAAAATTCTAAAAAATAAAATGATTTCTTTATGCACAGGTTAAATCTTTAAAAATTTAGCCCTGCAATAATCTGAAAAAATACTTTAAAACAAATTTTTGTTCCAAAAAATCATTCTGTTGTATCATAAATATCAAAGTAAAAATTAGGATTCAATTTCGATATGTTTAATTTTGCATATCCGTATTCTAACGTTAAAGCATTGAGAAAATGAAAAAATTTAACCCAAAAAAATTACTTGTAGTTTTAACAACTGCCATATTTCTTTTCAGCTGCCATTCAGAAAAAAAGAATAATGAAATTATCATTTTTCATGCCGGCAGCTTATCGGTTCCTTTCAAACAAATGAAAGAACAATTTGAAAAGGAAAATCCTGATGTTGAAGTCTTTCTCGAATCGGCCGGGAGTGTGAAATGTGCAAGAAAGATTACCGATTTAAAAAAGCCTTGCGATATTATGGCTTCGGCCGATTATAACGTAATTGATAACATGCTTATACCGGAATATACCGATTGGAACATCCGTTTTGCCGCTAATGAAATGGCTATTGTTTTTCACGACGAATCGAAATATGCAGATAAAATCAATGACCAAAACTGGCATCAGGTTTTAATGCGCGATAATGTTTTTTTCGGCCGCTCAGACCCTCACTCCGACCCTTGTGGATATCGTACCATCCTTACCACCCAGCTTGCTGAAAATTATTATAACATTGCGGGTTTATCAGAAAAGATGTTAGCCAAAGACAACGAATACATTCGTCCAAAAGAAGTAGATTTATTGGCATTACTGGAATCAAATACCATCGATTACATTTTTCTTTACCGCTCGGTAGCGCAACAGCACGAATTAAATTATGTAATCCTGCCTGATTCAATAAATTTGAAAAATCCTGATTTGGCAAATTATTATAAAAAAGCAAGCACTGAAATTACAGGCAAAGAACCCGGAATAACGATAACCGTTACCGGAGAACCTATGATTTATGGAATTACACTTTTAAATGAAGCTCCAAATAAGGACTTAGCCTTAAAATTTATTAAATTTATATTTTCTGAAACCGGAGCTAAAATTATGAAACAAAACGGTCAGCCGCTTATCAAATCGAAATCAGATACTTATGAAAATATCCCTGAAAAATTAAAAGCATATGCCATCCCAAAAAATTAACACAATATGAAAAAACATTTTTTAGGAATAACTTTTTTATTTTTAAGTATAACCTCATATTCTCAATTTTTAATTAATGCAGAATACCGGCCAAGGTTTGAGGTCAGGGATGGATACAAAAATCTTAAAACAGAAGAATCTATACCTGCTGCTTTTGTTACACAACGAACAAGGCTAAATTTAAATCATAGCTACCATAACCTTACATCAAAAATATCGATTCTGGATTATAGAATATGGGGCGAAAGTAATATAAAAGTTGATGAGCCGGGCTTAAGTATATTCGAAGCTTATTTTCAAATCCAACTGAATGAAGAATGGTCAGTGACTGCAGGCCGCCAGGCTTTTGATATTGATAACAAGAGGCTTTTTTCAAAAGCCAACTGGAATCAGGTTAGTAACTCCCATGATGGTGTTATGCTGGATTTTGAAAACAATACAGCCCATTTTAAAATGTTTACTGCATTTAACCAGGCTAAGGTTTCAAACTTTGGTATTGATTATTCGGAAAACATCAAGAATTACAAATTTTTAAACCTTATTTGGTACGAAAAATCCTTTGAGCACACATCAATTGCCAACCTAACCATTACTGATGGATACCAGAAAGCAGGAACAACAAATACTGATTATTACAGGTTTACAACAGGCCTCATCTTTAAATATCAAAAATCACAACAAGATTTACAATTGCGAGGATTTTATCAAACCGGGAAGAATAACACCGGACAAGATGTAAGTGCCTGTTATTTTAGTGGTAATTACATGTATCTGGCAGCCTCAAAATTAAATCTTACAGGAGGGTTTGAATACATGTCGGGTAACGAGCTGGATGACGAATCGGATACGAAAGATAATGCTTTTGATATTTTATATGGGTCAAGGCATGGATTTAACGGCATGATGGATTACTTCAACATACCTTCTACTACTAAAAAAGCAGGACTTTTTGATGGATACCTTAAGGCAAAAATTATCATTAACGAAAATTGGAATATGTCTATCGATTATCATTATTTTAGCCTTACCAATAATTATATTTATGAAAATGAACTTCAGGATAAATTTCTTGCCAACGAAGTAGACTTAACAGGCAACTGGAACATCAATAAATTTTTAAATTTGCAGCTGGGTTATGGAATGTTGTTTGGTAGTAAAACGCTGGAAAGGATAAGAGATGTCGATTCTGATGGGGTTCAGCAATTTTTTTATACCATGATTACTGTTACACCTGAATTTTTTAAACACGAATAAATGAATCAACAAAAAACACCCGTATTTTTTATATTCCTGGGCGGAGTTGTTTTACTTTTTATCGTTGCACCGCTGTTGGGCATGTTTTTAGCCACTACACCGGCGCAATTTTTCGAAACTTCAAAAGACCCTGAAGTTGTTAACAGTATTTGGTTAACCCTAAGAGTTTCTTTTTTGGCGACCCTGTTTTTTGCCGTTGGAGCCATCCCGCTGTCCTATTTTTTAGCACGTTCAACGTTCAGATTCAAAAAAATAATTAATGGCATCGTTGATTTGCCCATTGTAATTCCTCATTCTGCAGCTGGTATCGCTATTTTGGGATTTATTTCACGCGATTCGGTTTTAGGTAAAATGGGCTCATCTGTAGGACTTGATTTTGTAGGTCATCCTGCAGGAATTGCCATGGCTATGGCTTTTGTAAGTATCCCTTTTTTAATAAATGCGGCTCGCGATGGTTTCGAAAACGTTCCGGTTAAACTCGAAAAAACAGCATTAAATCTCGGAGCATCACCCGTAAGAGTATTTTTCACTATTTCGCTACCCCTGGCATGGAAAAATATCCTTTCGGGATTAATTATGATGTTCGCCCGCGGATTAAGCGAATTTGGAGCCGTTGTAATTGTTGCCTATCATCCAATGATTACACCTGTTTTAATTTATGAACGCTTTGGTGCTTTCGGATTAAAATATGCACGCCCGGTTTCGGTTGTATTTATTGTAGTTTGCCTGGTGTTTTTTATTTTATTAAGAATGCTGGCCACAAAGAAAAAAACAGAAAATGCTTGAAATAAAAAATATATCGGTAGCATTAGGTGAATTTCAGCTTAGAAATATAAATCTTGAACTGGAAAAGGGCGATTATTACATTCTCCTGGGTAAATCAGGCGTTGGCAAAACGGTTCTACTAGAAATTATTGCAGGCCTTATAAAGCCCAATGCAGGGCAAGTTATCCTTAATCACAAAGATATTACGCACGAAAAAATCCAAAAACGCGAAGTTGGGATTGTTTTCCAGGATTTTTCTATTTTTCCTCATCTTACCGTAAAACAAAATATTGAATATCCGTTAAAACATAAAAAAATAAATGACCATAAAAGAAAACTGTTGGTAGAGGAATTTGCAGAAATAACAGGCATAACGCATCTTTTAAATCGCGGAACGCAAAACTTATCGGGAGGAGAATTGCAAAGGGTTGCGCTTGCACGAATGCTGGTTACCAAACCACAATGTTTATTGCTTGATGAGCCACTGGCATCGCTCGATGTGCAATTAAAAGGAGACTTAAGAAATTTGCTCCGAAAAATTAATCAATCAGGAACAACAATTTTACATGTCACCCACGATTATGAAGAAGCCATTGCCTTATCGAACAAAGTAGCTGTAATGCATGAGGGTGCAATCATCCAAAAAGGGCTGGCAAAAGAAGTGTTTCAAAAACCAGCTAACGAGTTTGTGGCCAATTTTACAGGAATAAAGAATTTTTTTGCTGCAGAATTTTTAAACCAAAATACAGCAAAAATCAATGGTGCCATTGAAATAAAAGTATCGGACAAAGGCCAGCTTAAAAAAGGTAAAATAATTATATGCGGTGAAGAAATTATTCTTTCGAATGACAGAATAGAATCAAGCGCCATAAATAATTTTAAAGGTACCATAAAACAAATCATACCTTACCTAACCAATTTCGAAATAATTGTTGATATTGGGATTGAACTTTCGGTTGTAATATCCGAAGAATCGTTGCTTAAATATCAATTCAATGAAGATAAAAAAGTATGGGTATCCTTTAAATCATCTGCAATAAAAATTATAACCTAAATTTTCTCTTTCCTGGTAAATAAGTTAAACTTTAGCACTCCTTTTTGGTTTATTTTACTAATCCATATTATTTTTTATTAAATTTAACCAAAATTAACTGGATAAGTAACTATAATTACAGGGTATGAAAAAAATGATTTTAGTATTGCTTGCATTCGCTTTAACAACGAATACAATTGCACAGGACAAAAAAGCTTACCGTATTTTTAACAATGAAGGCAAAATAGTAAATTATGAGCTTTTAATACAGTCGCTAAAACAGTCAGATATTATTTTATTTGGCGAATTGCATAATAATCCTATTGCCCATTGGTTGCAGTACGAAGTAAGTTTAGATTTACTTACAGATAACCAACTTGTTTTCGGTGCCGAAATGTTTGAAGCCGATAACCAACACGCGCTAATCCTTTACTTACAAGACAGTATCGACTATAAAGGATTAGATTCACTGGCCCGGTTATGGAACAATTATAAAACTGATTATGCTCCACTGGTTGACCTGGCAAAAGAAAACAACCAACCTTTTATCGCAACCAATATTCCTCGCCGATATGCCAATATGGTTTATAAAAATGGATTTGAGGCATTAAATTCACTTTCAGCAAAAGAAAAAAGATGGATCGCTCCACTGCCTATTGAATACGACCCGGAATTACCCGGTTACAAAAACATGTTAAATATGATGGGCGGCCATGGAGGAGAAAACCTACCTAAAGCACAAGCCATCAAAGATGCCACTATGGCATATTTTGTTGCTCAAAATTTCACTCCCGAAAAAAAATTTATTCATTTCCATGGTACCTATCATACCGATAACTATGAAGGAATATTTTGGTATCTAAAAAAAATATTGCCAGATGTTAAATATATCACCATTTCAACCGTTTTGCAATCAAATGTTAATAACTTAGAAGAAGATAATATTGGCAAAGCCGATTTTATTATTTGTGTTGATGAAGATATGACTCCGACCTATTAAAAAATAAATATTTAATAATTACCTAAAAATGAAAAAGCAACTATTTTATCCGTTCGTAATTCTTTTAATTTTTTTCTTTAATAAAACAAATGGACAACAATATAAACAAAGCGAGCCTTTTGCCCACACCTTCTCCATTGTTGCTATTGATACAGCAGCAGGAGAAATGGCTGTTGGTGTACAGAGCCACTGGTTCTCAGTGGGTTCAATCGTATCGTGGGGAAAATCCGGCGTAGGTGTAGTTGCTACGCAATCGTTTGTAAATCCTGCTTACGGGCCTGATGGGTTGAAACTAATGGAAAAAGGCAAAACCGCAATGGAAGCTCTCGATATGCTAACAGCTAAAGACGAAGGAAAAGAATACAGACAAATTGCCTTTTTGGATGTACATGGCAATATTGCAACCTTTACCGGTGAAAAATGTGTTCAATCTGCCGGGCATACCAATGGAAACAATTTCTCGGCGCAAGCCAATATGATGTTATATGATGAAGTGATTCCTGCCATGGCAAAAACTTTTGAAGCAAATGAAAATCTGCCATTAGCAGAGCGAGTTGTAAATACCCTTCAGGCTGCACAAGATGCAGGTGGCGATATTCGAGGAAAACAATCTGCTGTTCTTTTGGTTTTCAATACAAACAAGGTTGAACATGAATGGCTGGATAAAAAAATTGATTTACGTGTCGATGATCATAAAAATCCTTTGATTGAACTTGAACGATTACTTAAAGTTCACCGGGCTTACGAACACATGAATAATGGCGATTTAGCCGTTGAACATGGAGATATGGAGAAAGCACTGAAAGAATATTCGGCTGCTGAAAAAATGTTCCCCGACAACCTGGAGATGAAATACTGGAAAGCTATAGCCCTGGCTAATAATCAACGAATTGAAGAAGCTTTGCCTATATTTAAAGAAATTTTCTCAAAAGACTCCAATTGGCAGGAGATGACCAAAAGATTACCAAAATCAGGGCTGCTGAATATTTCAAATGAAGAAATGAATAAAATACTAAATATTCAATAATTTTTATTTGGATGGAACCTCTTTGGCTGGCAATTGCATTTTTATCAGGATTTTGTGCTCGGCTGGTAAAGTTACCACCGTTAGTAGGATATTTAATCGCTGGATTTATTTTAAATTACCTGGGAGCAGAATCGGGAGAATTAATTAAAACCATTTCCGACCTGGGAATAATGCTATTATTATTTACGATCGGGCTAAAACTCAAAGTAAAAAACCTTATAAAAAAAGAAATTTGGGCAGGTACAACCATCCAAATGGTATTATTCATTATTTTATTTTCGATAATTTTCTATCTGCTCAGCTTTTCGCCTATACCATATTTTAAAGGAATTGATATTAGAACAATGGCTTTACTGGCTTTTGCATTCAGTTTTTCAAGTACTGTTTTTGCAGCAAAAGTACTGGAGGAAAAAGGAGAGCTTACATCATTTTATGGATTAATGGCCATAGGTGCTTTAATAATACAAGATTTATTTGCTGTAGCATTTATGGTTTTTGAAACCGGGCAGCTACCTAATATTTACGCATTAGGGCTTCCATTATTATTATTAATGATTCGACCTGTTTTATTCAAAATATTAAATTATGTTGGCCATGGCGAATTACTTATTCTGTTTGGGTTATTTGTTGCTTTTATTGTTGGAGCCGAACTTTTTTATTTAACCGGACTTAAACCCGATTTAGGAGCCCTTATAGCAGGAATGCTAATTGCCAACCACAAGAAAGCAAAAGAAATGGCCGATACACTTATAGGATTTAAAGACATGTTTCTGATTGGTTTTTTTCTATCCATAGGATTATCAGGAATTCCATCTCTCTTAATGTTAATCACTGCATTAATAATAGCATTAACCATAAATATTAAAGTAATTCTATACTTTTTAGTTTTTACCCGATTTAAACTAAGAGCTCGTTCAGCTTTATTTACATCGTTAAGCTTAGCCAATTTTAGCGAATTTGGATTAATTATAACATCACTGGCAGTTGCAAACCAATGGATTTCTAACGACTGGTTGATTATTATGGCCCTTAGTTTGTCCGTTTCATTTGTTATTTCTTCGCCATTAAATCTAAATGCTCAAAAAATATTTGCTGAACTGAAAACTTATTTAGTCCCTTTTGAAACACCCCAACGATTATCATACGATAAAGCTTACGACATTGGGAATGCCGAAATCCTGATTTTTGGAATGGGACGAATTGGACGTTCGGTGTACGATCAATTGAAAGATATTTATGGTAGAAAAGTTCTAGGCCTCGATTATGACGAAAATGTTGTAAAAACAAACAGAGAAGCCGGAAGGCAAATTATACAAGACGATGCGACAGATAGTGAGTTTTGGTCAAGAATCCCCGAGGGAAAAATTAAAAGTGATCAAATAAAAATAGTAATATTTTGTATGGACCAAAAATCCAACCAATACGCCATTGAACGTTTAAAAGCTATTAACTTTAAAGGAATGATCGCATCTACAGCCGAATATGAAGATGAGTTAAAAAAACTTAAAGATTTGGGTGTACACCTTGCTTTTGACCAAAAAACCGAAGCTGGAATTGGTTTTGCAAATCATATCTGCGACAAAATGGATGTATGTAAAATAAAATAAACCTTCATTTAATTTTAGTATTTTTATCCCCATAAAATTTAAGTTGATATGTTAAAAAGGTTTTCTTACCGCAGAAGGTTATTTATCTATTTTTCTTCTGTTATTTTAAGCTTTACGCTTATCATCCTTGTTTTTCAATATTTAAGAGAAAAAAAATACAGGGTTGATCAACTTGACAATACACTGGAAATTATTTCGCAAACCATATATAAATACATTAACAATAACAATCTTTATCCTGACCAATTACACAAAATTGATTCTTTATTAGAGATTATCCCTCAACCCGACCTGCGAATAACCATTGTTAATAAAGATGGAAATGTTTTCTACGACAATTTCGTTGATGACGAAACAAAAATGGAAAATCATTTAGAACGTCCTGAAATACAGGGATCAATAAACAACGATTTTGGCACAAGCATCAGAAAATCAACTACAACAGGCCAAGAATATTATTATTATTCCCATTTTTATAATGATTTTTTTATACGGGTAGCCGTAATTTATAATATTCAAATAAAAACGCTTTTGAAAGTAGAGCATCTCTTTTTACTTTTCATTGCCCTTACTTTTTTTATTACCTGGATAGTAATTGATTTATTAACCCGAAAACTAGGTTATTCAATCACACGGCTAAAAGATTTTGTGATAAAAGTAAGAAAAGATGATAAGCTAAATACCAATTATCAGTTTTCGAATGATGAACTGGGAATTATCAGTAAAGAAATTTTTAATATATATAAACAACTTGTGAGTACTAAAAATTCATTAGCCCTTGAAAAAGAAAAGCTTTTCAACCACTTATATGTATTAAATGAAGGTGTTGCCTTTTTTTCAAATGAAAAGAAAAAAACCTTAACAAATAGCCACTTTATCAAATACTTAAATATTATTTCCAATCAATTAATTATATCTGCCGAAGAAATTTTCCAAGCCGAAGATTTTCAGCCTATTACAAATTTTATTAACCACCATCTCGACAAAAATAAAAGCCCTAAACAAGGAAATCTGCCAACATTAGAACACTTAATTAATAAAAGTGGAAAATATTTCAAGGTACAATGTATTATTTTTCATGACAAAAGTTTCGAAATTATCATTACAGATATTACAAAACTTGAAAAAAACAGACGTATAAAGCAGCAAATGACATCCAATATAGCCCATGAATTAAAAACTCCTATCACATCAATCCAGGGTTTTCTTGAAACCATTATATCAGACCCTGAAATTGAAAAAGAAACATCAATGTTCTTTATCGAAAGAGCTAATGCTCAAGTTACTCGTTTAGCTGACTTAATAAACGATATTGCTATTTTAAATAAAATTGAAGAAGCCGGTAGCTATTTCTTTTTTAAGCTTTTAAATGTCCAAAATATCATTCATGAAGTAATAGACGAATATGATAACTTATTAAAAGAAAAAGAAATGACCATTGATGTAGATGTTAACACCGATATAAAAATTTTGGGCAACGAATCGTTGATTTTATCAATTTTTAGAAATTTAATGGGTAATTCGTTGAATTATGCCGGTAAAAAATCAAAAATGGAGATAAGATTATATACTGAAGACAGCCAATATTATTACTTCTCCTTTTCGGATAATGGAATCGGAATTCCTGATGAACATTTACCACGTATTTTTGAAAGATTTTACCGCATAGATTCTGGTAGATCAAGAAAACTGGGCGGAACAGGCTTAGGCTTAGCTATTGTTAAAAATGCTGTTACACTGCATAAAGGTGAAATTACAGTAAAAAATAAAACCGGAGGAGGTGTTGAATTTCTTTTTTCATTCCCCAAAAAATAAAAGGTGCCCGTTTTATTTCAGACACCCTTTCAATTATAAATTATATGTTACAACTTAATTTTATTTTAACAAAATTTCTTCAACAGCACTGACAAACATTGCTTTAGTTTCTTCTTTTGATTGTCCGATGCCTGAACTCATTTGAGGCTGTCCTTCTGTTGGGCAATATAAAAAAGCCGGTATTCCCTGTACTCCAAAAACCGTTGCCAATTCCTTGTCTTTCTGAATATCAACTTTATAAACATTTATTTTTCCTTTATATTCCTGTGCAATCTCCTCCAAAATAGGACTGGCAATTCGACAGGGAGCACACCAATCGGCATAAAAATCTACGATACAAGGTAAGTCTCCTTCAAATTTCCACTCTTCATTCTTCTCATAATTCATTACTTTTTGCTTAAATTCCTCTTTTGTTAAAGTAATGGTTGCTTTTTTGTCCTCATCATTCATATTTTTTTCAGCTTTTGCTGTGGTTTCGCTTTTATCTGATGATGATTGCTCTTTGCCCTGGCAAGCCTGAGTTAGGCCTATACTTGCCATAAATAATACTAATAATAACTTTTTCATTTTATTTTTTGATTTTATTGATTTGCTAATACTAAATTTTTTATCTGATCGACAGGAATAACACCAGCTTGATTAAATTTTAACTGCCCGTTTTTAAATAACATTAATGTTGGAACGCTTCTTATATTATATGCTGAGGATATTTCAGGATTTTTATCCACATCAATTTTTATAATTCGTACCTTTTCTCCTAAAGAATTTTTTACTTCTTTCAATATTGGGACCACCATCTTACAAGGCTGACACCAGTCAGCGTAAAAATCTATCAAAACCGGTCGATCATCATTTATTATATCATTAAACTTTGTCATGATCCTGCTCTTTTTTATCCTTTTTGTTTATTCTATCATCGATATTATCGCCAATGAAATATCCTATTAATCCGCCAAAAAGAACCATCGAATGCCAGTTAGATGTAATTGGGCAGGTACCACTTAAACAACCTACATATTTCCAGTATAAAAAACCTGCAATAATTCCGGGAATAAGAATTATTAATCCATATTTATGCTTTAAAACAAAATTCTTCATTATTTTTTTAAATTTAATTTATCGATACAATTAACGTACCATAATATTTTTTTATTGTTATATATACATATTTTAATATAACTTTGTTTAAATCTGACAAAAAGACATAAAAAAAAGGGAGCTTTCGCTCCCTAAACCATAAATTACAAACTACCTGCCTTTAAGCAGGCCAAACTAAAAGTTATTATATATAGATATTAAATAACTCCTTGATCTAACATTGCATTGGCAACTTTTAAGAAACCTGCAATATTGGCTCCTTTAACATAATTTACATATCCATCAGCTTCGGTTCCATATTTAACACAAGCTTCGTGGATATTTATCATAATTTGGTGCAGTTTTTCGTCTACCTCTTCTCTTGTCCAGTTCAATTTCATTGAATTTTGAGACATTTCTAATCCTGAAGTCGCTACACCACCTGCATTTGCTGCTTTACCAGGGCCGTATAGTATTTTGCTTTCAAGAATTACATCAACTGCTTCGGGTGTACATGGCATATTAGCTCCTTCCGAAATACAAATACAACCATTCTTAACCAACATTTCTGCATCTTCTTTATTCAATTCATTCTGAATAGCACATGGCAATGCGATATCAACTTTTTGTTCCCAAGGTTTATTACCTTGATAAAATGTTGCATTTGGGAATCTTTCAGCATAAGGAGCAACTACATCGTTATTAGAAGCACGAAGTTCTAACAAATAGTCGAATTTTTCCTGCGTGTTAATTCCTTCCGGATCATAAATATATCCATCGGGTCCTGAAATAGCAACAACTTTTGCTCCCAGTTCGGTAGCTTTTTGTGCGGCACCCCAAGAAACATTTCCAAATCCTGAAATCGCAACGGTTTTACCTTCGAACGATTCACCTTTGGTTGCTAACATCTCTTTGGCAAAATATACATTACCAAATCCTGTTGCTTCGGGACGAATTAAGCTGCCTCCCCAGTCTCTACCTTTGCCGGTAAATACGCCTGTATTTTCACGAGCTAATTTACGATACATTCCATATAAGAAACCTATTTCGCGTCCGCCAACACCAATATCACCTGCTGGCACATCTGTTTCGGGGCCTATAAGTTTCCACAATTCTAACATAAACGCCTGGCAAAAACGCATAATTTCTGCGTCTGATTTTCCTTTAGGGTTAAAGTCTGATCCACCCTTACCACCACCCATAGGTAGTGTAGTTAATGAGTTTTTAAAAATCTGCTCAAAGCCTAAAAATTTTAATCCACTTAATGTAACACTTGGGTGAAAACGCAATCCTCCTTTGTAAGGGCCAATGGCGTTGTTAAACTGAACACGGTAACCTAGGTTAACATGTATTTTACCGCTATCGTCTGCCCAGGGCACTTTAAAAGTTAAAACACGGTCAGGCTCAACGATTCGTTCAATAATACTGGCTGCTTCGAATTGAGGGTTTTGGTTATAAATTTCCTCAATCGATTCTAATACTTCGCGTACAGCTTGCAAATACTCCGCTTCTCCCGGATGTTTTTGCTCCAGCTGAATAATTAATTTATCTACGTTCATAAAAACAAGGTTTTAATATTTAAACAAAGTTAATCAACTATCACTGTTAATTAATTAACAGTACAAATGTATATTTTATTTTAATGCTACAATATATTATATAACACAGAATCACATGATTTTACTCATGTTTTTAAAACAAAGAGGTTTTAAAAATATTTATACAGCTTTTAAGATAACGCCTTTATTATTTTTACCATCAATCTGAATATGAATAGGTTCATCAAATCGTACGTGTCGCAGGTATTTATTTTCAAAGTAAGGTTTGAAACTGTTCAGGTAATCAATATCATAATAACCATCGTTAATATAAGGATTGATGGTAAAATAACCAACCCTGAATGACGTCAGGTTCTGAAAAAAGTGTGTTCCCTGGCTTGGATCGATCCGATAATTTTCCAGCCCGGATTCTACAATTAACCTTGCTTGCGATATTTGTGCCCATTTTACAGGGATACCCAGTGATGGATCAGCAGAACCCCATCGACCTGGTCCTACAAGAACATAGTTTAATTTTTCATTAATAAATTTTTCATTTAATGCCCCAATCTCAGATGCAATGATTTTTGTATCCAATGATTTGAAAGCTTCCGGTTTTACATATACAAAATCATAAATATGATCTACTCTACCATTTCCAAGTGCTGATTCACAGTAAATAATAGTATCCTCTTTTTTAACATCATCAAGATCAAAATTATTTGTTTGATCGTTATCGACAATTGGTCTGATTTGTAAAAAATTAAATACATAAGGTTGATCTTTATCTTTATCTTTATCTTTATTTAAATCAACAGCAAATTCAATTTCAATTGGATTACTCATTTCCTTTTGACCAATTTCAAGTAAAGTTTGCAAAATTTCAGCTAATGGAAATGTATCATGTTTAAGGATATTGGCAAAAGTAATTAATCTTTTCCCATCATAAAGTGTTCCATCCCGTAGCACATTATTTTGAAAATCGTAAGTTGAAGCAGCAAATCTTAGAGATGCATCTTTCTCTGCTTCTTTTATATCATATTTTACCAGATTAATACCATCATCAATGGAAGGAGAAAATTTCGTAGGACACATATCCAACGCATAAAAATGCTTTTGGGAATCCTTTAAAGCCATATCAGGTGAAGAGAGTTGTAATATTTTTTTAGGATGTTTAGGCGAAAACCGCAACGATACACCTCCGTCAACAATTTGTTTTCCAAGGCCATAAGCAATATTTACAATTCCTTCTTCAGATTTTTCAGGCTCAATAGGATAAAAATTAATAGACCGTGCTACGCCTGAAATCGTTGGATAAAAACGATTCTCAAATTGTTTTCCACAAACTTCCTGTAGTATAATGCCCATTTTTTCCTCATCAATTACGTTAGATGTTGCAGCCATATATGCTTTACTACTTTTAAAATAAACCGATGCATAAACACATTTAATAGCATCCGAAAGCATCTTAATCATTAAAGTGCCATTTGTTGTTTTAGGAATCATATAAGTTGAATAGATTCCTGCAAAAGGCTGATAATGTGAGTCTTCAAGCTTAGAGGAAGACCTGATGGCAACAGGATTCTGAATTACGGATATAAATGCATACAGATCCTGGTAAACACGGCTTGGAAGTTTAGCATTAACAAAGTGGTCTAAAATTACTTCGTCGGTTTGATCTTTCATAGCAATTTTATACAGATCGTTATCTTCCATAAATTCATCAAAGATATCAGTGCTAAGAACAACAGTACGTGGTATAGTAATAATTATTCCAGGGAATTTATTAAAAATCTGATTCTTCTTAATAATCGAATTAACAAAAGCCAACCCTCTTGCTTTTCCACCAATAGAACCGTCGCCAATACGAGAAAAGATCAAATATTCATCAAAGCTATTTTTATCGAATTTGGCAATCACGCCTCTTCCCTTACTCATCCGGTAACTCGAAATTGCCCTGTAAATATATGTTCTGGCATCTTTTAAACTTTTAAAATCTTCGAGCGATAAGTATTTAAATAACTGAGCAATAGGAAATATCGCACGGGCATTTAACCATTTCGACAAATCGTTTCTACTGGCATGGTATTCCAACGATTTATCGGGTATAGTAAGTAACAAATTTTGTAATGATTGCAAATCTGAGGCTTTTCCAATAGCTTTCATGGTATTCGGATCGCGAAAAATAAATTCCCCAAAAGCAAATTGTTTAATAATATAATTTCTAAGTTCAATGGATAATGTTTTAGAATATTTATGAATGAATCCTACCCCAAGTTCATCGGCATATTGTTTGTTTTTCATATCTGACGACTGAAGCAATAAAGGCATAAACTCGTCATCCTCTTTTACCTTCTTACATAACTTTATTCCTGCCAGTTTATCCTTAACTCCGTTTCTGGGATAAGTTATATCAGAAATAATACCCAACATATTATATTTATATTTTTCGTAAATGCTTATGGCTTGTTCATAAT
>CAZSIC010000026.1:0-35001 GCA_964606845.1 uncultured Bacteroidales bacterium
CTTGCGGTCTTCTTTTGTTAACCCAATAATAGCCTCGTTAAGCACTTTGATTACTGCCTTAAGCATATTTCGTACTTGAAGTGTACATTTGGTTCTAATATTTTCGGCATGTAATTCTTCATCGGCTAGCGTTTTAATTTTTTCTTTTTCAGATTCTTTTTTCTTAAAGAAGAGATGTGTTCTGATAAGTATAAATAAAGCCAAAGCTAAAAATATACCAATGGCAATTCCTCCGCCATAGCTTATAAGAACTGCAATTATAAAGGCTGCAGTAAATGCAGTAAATGCAGTAATAAACCATCCTCCAATTACGGTAATTACACCGGTAATTCTATAAACAGCACTTTCTCTGCCCCATGCCTTATCGGCTAATGAAGTACCCATTGCAACCATAAAAGTAACATAAGTAGTTGATAGTGGCAGTTTTAATGATGTAGCAAAAGCAATTAAAACACTGGCAACGGTTAAATTTACAGATGCCCTTACCATATCGAACGATGGTGGGTCTTTTTCATTTTTAATTACATTCTGATATTCTCTGGTGTCAAATCTTTTTTCCAGAAATTTTTTGGACTTACCAGGAAGTATTTTTTCAAATGCATTACTCGTATCAAGAGCTGCTTTAACAAGTGTTCGGGAAAGCATACTCGAACCAAAACGCTCACTTCCAGACCCCTGCCTACCTAAATTAACTTCCGTTTCTGTAACCCTTCTGGCTTTTTTTGAAAGCCAAAGTGTAATTACCATAACCATACCCGCAATTAATAAAAGGAAAGTATTGGCTTTGGCTTTTCCTGTTAATGCAACCATTAACAATCCATCGGGATCAGAAGCCGGGTCGGCAATAAAAGCCTGGAATGATTTTAAACCAGCAAGCGGAACACCAATAAAGTTAACCAGGTCGTTACCCGCAAAAGCCATGGCAAGAGCGAATGTTCCAACAAGGACTACCATTTTTAAAATATCCAGTTTTACAATCCAATAAAGAATTTGTAATATAATAGTCCAGCCAATAAAACTATAGATTATAATTAATGCCGAATTATTTTTTATCCATTCTGCAGTAGCGTCCGTTAAAAATGAAGTGCCTTTTGCGCCTTTAATCAGAATAAAATAAGTGATGGCAGTAATTGCGATCCCACCCCAGATGGCTCCAAAATATTTAAACGTTCTTTTGTAATTAAAAGAAAACATCAGACGAGTAAAATACATTATTATAGAGCCTACCGTAAAGGCAACAACTACAGAAAGGAGTATGCCGGAAATGATAGCCAATGCTTTGGCTGAATTAATATAATTACTCATCTCTGCCAGGCTAACTCCTAAACGGTTTATTTTTACCAAAGATACTGCAACAGCTGACCCTAACAGCTCAAATACGATTGATACAGTAGTTGATGTAGGTAATGCTAAAGTATTAAAAACATCAAGCAATAAAATATCAGTAAGCATTACAGCAAGAAATATGATCATGATCTCTGAAAAATAAAACTGGTCGGGATGAAATATTCCTTTTCGTGCAACTTCCATCATTCCGCTCGAGAATGTTGTTCCAACGACAATTCCAACGCTGGCAATAATCATGATAACATAACGCGGTGCAACCTTTGATCCTATTGCTGAATTCAAAAAGTTAACTGCATCGTTACTTACACCTACTATCAAATCAGAAATAGCAAGAGCAAAGAGAATGACTACAATAATCAGGTAAAAATTTTCCATTTTTTATTTTTTTAAATTTGCCGTAAAAATAGATATAGCTTGTTGATGTTAAATCTTTAAAATATTTAATTTTTTGTTAACTCAATATTAAATTAATGTTAACTAACAAGTGCTGAAGTGTAAATTTAAATATTTTAAATCAAATAATTAATCTTAATTTTTAATTACTTTTTTGTAGTTATTTTTTTTTGTTTTTACGAAATAACATTATTTTTATAAAGTAAACAAAAGTTCTGAATAAACAGACAACTCTTCATTTATGAAAAAATATGATATCATTATAAATTTTAAAGGTCCAATCACCTTAGATATGATCGATGATATCTTACATGACTTAAAAATTTATCTTCACGATCATATTGAAGATAAATTAATTCGCAAACGAGTTTATTCCCTGGCAGTGGAATGTCTCGAGAATATATTAAAACACTCAGATTTATCTGATAAAAACCACGATTTACTTAATAAATATCCTCCACGGTTTATTGTAGAATTTATCAACGATGCTTTTCTCATACATACCGGTAATATTATATTAAACACAAATATCGATAATTTAATTCAAAGACTAACCAAACTAAATCAATTACAAGACACTGAAGTCAATCAACTATATAAAGATTCTTTATCCAATGCTGAAATTTCAGAAAAAGGAGGAGCCGGATTAGGTTTAATCGTAATGGCAAAAACAACGCGACAAAAAATAAAATTTGATTTTGAAAAAATAAACCACAAGTTTTCTTATTTTGCAATGCAATTAAACTTAAAACTAAATTATTAACTATGAAAACCTTGAATATTGAAGCCACTGATAAATCTCCAAAGATTATTTTTGACCCTTCAAAAAAAATATTTGAAATGGCTGGAAACTCACGTCCTGAAAATGTACGTGACTTTTATTATCCCATCATTGAAACTTTACGCAATTACTTTAATTCAGTAGCAGATGATCAAGAGTATATTAAAGAATCAGAAGAAAAACCTTTTAAGTTTAATTTTAAGCTCGATTATTTTAACTCTTCATCAGCAAAATTTATTTCAGATATTTTGGTTATTTTAAAAGATTATAACGAAAAAGGAATTCAGTATAGAGTATACTGGTATTTTGAAGATGGCGATGATGACATGAAAGAAGTAGGAGAAGATTTTTCAGATATGATTTCATTTCCTTTTAATTATATTATGGTACAGCGATAAAAAACTTTTCAATGTTTTATAAAGATAAAGTAGTTTGGATCACAGGGGCCTCTTCAGGAATTGGGGAGGCCTTAGCATATGAATTAGCCCGTCAACAGGCAATTACGATTCTATCTTCGAATCAATCCGAAGAACTGGAGAGCGTTAAAAAAAATTACGATAAAATAGGAGGTACAAGTTTTATTCAATTTTTGGATATAACAGAAATTGAAAAAATAGAAACCATAACAAAATCACTCATCGAAAAATTCGGCCGTATTGATGTTTTAATCAACAATGCAGGAGTTAGTCAGCGTGCATTAGCCATGGAAACACCTCTTGATATCGACCGTAAAATTATGGAAGTTGACTATTTTGGTACCATTGCTTTAACAAAAACGGTTTTGCCTCATATGATCAGGGCAAACTCGGGATATATAGCCGTTACAAGCAGCATATCCGGAAAATTTGGTTTCCCCCTCCGTTCGGCTTATTCAGCAGCGAAACATGCCTTACATGGTTTTTTTGAAACATTAAGAGCCGAAGTTTTTAATGATAATATTAAAGTACTAATCGCTTTCCCCGGAAGGGTTAAAACCAATATTTCCCTTCATGCATTAACCAAAGATGGAACGGCGCATGGGAAAATGGACCAAGGACAAAATACCGGAATATCGGCAGAAAAGTGTGCAAAACAATACCTTAAAGCAATCCGAAAAGACAAAAAAGAGGTTTTAATTGGATCCTCCGAATTACTTATGGTATATATTCATAAATTTTTTCCCAAAATATTTTATAAATTAGCACTCAAAATAAAACCTGTGTAGAACCGAAATTGAGTGTGTAAAATGGAAAAAATTATTAGCGGAATACAACAAATAGGGATTGGTGTTACTGATGTATATGAGGCCTGGAAATGGTATAAAGAAAATTTTGGAGTAGATATCCGTATTTTTGAAGATAATACGGTAGCAGAATTGATGTTACCTTATACCGGAGGAAAACCAAGAAAACGTCATGCTGCCCTAGCAATGAACCTTACCGGAGGTGGTGGTTTCGAAATCTGGCAATACGCCGAACGTACTCCCCAAGCTCCCGAATTTGATCTTCAATTAGGCGATTTAGGGATTATAGCCGCAAAAATTAAAAGCCCTAACCTAAAAAAAGCATACGAAACTTATAAAGCTCGCAACCTCAATGTCATTGGGAATCTTTATTCAGACCACTTTTTCATGAAAGACCTTTATGGTAATATTTTCCAGGTTATTAACGACTCCATCTGGTTTAGAAAAGAAAACAAACTTACCGGAGCCGTTGCCGGAGCCATTATAGGTGTTTCAGATATTGACAAAGCACGAATAGTATACAGCGACATCCTCGGTTACGACGAGGTTATTTATGATGATGAAGGTATTTTTGATGATTTCAAACCCATGCCGGGAGGAAATCACAAATTCCGACGGGTACTTTTAAAAGCAAGCAAAGAAAGACAAGGCATTTTTAGTCGCCTGCTTGGTCATAGCTACATCGAACTTATTCAGGTATTAGACCGCGAACCCAAAAAAATTTTTAAAAACCGTTATTGGGGCGATCTCGGTTTTATTCACCTGTGTTACGATATCTCCAGAATGGAAGCACTAAAGAAAGATTGTGAAACCAATGGTTTTCCTTTTACTGTTGACAGCTCTGTAAAACATAATGAACAAAACAGCTTTGATATGGGCGAAGCTGCAGGCCATTTCTCATATATCGAAGATCCTGATGGTACTTTAATCGAATTTGTTGAAACCCATAAAATACCCATTATGGAAAAGTTTGGCTGGTACCTCAATCTAAAAAAACGCGACCGCAATAAACCGCTACCCAACTGGATGATTAAAGCACTTAGATTCAGTAAAGTGAAGTTTTAAATATTATATAATAATTAAACCTATTGTGGTTCACATTTTCTTTATAAAGATTTAATAATCTTTTAAAAACTTTTTTTAATCATAACTGTTGCATTAATATATTTTTGAATCATGAATAAAAAACAAATCATTTCATTTATTTCAGTAATACTGGTTATCTTTTCTTTGGCTTGTACTAAAGAAAAAAAACCTGATCAAGCTACTATTTACCTTATCGAAACCAGCGATATTCATGGAGCTATTTTTGATTATGATTTTATTAATGATAAAAAATCAAATACATCATTATCGAAAATTTCATCTTACATAAAAAATCTAAGAGAAAATAATCAAGTTGTATTATTGGATAATGGCGACATTTTGCAGGGTCAACCTGTAGTTTATTACGCTAATTACGAAAAGTTAAATGAAGAACACATCTGTTCGCAGGTAATGAACTATTTGGAGTATGATGCTGCATCTGTTGGAAATCACGACATTGAAGCCGGACATGCTGTTTACGATAAACTGATGACCGAATTTAATTTCCCGTGGCTGGCAGCAAATGCTATCAGCACAACAACCGGGAAACCCTATTTCAAGCCTTATACCATCATCAATAAAAAAGGTGTTAAAATTGCTGTCTTAGGTTTAATAACTCCCGGAATTCCTAATTGGCTCCCTGAAGAACTGTGGGAAGGAATAGAGTTTATTGACATGGTTGAATCGGCCAAAATATGGGTCCCTAAAATAATTGAAAAAGAAAAACCCGATCTGTTGATTGGCCTTTTTCATTCGGGATACGATTACACCTACGGCGATGTAGGTTATGATACTCCCAAAAATGAAAATGCTTCGTTAATTGTTGCCGAACAAGTTCCAGGATTTGATGTAATTTTTATAGGACACGACCATCAAACGCGGAACGAAAAGATCGAAAACAAAAATGGCGATGAAGTAATCATTATGGGCCCCAAAGGATATGCCAACCAGTTTTGTGTTGTTAAGGCAGATATAGTTTTAAATGAGAATAATGAATATAATAAATCTTTTCAAACCGAAATCATCGATGTTTATAACCTGGAAACTGACCAGGAGTTTACCCAAAAATTTGAAGATCAATTAACTGAAGTTAAAAATTATGTATCTCAAAAAGTGGGTACATTTGCAGAAGCTGTTGATGCCCACGAGGCAATTTACGGCCCTTCGGAATTTGTTGATTTAATTAACACCATTCAACTGGACATTAGTGATGCCGAAATCTCATTTGCAGCGCCTTTATCTTTTAATGCAATGATAGAAAAAGGGCCGGTTTATGTTCGCGATATGTTCAAATTGTACCGTTTTGAGAATTTTTTGTACACGATGAATCTCTCGGGCAAAGAAATTGACGGGTACCTTGAATATTCTTTTGCTAACTGGTTTAACACCATGGAGAGTGCCGAAGATCATTTATTGTTATTTAAAACCGACGATAATGGAAAACCGGAATATTCAGAACAATATCAATCATATAGCCTGAAAAATAACTATTACAATTTTGATGTGGCGGCTGGAATAAAATATACTGTGGATATATCTAAAACAGATGGAGATAAAGTTACGATTCATTCAATAACTTCGGGAGAAGAGTTTTATACCGACAGCATCTATACGGTAGCCATAAACAGCTACCGCGGAAACGGCGGAGGAGGCCATTTGGTAAATGGTACCGGAATACCTGAAGAGGAACTAAACCAACGCCTTATCAGTTCTACCGATAAAGATATCAGATATTATATGATGAAATGGATAGAAGAAGAACAACAAACCATTCATCCTGAATCCAGAAACGAATGGTCAATTTATCCAACAGATTGGTGGAAAAAAGCAAAGAAAAACGATTATAAACTACTAAATCATTAATTTATCATGAAAAAAATTCTATTTCTAATTCTTTCCATCTCCATTATTACTGCCTCTTGCAATAATAATGATGTGAATAAAATTGAAAACAGCGAAAAAAAAGCAACAAATGTAATTCTACTCATTGGTGATGGAATGAGTGTAACCCATTTATATGCAGCCATGACGGTATCTGAAACGCCTCTTAATATGGAAAGTTTTAAATATACCGGGTTACAAAAAACATACTCTGCATCCGATTATATAACCGATTCGGGTGCCAGTGGCACAGCCATTGCTACGGGTAAGAAAACTAAAAACGGCCATATCGGTTGCGATTCATTAGGTAATCCCTTTAAATCCATATTAAAATATGCTGAAGATGCCGGATTAGCCTCAGGGTTGGTCTCAACAAGCTCTATTTTACATGCTACACCCGCAGCATTTATTGCCAATAATAAAGACAGGAACAAATATCAGGAGATTGCGCTCGACTTTCTAAAAACTGATATTGATATTTTTATTGGTGGCGGCAAAAAAGATTTTGAAGAACGAGAAGACGGGCTTAATCTTATCGATTCTTTAATAAATAAAAAATACCAGGTAACCACCACTATTGATGATGTTGATATAACAAATTACCAAAAATTTGCTGTATTTACAGCCGAAAAACATAACCCTGAATATCGCAATGAGCGTGGGGATATGTTGCCTAATGCTACCGAAAAAGCCATTGAAGTCCTTAACCAAAACGATAAAGGTTTTTTCATGATGGTTGAAGGCTCACAAATCGACTGGGGCGGCCACGATAATGATATCGATTATATTTTAACAGAATTGTTTGATTTTGACCGTGCGGTTGGAAAAGCGCTCGAATTTGCTGAAAAAGATGGCGAAACGCTGGTTATTGTTACTTCAGATCACGAAACAGGAGGCTTAACGCTAACGGGAGGTGACGTGAACGAAAAAACAATTGAAGTAAATTTCTCAACGGATTACCATACTGCCGATATGGTACCTGTATTTGCCTATGGTCCCGGAGCCGAAAATTTTATAGGAATTTATGACAATACAGATGTTTTCCATAAAATGATGCAATCGTTGGGGTTGGAATAAAATTATTGTAACTCACGTAGTCCTAATAATATTATCAGAATTATTTATAGCTGTATATTATTGGGATTTTTTTTTATTTTTGAATAAAAGCCAATCAGGAGAATGTATTTAACCATTGAAAATATTTTATTTATAGGCTCAATACTTCTTTTAATAAGCATTGTAGCAGGTAAAACATCTTATAAGTTTGGTGTTCCTACTTTAATACTATTCCTTGCAATTGGTATGCTTGCAGGTTCAGACGGAATTGGGGGTATCCGTTTTGATGATCCCAGGCTCGCTCAATTTATAGGGGTTATTTCTTTAAATTTTATTTTGTTTTCAGGAGGACTTGATACTAACTGGGCTACAGTAAAACCAGTTTTGAAAGAGGGGATATCTCTTTCAACTGTCGGTGTTTTGTTTACTGCAATATTTCTCGGCACTTTTGTTTGGCTGATTACGGATTTCACATTTTACGAAAGTATGTTGCTTGGATCTATTGTATCATCGACTGATGCTGCTGCAGTATTTTCGATATTGCGCTCTAAAAATTTAGCTCTTAAAGCTAACCTGAGACCAACACTTGAGTTGGAAAGCGGAAGTAATGACCCTATGGCGTATGTGCTTACAATTGCTTTTCTTACATTGGTAGTGAATCAGGGTTTATCTGTTGTATCAATTATCCCATTGTTTTTTCAACAAATGATACTAGGCGGGTTGGCCGGGTTTTTATTCGGCAAAATAAGTAAATTCGTTATTAATAATATAAAACTTGATTTTGATGGATTGTACCCTATTTTAGTAATTACATTGATGTTTATTACTTTTTCAACAACCGATTTTGTCGGAGGGAATGGTTTTTTGGCTATATATATTTGTGCTGTTTATTTAGGTAACCATGATATAATACATAAAAAGACTATTTTAAAAATGTATGATGGTTTGGCCTGGTTAATGCAGATTGTTCTATTTCTTACTTTAGGATTGCTTGTTTTTCCTTCTAAAGTTTTTCCTGTTGTTGGTATTGGATTGCTTATTTCAATTTTCCTAATCGTTGTTGCTCGTCCATTGAGCATATTGATTAGTTTACTGCCTTTTAAAATGAAATTAAGAAGAAGAGCTTATATTTCATGGGTTGGTCTCCGTGGGGCAGTTCCCATTGTTTTTGCTACATATCCTCTTTTGGAAGGGATTGAGAAGGCAGATATGATTTTCAATATCGTTTTTTTTATTTCTGTTACATCTGTGCTTATTCAAGGAACAACACTTTCGGTTTTTGCAAAATGGTTGCATGTTGCATTACCTGAAAAAGCTAAACCTAAAACTCCGGTCGAGATATTTTTATCTAATTATCCAAGAACCATATTAAAAGAAATTATGGTGGATGATACTTGTAGTGCAGCAGGTAAAAAAATTGTAGACCTTTCTTTTCCTAAATCTGCAATTATTGCGATGATAAAAAGAGAAGATAAGTATATAACTCCAAATGGTTCTACTATAATTGAACCCAATGATACGCTAATAGTTCTTTCTGATAATCAGGATGAAATTGATAAAGTTTACGATTGCCTTCATTTAGATCAACCATAATATTTTACAATTATGATTTTGATGTAAATTTTATAACGATCTTACGTAAGCAGCCGGCGAATCTAATATTTGTATTCTGTCTGTATTATTTTCTGTAATCGTACTTATTTGCAATAATTTGTCTACAACATTATCTGTAATTTGAGCAGGAACACTAATAGCGCTTCTAATCATCGTTGAAACAAATTCATCTTTGGTTATCCGGGGTACAACTTTGGATGTTGTTGCTCCTGCAGCGCCAACTTCCAGACAAGTTTCGCGCAATATATCAATCCTGTCTTCATCAGAAATAATCGATATTTCACAATTATCCTGAGGCATCATGGATTTTCCAATTTTAGAATTTTCTATATCGGTATCCAGTCTTTTTCTCCACGATGTATCTGATATTAACTGATCAATTGCTGCAATAATCTGTTCCATGGTAGCTGGATGTTTTTGCTTACCTATTTTCATGCGTGTATCAATCAAACCTAACGAAACCGGTGTTTGATAAATAAAACCTTTACCAGGTTTATCTAATCTTCCTTCCTCAACTAATAATTTAATAATACTATCCGAATCTTGTTCGGGCATAACTAAGTGCACCATTTCTTTTTCGGCTGGTATAGTAATTCTAATGAGTCCCAGCTGGTCTCTTATATCATTACCTGTTCCATAAGTTATTAACGGAACACTAATACCAAGTTCAAGGGCAATTTTTGAAAGCTGTTCTCCACTTCCAGGATATGATAGTACACAAATTACATAAGACAGTTTATTTAATAAGTTAAAATTATGCTCTTCAAATTTAACATCAGCTAAAGCATTGATATTAAACTCAGGAGGTTCTTTTGAGAATTCCATTAATTCCTGTGCGAAAATTGTACCCCTTCCGGGAATATGTAATTCTCCAACATTGATTATTGCTCTGATTATTAATTCAGAATTTTTTCTGGGTACTGTAAAACGAAATACTCTTACAGATGTACTTTCCAGTTTTTTTATTTCGCCGGTAAAACTAAACGAACGTTTTTTGATATGTTCTCTAACTATTCTGCCTGTTTCGTCATAAGCAACAACTTCAATTTTTTTGAGAAATTCAATAATTTTATCTGCCAATAGTTCATTTACAATGCAGGTTATACGGCTTACCCTGTGTGGTGTATATATACCTTTGGCCATCTGAGTTCTCCATACTGTTCTCGAAGGAGAAAAAACTTTATCTTTTTTTGGCATTTGCTCTTTATCCATTTTTATCTTCGTTTATTTTATTTTCAATCGAGCGTTTTTGTTTTATGGTTTTGTACATACCGTATGATAAGGTTGTAATAATTGGAAATGCCGAAGCTAATGCTAATATTCCAAAACCATCGGCAATGTTGAGTGCACCGCCAATACTAAGCCCCATGGCTAAAACCAAAGGAACTGTTACCGGGCCGGTAGTTACGCCGCCACTATCCCAGGACATTGCAGTAAATTCTTCTTCGCTGAAAATTGAAAAAATGATTAAAAAAATGTAAGGGGGAACCAGTAACCATATCAGGGGAAAATCAAAAAGTATTCTTGAAAATCCTAAAGTAATTCCAATGCCAACCCCTATGGACACTATTTTTACGATTTGTTTCTGTTTAATAGCTCCAACGGTGAGATTTTCTACCGTTAACCCCAAGGCACTTAGCGCCGGCTCTGCCAGAGTAGCCCCAAATCCCATTCCAAAAGCAAAAAGAAGTACTAATATTAAACCTAATACAGTTAGTTTTTTACCAAATAATGGCTCTTGTGAAACAATATGCTCATAAATATTCTCCTGTTCATTAAATCTGTCTTTTTTAAACTCAACACGTTTTATTTCATCTTGATCACTAATCAGGTTAAAGAATGTTTTTTTTGTTCCATCGGGAGCAATACCACTGAATAGTACTGTTTCATCAAAATTCTTTATTAATACACGGTCAATAAATTTTTCTTCTTTGGCAAATGCCCTGGGCAATTCTCCGCCTACTTCACTGCCTAAAGAAGCCAAACCTAAACGTATACCAGATGTTAAAAGGATCATCCCGATAAGTGTAAATACAATTCCTAATGCAACTTCATCTTTATACCTGATCCTTTCTCTTAGTAAAACAATTAAAACAATCAATAATAATAAAGAAAGTGGTATTACAGCCCTGATGCCTACCAGTGATTCCTCTGCTATTACATTTCCAAATGAAGATGAACCTGCTTTTATTTTATCCGGTTCGGATTTAACTTTGGATAATAGTGATCGTTCATTATCTGATGCATGATTTATTAACCAGTTATCAAATGTTATTTTTCCAATTAATTTATTTTTGCTGTCTTTGTCTTTCTGTAATGATAATAATGCATCAAAGTATAATTCGTCGTTTGCAAAATATGCACTTCTGCCTTCCTCACCGGCATGTGTAAAGGCATGTTGTATTAGTTTTTCTTCGTTTTCAAAAACTATCAGTGCATTTTTGCGATTTTCGGGCGAGAAAAATGTTTTTTGATCGGTTGGTTTAGGGGCATTATTATTTAACATAAACCCTAATGTTAATACAGCAAGAATAGGAAAAGCAGAAGCGAGTAAAATAATTCCAAAACCACCGCCGGCACCTTTATTTTTATTTGATGATCGGGAAACCCCGATACCAAGTGCCAAAACTAGTGGAACAGTTACCGCTCCTGTAGTAACGGCTCCGCAATCCCATGCCAGGCCTATTATTTTATTTAAATTCTCGTTATAATAGGCTATAATAGAAAATATGATCAAAACCGGAATAATGATATAAATAAATGGTTTTATAGACCAGTTATAATAAAACCGAAACATTCCAAGCGCAACTGCAATTCCAACACCAATACCAACTGAAAGAATTAACCAATCTGCATAAGGTTCTAAAATCATATAAAGCAGTGGAGAATCCCATGCAGTAATAGCTGATCCGGCAGTTCTTAGTGCACTTATTGCAGGTTCTGCAAGTGTTGCCCCAAAACCTAATATAAGCCCGAAAATAGCAATAACTGAAATACCAACGCGTTGAGGCATTTTTATACCAACACGCTCACCAAGTGGCATTAAACCAAGTACCAAGCCTTCGAGAAAAAAAGTAAGGCCAAATACAACAAGAGCGATTCCTCCGGCTGTGCTTAGCGCATTTGCTAACGGGACACTTAAAATTAAGGTTTGGAAAACAACTAAATACAGAATAATAAATGCAACTGACTTAATTTGTTCCTTTATTCTTGTCCATCCATATTTTGAAAGCATTAATATGGCTTCATCAAAAGGTATTTTTAGTCGTCTTCTCATATTTTAATCTCTTATATTATATTACATAGTAAAGTTTCGCACTAACTGTAAGATTCGTTAAATCAAACCTTTTAAAACTCAGTAAAGCTGTCAAACAATTAATTATCAAGTGATTAATGATTCCGTTTTAAATTTTAAAACTTAGTGAAACTTTGTGTCTACTTTGTGTCCTTTGTGGTTATACTCAGGAAATTATAATTTTACCACGAAGGGCACCAAGGGCATCGCAAAGGTCACAAAGAACATATATCATTGTAAATAAGCATCTTGCTTCATAAAATTTAAGTGCAAAACTTTAATTACATATTATAAAAATAAAAAAAAATATTGAACATACTACTTATCAGATTTTTA
Source organism: uncultured Bacteroidales bacterium (assembly GCA_964606845.1). Taxonomy (GTDB): domain Bacteria; phylum Bacteroidota; class Bacteroidia; order Bacteroidales; family UBA12077; genus UBA12077. The sequence continues at coordinate 13,012 of CAZSIC010000026.1, forward strand.
TTTTAATTATTGATATAGTTTTTTAATGATTAATCTGATTTCATCAGTTAAAAGTGGCAAACAACGATCAGTAAATTTTTTGGGTATGGATTTGTAATATGCTTCGGCAATTCCACCGGCAATGCAAGCCTGCGTATCGGCATCGCCACCAAGCGAAATAGCAAGCCTTATGGAAGATTCAAAATCTGTACTTTCTAAAAAGGCAATTAAAGCTTCGGGTACCGATCCCTGGCAGGTAATATCAAAAGTATAGGTTTTCTTTATTTCTGAGTATTTCTTTGATAAATCGTAGCCAGTCAGATTTTCAATTTTTGTTTTAATGGTTTCTTTTTTATGACCTGTTTTTGCAAGAAAAACAGCCAATGCAACTGCCTGCGCTCCTTTAATTCCTTCGGGATGATTATGGGTTACTTCTGCAGATAACTTTGCGTATTTTAAAACTTGTTGCTGTGAGTTATAAAACAAACCAACCGGACTTATGCGCATGGCAGAACCATTTCCATAGCTGTTATAGGGTTGCGGATTGGAATCGGATAACCAAAGGCTGAAATTAAAACCGTAACCACTGTTTGGGTATTTATTTCCCCAATGATGCATCGTTTTATCAAATGGTTTTTGATGTAACAGAGCATCAGCAACAGCAATAGTTAATACCGAATCGTCGGTAAAAGTCATTCCCGGTGTAAATAATTCGAAGTTGTAATTTTTTGTCGGATTACCCTCGTAAGTTGAGCCAATGATATCGCCAATTATTGAACCTATCATATTTAATAATTAAATAATTATACAAAAAGACAATAATATTTACAGTTATTCGTACTAAATATATAAAGAAGATTATGAATAATTATTAAATTAAAGAAGAAAGTTATGATGCATTTAAAAACGATTACCGGATTGGCCTTAGCTTTATTTATTTTAGCAGGGTGTCAGCAGAAACCAAAACAAAATGAAAATGAGTCGCAGGAAGAACAAACTATTCCAGGTGTCAAACAAAAATCTGAAGCAGTGACCGATAATGAATTACAACTATTTGCTACGATACAGCAACAGGCAAATTCTATACACCAACAATCGCATCAGGAAAAAGTAAAAATTGTTGAAGATTTGGGATTAAGTGTTGAAAGATTTAATGAAATTGAACAAGCTCAGCAAAATCCCGGGAAAGAAGTTAACATTACTCAAGAAGAACTACAAAAATACCAAGAAGCGATTCAGTTATTAGAACAGATACAAACTCAGGATCAGCAAAGAATGGTTGAGTTAATTGAAAATGAAGGATTAAGTGTTAGCAGGTATCAGGAAATTGAATATGCAATACAGAGTGACCCAGGGTTACAAGAAAAATTTCAAATGATCATACAAAAAAACGAAAATTAATAAAATCCTATATATTAGATAATTAAATACTAAAAAAACTTAACATAAGATGTGTTAAGTTTTTTTTTATACCTCGATTAAACAAATTTTCGAATTAATACAATTTTCTGGCTTCTGCTTTTAAGTACTCAAGCGCCAGGCTTACCGGTGACTTTTCTTGTTTCATCAATTCTTCCAGTATCATCTTGCTCAATATAAAAGCTGATGAATCGGGCTTTATTCTATTTCCACAGCTATTAACAATTTGCACAATGGTTGATCTGGCATTTTTAATCAACTCCCAGGCCTGTGGAGAAATATATATTTGTTGCGATACATTATGATCGAATTCGGAGCGAATGGCACTTAATATTTCTGTTTGCAGCTGTTTGGCATTCATATCAGGTTTAGTTAACCGCATAATTAACGATTCGGGCGATATACGTTCCAATAATAAAGTAAGCCTTTCGTATGCCTGAAGCCTGATAGGAATAGTAACTTGTTGATTCTTAGATAGAATTTCATAATTACGCCTGCTCTGGTCGTTTTTTATCATCTGTTTTAAAACCAGCAAACTTGCTATTAACACTATTATTGCAGGGAGGGTGTATTTCAAAATCTCAAGAATTGTAGTCATCATTTTTGATTATTTTTATCATTTAGGTTTTTTGCTTATGTTGTTATACAACACAAATAAAAAACCTTAATTATTTTATCTTTGCAATGTACATAAAAATCAAATTTAGTAAAAATATTACATTTACATTGATATTTGTTCATTTACATTATTAACAATACAAATTATGGAAAACGTTTCACAAAGAGTTGCAAGATTGGCTATTTCACAAACCCTGGCTATGAGTCAGAAAAGCCGTGATTTAAAAGCCCGGGGATTTGATGTAATTAATTTAAGTGTTGGTGAACCCGATTTTAATACCCCACAACATATTAAAGATGCTGCCATTAAAGCCATAAACGAAAATTACAGCCATTATGCCCCGGTTCCTGGATACCCAGAGCTGCTACAAGCAATTTCCGATAAGTTAAAAAGAGAAAATAATTTACATTACGATAAAGATCAGATTATAGTATCAAACGGAGCCAAACACTCTTTAGCTAATGTAATTTTGTCTATTGTTAATAAAGATGACGAAGTAATTGTCCCTGCTCCATACTGGGTAAGTTATGTTGAACTGGTAAAACTTGCCGAAGGCAAAAATGTTGTGATCGAAGCCGGTATTGAAAATGATTTTAAAATTACGGCAGAACAATTAAAAAACGCTATCACACCAAAAACAAAAGCAATATTTTTATGTTCACCTTCTAATCCTACCGGAAGCCTTTATTCACGTGATGAGTTAAAAGCCATTGCCAAAGTTATTGATGCAGCAAAACAGGATATCTATATTATTTCTGATGAGATTTACGAACACATCAACTTTGTTGGAAAACACGAAAGTATTGCCCAGTTCGATTTTATTCGCGATAAAGTGATTATTGTAAATGGCGTATCCAAAGGATATGCCATGACCGGTTGGCGAATAGGATATATTGCTGCTCCCAAATGGATTGCGAAGGCTTGTAATAAAATTCAGGGACAAATGACCTCCGGAGCTTCATCCATATCACAAATGGCATCGGTTGCGGCATTAATCTCCGAAAGCTCATGCATTACTGAAATGGTAGTAGCTTTTAAGCGCCGCCGCGATCTGGTTATTGAACTGATGAAAGATATCAAAGGATTAAAAAACAATATCCCGCAAGGTGCTTTTTATCTTTTTCCCGAAGCAAGCTACTATTTTGGCAAGTCTGATGGAGAGAGAACAATAAAAGATGCCATGGATTTATGCCTGTACATGTTAGAAAAAGCTCATGTGGCAACAGTTCCGGGCGATGCTTTTGGTTCACCAAATTATATTCGTTTTTCTTATGCTACTTCAGATGATCAACTCAAAGAAGCATTGAAACGAATGAAAAAAGTGCTGGATGAACTAAAGTAACCAACGGGTTAACCCATTGGTTGTCGTTTGAAACCACTATTACTATTAGATGCAGCCGGTATCATCCTCTTAATAACAACCAACTGGCTAAGCCGTGGTTAAGGTTTAAATAACTACCAAGAGGGTGTCTAAAAAGTGTTATTCCAATATATACACTTCGACAGTCTCAGTGTGACATCTTGGTTGTTAGCTCATTGTCATATTGAGGTTGACGAAATATGAATAATTAAAACACTTTTTGGATACCCTCTTAGTAAGCCTAATCATAATAATACGCTATTTAATCACCACCTGTACCATTTGCAAACAAGTTAAAAAATCTTTATGTAAATGTTAATTTTATATTAAATTAATATTACGTATTTTTATAATCTGTATAATTGCAGGCAAAAATTCTAATCTATAAAACAATGAAAGGCAATCGAATAAAAGCTTTCTCTTTTACAATTATTCTTTTACTTTTTTCTAATTACCTATTATCGCAAGAAACAGAAAGTTTTACACCTTCTGGATTTTTTTATGGAACGGTATTTAGCAATTTTCACTATCAGTTAGATGCTAACCGCAACGAATCAGCTTTTGAGGTTCAAAGAGCGTATCTAGGATATACCTATCTTCTATCAGAAAATTATACGATTAACATAAAATTAGACATTGGCAGCCCTGAACAAGAATCTCCCTACGACATTTTAAAACGATATGCCTATTTTAAAAATGCTGAGTTAATCTATAACTATCGTAAATTTACTATACATGCCGGATTAATTGATTTATATCATTTCAAAATACAAGAAAAATATTGGGGGCACAGATACATCTATAAATCATTTCAAGATCAGCATAAATTTGGAAGTAGTGCCGATTTAGGAGCGTCAGCAGTTTATAAAATTAATGATTTTATTGCAGCAGATATTACCGTAATGAATGGTGAGGGTTATAACCAATTACAAACTGATAATTCATATAAAAGTGCACTAGGCTTTACCATTAATCCATTAAAAAATTTAACCATTCGCTTATATGCAGACTATATTGAACAGGAAGAGATTCAAACAACCTGGTCATCGTTTATCGGGTATCAATTTAAAGAAATGGTTAAAATGGGTGCAGAATATAATTATCAGTCCAATTCGGGATTTAGAAAAAACCGCAATCAAAATGGTTTTTCGGGTTATACATCAGTTAACATAAGTAAAAAATTTGAACTATTTGGCCGTTTCGATAAATTATGGTCTAACACCTTAAATGGAGAACCTTATAACTGGAATATTACCAGAGATGGTAGCGCAGTTATTGCTGGCTTACAGTATACTCCAACAAGAAACATTAAAATTGCTGCCAACTACAAAGACTGGTATCCCTATGCAAAAAACCTGGATAACGAATCACATTTCTATATAAATTTAGAATTTAAATTTTAAGGATTATTACAATGGTTAACAAAATATTATTATCAGTAGTTAGTATTTTAATCTTAATGAGCAGTTGCCGTAAAAGTGATATTATTATTGATGAAGATACCCTTTTATCTGATGATGGCAGTGGAACAGGAACAATAACATGGACAAAAGATAAAAACTATATTTTAGACGGTTTTGTATTTGTAAATCCCGGGCAGACACTGACCATTGAGCCAGGAACCGTAATCAGGGCAAAAACAGGACAAGGAGAAAATGCTTCGGCATTAATTGTTGCTCGTGGAGGTAAAATTATTGCTCAGGGGACCAAAGACGACCCCATTATATTTACCGTTGAAGATGATGACCTGGAAGGATCTATTACCATAGAAGCAAGAGGCTTATGGGGTGGAATCATTATTCTTGGCAATGCACAGCTAAATACAGCGTTTAATGAAGCAAGAATTGAAGGAATTCCTATTTCTGAATCGAGAGGTATTTATGGCGGAAACAATAATAACGACAATTCCGGTATTTTAAAATATGTTTCCATAAGGCATGGAGGCACTAACATTGGCGATGGAAACGAAATAAACGGGCTAACACTTGGCGGTGTTGGCTCAGGAACAACCATTGAATATGTAGAAGTTATTTCCAATGAGGATGACGGTTTCGAATTCTTTGGTGGAACAGTAAATTGCAAATACCTGGTATCGGCCTTTTGTGGAGATGACGCATTTGATTTCGACCAGGGTTACCGGGGTAAAGGGCAATTTCTATTAGCTCTCCAGGCTCCTTTTTTGGGAGATCATCTGGCTGAGCACGATGGTGGAACAGACCCGGTTTGGGGCGAGCCTTTTTGCATTCCGGAAATTTATAATGCCACCTATATTGGAAACGGTTATCTTAACTCGGCCGAATTAATGACATTTGCCGATAATGCCGGAGGTAAATATTACAATTCTATCTTTTTTAATCAGATGCAGGGTGTTTTTGTTGAGTATGTCTCGGGTTTTAACGACAGTTATTATCAATTAACAAAAGATAATCTTAAAATAGAAAATAATATTTTTTATAACATTGAAAATAATAACCAGGAAACCATTTTTTCTATTTATACTAAAACATCAGAAGATTTATCCGAAGAGCAGTTGCTATTACAAAATTATTTTGCTGAGGGTGAAAATATTATTCTTGATCCTCAAATTGAAATTACCGAAACAGATTACGTCCTTATACCCCAGGGAAACGTATCAGATAACTTAGCTCCATATACAGATAACTGGTTTGATCCGGTAAATTATAAAGGAGCATTTGATCCCGAGGGTGATGACTGGCTTAATGGCTGGACATTAGTAAGCCAGTCGGGTAAAATAAGGTAAAAAATTACTGATGCTCAGGCCTTAATAAATCATTAACCGTTTTTACCGGATTAAATGTTATAATTGGCACTTCAACAAAAATAGTATTCCAGTTTGCCATTGCTCCATTCCATAATCCGGGTAATTCCTGGGCTTTTAAATCTTTTCCGTCTTTCGATTTTTTGGAAATAAAACCCGTTTCCGAATCTCTGTATTGTAATAAATTAAACTTTTCTCCTTTATAGTTTTTTATGCAGCAAACCAAATCTACCGGATTAAAATGTGTTGATTGTTTTAAAATTTGAAGTTGATTTAAATCAGTCTGGTTGATTTGTGAAGTTTCAACAATTTGCAGATCAGCATGATTATCGGGATGTTTTACCCAAAACGGGCCGCCACCGGGTTCGCCTTCATTTTTTACCATTCCGCATACTCTGATTGGCCGATTTAAAATATTAAAAATGAATTCCTTTTGATCAGTTATGGAATCAAAATCAAAAGTATAACATAACTCTTCTTTAATAAAATGAGTAATTTCACCCATCTGATCATTAGAAATATTAGCAGATTCTATCATTTCAAGGTATTTATAAATCTTTTCCTGATAGGATAATAATACAGCTGCCAATGCCTTTTTGTATTGAATGGTTTCCCCTTTCAAACGGTCGGGAACTACATTATCAATATTTTTTATAAAAATAATATCCGATGAAAGGTCGTTTAAATTTTCTATCAATGCTCCATGCCCTCCAGGGCGGAAAAGCAATGTACCGTCATCATTTCTAAAAAGATTATTCTCCATATCAACAGCCACCATATCGGTTGATGGTTTTTGCTGCGAATACGTGATTTCAAATTGAACTTTTAACTTTTGCTCATATTCATTTTTTACCTTCTGCAACAGGTCATCAAACATTGGAGTATGCTCCGGCGAAATGGTAAAATGAATTTTTACTCTACCATTGTTATTTTTAGCATACGCTGCTCCTTCTATCAAATGCTCTTCAAAAGCAGTTTTTATCTTCTTTTCCTCCTGATGAAATGAAAGTACAGCCTTTGGCCTGACTCCATAGTTCATTCCATCTTCGGTTAAAATATATTTGAGGATGGTTTTATATTTACCCTCTTCTAAAAGTTCATTTATGTCTTGACCAGCAGATTGGATGATTGATTTTAATTCATCATAAAATGCAAAATTTTTAATTTCTTTAAAAAACCTTTTTACATCATCATGTTCAATTTGTTCTAATGATGCATACTGATTTTTTGCCTGCCCATAAAATTCGAATAAAAATTTAAACATCCTCGATGCAGCTCCTGATGCAGGAACAAACTTTAATGCTTCGGGTTTTGAATCGTCATACAGTTTGGCATAAGCATTAACTTCATAATCATTGAGTTGAACTATACCATCATCAATGGTGGCAGGTTTTTCAAGATTTAAATAAGGAAATCCTTTCTTAAACCTTTCCAGTTGATTTTCAACTTCTTTTATGGTTAAATGCTTGTTTTCAATTTGTTTTATATCTTTTTCGGTCAGCATACTTTTATCCTTTTTTAAATTTTTTAGCCACCAAGCCAGTATTGTGGACTGGTGCCATAATTATACAAATTTTAATTTATAAGAAGAACTAATCAAAAAACGCTATTATAAATTCAAATTTCATGAACGCTATCAAAACTACAATGATTTTTAAAATTACTAAAATTTTGCGGTTATTTTAAAATTTAATCTTCGCGATGTAAGATAATTGGGCACTGCATACTGGCTTGCCTGTCCGGATTGGTTGCCAACGGTTTTTATCCACATATAAGATATGGTATTATTGATATCTAAAAGGTTAAAAACTTCGAAACTTAACCACATATCCTTAAAAAGATTCAATACATTTCCTTCGTTAAATTCTTTCGATTCGCTGATTAAAACTTTTGAGAAACCAATATCAACACGTTTGTATGGTTTCATTCTAAAAACCTGGTCGTACCGTTCCTTATCGGGAGAAGTAAAAGGAAGCCTGCTGCCATAATGTAAGCTCAGATTCATTTTATAAGATGGGTTCATGGGGAGATAATCCTGAAAGAAAAGGCTAAAATTAAGCAGTTGATCGGTAGGGCGTGGATAATATCCCGGTTCAATCCTATCTCCTTCTGTATTGTAATAAAAATCTCCATTAATATCTTCTTTTGTTTGCATAAGCGATAAACTTGCCCACGATTCAATGCCTTTAACAAATTCGCCGTTAATTTTCATATCCAGTCCAACAGCATAACCATCAGCCATATTTTCTGCCGAATAATCGATATGTACATTATCAATTTTATAAGGAATTAAGTCATTTAAAATTTTATAATACACTTCGGTAGTTAGCTTAAAAGGCCTGTCCCAAGCTAAAAAGTGATAATCATTGCCTAAAACAAAGTGAATTGATTTTTGTGATTTGATATTTGGATTAATAACTCCCTGGAAATTTTTTATTTCCTTATAAAAAGGAGGTTGATAATAAAATCCTGAAGCAAAACGGAACAATATATCCTTCTCCCAATCGGGTTTATAAGAAACCAACAATCTTGGTGTAAAGATAAACTCATTATTAAAATCCCAATAATGAAACCGGAGTCCGCCATTAATAAACAATTCGGCATTATTTGTTAATTTTTGCTGGTAAGTATCCTGGATATATCCGGTTATGCGGTTTGTATTTAACATATTTTCAGCACGTGCTGTTTCATATAACTCAATCGATTCACCATTGTAAGGTAATGAGTAGCCAGCCGAATCGAGCATTTTCCATTGGCTTATTTTATCATCAATAAACTCCAAATTATATTTTAATCCCCAACGTAATTTATGATTAGATTTGTAATACCCACCTTTAAAAGCTGCTGAATAAACATTGGCAGTGAGATCATTTCGTGCATGGTTTAAAAATGATCCTACTCCGATATTCATAATGCTATCGCCATAAGTTTCGGAGCCAATGGTATTGTCCAGTTCGTTTAAATAGTACTGCCCTAAAATATCGTACGTCTCCTGCTCCAGTGTTTGAAAAGCTGAAAATATAAGTTTCAGCGATAATTTTTCATTGGGATGATAATTGGCTGTAAAGGCTCCCAGGTAAGTTTCAAATTTATCCAGTTCATTTCCATCGTAATAAATTCGAAGACTTAAAGAATTATCGATGGTGCCGAAAGATGTTTCACGGCTTTCAGGAACAAACTGATAACTGTTTAAAGCATAATTGCCTAAAAAATCAAAATCAAGATGCTGGTTAATTTTATAGGTAAAATAGGCCTGCAAATCGTAAAACTGAGGGTTGTAATTCCCTTCTGTTTCCAACGTATTTAATAAATATTTTGATGTTTTATACCGAAACCCTGTGTTATAAGTAAATTTACCATTTTCAGAAACATCTTCTAAATGGGCACTTCCACCCAGTAAGCTCATTGATACGGTTCCGGAAAATTCTACCGGCTTATTATAACGAATATCCAAAACCGACGACATTTTATCACCAAATCTTGTTTCGAAACCGCCGGATGAAAATTGAATGGAAGAAATCATATCAGAATTTAAAAAACTCATTCCCTCCTGCTGACCAGAACGGATTAACAGAGGCCTGTATATTTCAACATCATTAACATAAACCAGGTTTTCATCATAATTACCGCCACGTACCGAATATTGTGAACTTAACTCTGTATTGGAAGAAACACCAGGCATGGTTTTAATTACAGATTCAAGATTGCCAGAAATATCCGGATTTAATTGAATATGTTTAGTCTCAATCTTTATTAGATTATTTTCCGGAGACATTTCCCCAACGACAGAAACCTCATCAATATCACTCACCAAAATATTTAATACAATATCCAGCTTTTTTAACTGATCTTTATCATAATTAATCTTCAACTCGCGTGTTTCAAAGCCAATACAGCTTACCTGAATCAAAACATCACGATGGGAAGGAATGGTTAAAAGATACGAGCCATCTTCCTCAGAAATTACACCCGTATTATTCGACATATTCCGGATATGTGCTTCACTTACAGGATTTCCGTTTGTATCTATTATTTTTCCGGTTAAGTTAACCACATTTTGGGCTAAAGCACTCCAGGGAGCCATCAGTAGCAATAAAAAAATTATATGTTTAAAAAGTGGTTTGTACATACCTATTATTTATTCAATCAGAGTAATAACCCTAAAAAACAAAAATTATTTCATTGTCAGACAAAGAAAATCATTTATATATAATTAAAATACCCCAGGTTTATTATAAAATTATTTTTAATTTTAATCAATTGAACAATTACAAAAATAAGCACAATGATTGAGCAAAAAGAAATTATTTTACCCGCATTTAAACGAGGGTATCATATTATTACCAATCATATTACTAAGAATCTGGAACATTTGCCTGAAAAAGGGCTTTTGAATATTTTTATCAAACATACATCTGCAGCATTAACCATAAATGAGAATGCAGATCCTTCGGTAACCGTTGATTTTGAAAATTTCATGAATCGATTAATTCCTGACGGTGATGCCCTTTATTCTCATACCATGGAAGGCCCTGACGATATGGCTGCACACATAAAATCTTCAACTTTTGGACAATCATTAACAATTCCAATTTCAAATCATAAATTAAATCTTGGCACCTGGCAGGGAATTTATTTGTGCGAATTCAGAAACCATGCATCCAACAGGAAACTCATCCTAACTATTTATTATTAAATAATTTTTAATTCATACGCTGAATTGCGCAAAAAAACAAAAGTTTCACGAAGATTTCTCTGCAAAACTTTGTAAATCTTAGCGATACTTTGCGTAATACTTTATTAAAAAAGAGTAAAAAAAAGTTCTAAAAACAATTTGCTCATACCAGCGATTTAAGTATTTACATTTTATAAAAACATGTTTTACACAATCATTTTATTATTGGCGTGTTTTTAAAAATAGTATTACCTTTGCTAAAGCAAAAAGGTTCGTAACAAAAACGAATTAATTTTGAAAATAAGCAGAGTTATATACTACTACGTGATAGCAATACAAGTAGGCTACCTAAAACGATTTGGCGGCCTGTAATATTCTCTTTTTCAGCTATTTTAGTTTATTTAATCACTTTTTTTCTAACTTATAACTTTTTTAACAAATCAAACTTCAAAAAAACATAAAATTAACATAATATGCAGAAATTACTATTATTAGGTGACGAAGCAATTGCTCAGGGGGCAATGGATGGCGGGATATCGGGTATTTATGCTTATCCTGGGACACCATCAACAGAAATTACAGAATATGTACAAGCATCAGAATTTGCTAAAGAAAATAATATTCACAGCGACTGGTCGGCCAATGAAAAAACAGCTATGGAAGCTGCATTGGGAATGTCATATGCGGGTAAACGTGCCATGGTATGTATGAATCATGTAGGATTGAATGTTGCTGCCGACGCATTTGTAAACTCAGCAATTACAGGAGTAAATGGAGGACTCATTATTGTTGTTGCCGATGACCCTTCCATGCACTCATCTCAAAACGAGCAAGATTCAAGATTTTATGGTAAATTTGCCATGATTCCAATGCTGGAACCCATAAACCAGCAAGAAGCTTACGAAATGGCATACCATGGTTTTGAGTTATCGGAGAAATATAAACTTCCGGTACTTTTAAGAATTACTACACGATTAGCCCACTCACGTGCAGGCGTTCAAACGTTAGCACAAAAGTCACAAAATAAAGGTTCGCTGCCTTCGGATTTAAGACAATTTGTATTACTGCCTGCTATTGCAAGAAAAAATTATAAAAACCTGTTAAGCACACAATCTGGGCTTGAAATAGCATCTGAAGAATCGGATTTTAATCAATACATTGAAGGTAAAGATAAGAGCATGGGAATAATCACTACCGGAATTGCTTATAACTACTTAATGGAAAATTTCCAGGAGAAAGAACTCAACCATCCGGTATTAAAAATAGGGCAATACCCTATTCCCCGAAAACAGGTAATGAAAATTATCGATGATTGCGAAAAAGTTCTTGTAATTGAAGAGGGTTACCCCATTGTTGAAGAGATGCTAAAAGGTTACCAGGAAGCAGGAACGCCAATTATTGGCAGATTAGATGGAACATTGCCACGCGATGGAGAACTAAATCCGAATCTTGTAGCTAAAGCATTAGGTTTAGAAACAGTTACCGACGAGTCAATTCCTGAGCTGGTAAAAAACCGTCCACCCTCGATGTGTGTTGGATGTGGCCATATTGAAGCTTACAAGGCATTAAATGAGGCATTAGCCGACTATGGCGAAGGCCGTGTTTTTTCCGATATTGGATGCTACACATTGGGAGCGCTCCCTCCTTACAATGCTATCAACTCATGCGTTGATATGGGCGCTTCGATTACAATGGCTAAAGGAGCTGCCGACGCAGGATTAGTGCCTGCTGTTGCTGTTATTGGCGACTCAACATTTACACATTCCGGTATTACCGGTTTAATTGATTGTGTAAGTGAAAACTCTCCGGTAACAATCATTGTTTCTGATAACTTTACAACAGCAATGACCGGTGGTCAGGATTCTAAAGCACTTGGTAAAATCGAAGATATTTGTAAAGGTGTTGGTGTTGAGCCCGATCATATCAGGGTATTTAAACCCACTAAGAAAAACCTTGACGAAATGACACAAATTATGAAAGATGAATTGGCATACAAAGGAGTATCAGTAATAATACCAAGACGTCAATGTGTTCAAACCATGAAAAACAAAAAGCTTGCTGAAAAGCTTGTTCAGTTAAATTTAAAATAAGCTACAAAAGATTTTATTCATTGAAAAAAATATAATCACATGAAAACAGATATCGTTTTAGCAGGAGTTGGCGGACAGGGAATATTATCCATAGCTGCAACAATAGGTATGGCAGCATTACATAATGATCTTTACTTAAAACAAGCCGAAGTACATGGTATGAGTCAGCGTGGAGGTGCCGTTCAGTCGCATATGCGTATTTCCGATAAAGAAATTGCTTCGGACTTAATTCCTATGGGCGCGGCAGATATTATTTTGTCGGTAGAACCGATGGAGTCGTTAAGATACCTGCCATTTTTATCAAAAGATGGATGGTTGGTAACCAATACCACTCCATTTGTAAACATTACTGATTACCCTGAAAAAGAGTCGGTATTAAGTGAAATTAAAAAACGTAAAAATCATATTGCCATTGATGCAGACAGCATTGCAACCGAAATTGGTTCTAAACGCTCATCCAACATCGTTATGTTGGGTGCTGCAAGTCCATTTTTTAACATTCCTTTTGAAAGTTTCGAAGAAGGAATTCGTAAAATTTTTGGCCGCAAAGGCGAAGATATCATCAATGTAAACTTAAAAGCCTTAAGAGCAGGAAGAGAGTTTGCCGATAAAAACCGATAGGATAGAATACATTATAATTAAAAAGCCGATTTTCTAAGTTGAAAACCGGCTTTTTATTATACTAATAGAAAAAAATTAGTTATTCCCTAAAATTAAAGGCAAACCATCTTTTCCGCTTCCAATAATAACAACTTTAGAATTTTGTGATTCTGAAAGTTTAACGGTTGCTTCAATACCACGCATTTTTAGAAGCTGTGGAGTTAAGCTGTTGTTAATAATTTTATTTGCTCTGGCTTCTCCTTCGGCGCCTATGCGCTTACGTTCAGCTTCACTTTCTTCTCTATCCAACTTGTACTGATAGGCCAGGGCTTTTTGTTCTTCCTCAAGCTTAAATTCAATAGCATCTTTAATTTTTGCTGGAAGTTTTATCGAACGAATAAGCAATGTAGACATTTCAATATTATTACGCTCGGTACCCAAAGTTTCACGTGTTTCGGTTTTTATTGATTCCTCAACATCATTCCTTTTGGTAGAATAAATTTCTTCGGCTGTATATCGTCCCATAACCTGTCGCACTGTTGAACGCATTTCGGGAATAACCAGTTTATTAATATAATTTTCGCCAAATATTTCATGCAAATAACCTATGCGTTCAGGCGTAGGATTAAAACGCATGGTTACATCAACAGCAATGGATAGTCCGTTTTTATCTAAAACATCCATCGATTCTTCCACTTGTTGTTCACGTACATCATACCGGAAAACTTTATTCCAGGGTGCTATAATATGAAAACCTTCTCGTCTGATATTTTCTTTATCCAAACCTGTTGTAAATTTCCTGAAAGTAACTCCTCGTTCACCCGGCTGTATAGTTACGAATGACGAACTGCCAAATATTAAAAGTAAAATAACAATAATACCTGCAGTTACCAATAACGAAGTTGATACATTTTTCATAATTTTCTAGTTTTTAAATTTAAATGAATGGATAAAATTACGCTTTTATTAAGAACATACCAAAAAGATTGCTATTAAGTTAAAAATCCAACAAAATCATTTTTCCAGTCTCTTTTGAATATTTAAGGTATTTTGGTTGGTTTGATCTATGATTAATAGATAGCATTCAGTGCCATTCGTAAATAAGTTATAAACAACCCGGCTTATTCTTACAAACGGTTATGTTGATTTTTATTTATTGCGCTTTTAAGTTTTTTTAAATAGCTTTGAAAGCTCTACCATATTACAAAATATATAAGGAGTTGATAATGAAAATCAAAGAGTCTGAATTAATAATTAATCCTGACGGGAGTATATATCATCTTCATCTTTTACCCGATGATATTGCCGATAATATTATATTGGTAGGTGATCCGGGAAGAGTAGAAGTGGTTGCCGGATTTTTTGAAAAAATTGAGTTGAAAAAACAAAACAGGGAGTTTTATACGATCACAGGAATCTATAACAACAAAAGAATTACAGTAATATCGACCGGTATTGGTACCGACAATATTGATATTGTTGTAAATGAGCTGGATGCTTTAGTAAATATCGATTTAAAAACCAGAGAAAAAAAGAAAGAACACAGAACATTGAACCTGGCCAGAATTGGAACCTCAGGCTCGTTGCAGGAAGATATTCCCGTAGATTCATTTTTAATGAGCATTCGGTCCATTGGCTTCGACGGATTATTAAATTTTTATGCAAACAGAGATAAATTTGCAGACTTAGCTTTTGAAAAAGCTTTTAAAGATTATATGCAGTGGAATCCTATCCTCGCTTCACCATATATTGTAAATGCATCGGAACAACTAATCCAAAAGCTTGATGGCGATAATATCAGAAAAGGAATCAACATTTCGGCTCCCGGTTTTTACGGACCCCAAGGTCGAAAATTAAGATTGCCTATTATCGATCCGGATATAAATGATAAGATCGAATCTTTTGAATTCAATGGCCAGAAAATTACCAATTACGAAATGGAAAGCTCGGCTATTTACGGCCTGTCAAAACTATTGGGACACAATGCCATTACATTGTGTGTGATTATTGCCAACCGGGCGTCTAAAACGTATAGCAAAGATTATAAACCGGTAGTTAAAAGACTGATAAAAAATGTGTTAGATAGACTAAGTTAGAAATTTGTAATTTGTAATTTGCAATTAAATAACGAATATCGATTGACGAATGATGATTTACGAAGAAAAAAAATCTAAAATCGTTAATCATTATTCTTAAATCAAAAAAAATGTTAATTTGAATATCGAATATCGATTGTCGAATGATGATTTAAGAAGTGAAAAAATATAATCAAAGAATACGTGTCAAACAATAATAACATAAAAGCTTTATTAGAATTGCTTGATGATCCGAGCAGCGAGGTTTATTATTACGTATCTGAGAATTTGTTACAGCAAGGAGAAGATATCATCCCTGAGTTGGAAAAGGTTTGGGAATCTTCATTAAATGAAATACTTCAAGAAAGAATTGAGAACCTTATACAGGAAATTCAGTTTCAATCTACTTTAAATCAACTGAAAGAATGGAAGGAGGCGGGAGCAACTGATATTTTTAAAGGGGCATTTTTGATTGCCAAATATCAGTATCCCGAACTAAGTTTTGAAGTAATACAAAAATCATTTGATAAACTAAAAAGGGATGCATGGCTTGAGATAAACAACAATCTTACAGCATTGGAAAAGACAAGGGTGCTAAATCATATTTTCTATCAGCTACATGGTTTTTCAGGTAATAGTACAAATATACAGGCTCCACAAAACGCTTTTATTAACCATGTTTTAGAAACAAAAAAAGGAAATCCCATTACGCTTGGTATATTGTATATGTCGCTTGCAAACAGTTTAGATATTCCTGTTTACGGAATAAACTTACCCAAACATTTTATCCTGGGATATGTAGATCCTTTTTACCATTCGTTAACCAACGAAAAAGAGATATTATTTTATATCAATCCGTTTAATAAAGGCGCTGTTTTAGGTAAGCGGGAAATAGACTACTTTTTAAAACAGCAAAAAATAAAACCGGAAAAATCGTATTACTCCCCGTGCTCAAACATAGAAATTATTAAAAAATTAATTTTAAATTTAATATATTCGTACGAAAAATTAGGTTATCCGGAAAAGGTTGAAGCAATGAAAACAATTTATAAGGTGTTATGAGTTTTTGAGTTATGAGTTTTCAGTTTTGAGTTTTGAGTTATGAGTTTTGAGTTATGAGTTTTCAGTTTTGAGTTATGAGTTTTGAGTTATGAGTTATGAGTTCTGAGTTTTGAGTTATGAGTTATGAGTTATGAGTTATGAGTTATGAGTTTTGAGTTTTGAATAGTTTTAAAAATGATTAATTAAATTTATATATTTGCAAAAATTTAATTTACTGAAATATGGCAACAGAAGAAAAAAGAAACGACGAAATTGATTTGATTGAAGTATTCCAGAAAATGGGCCAGGGAATCAAAAATTTATTCAATCATTTTTTTAATTTTCTATATAAATTTTTATTATTCCTTATCCGAAGAGCCTTTATAATAGGCATTGTTCTGATTCTATTGCTGGCATTTGGAGTATTCAAGTATAAAACATCTCCTTCTTTTTACTCATCTACCTTAGAAGCTTATTCCAATGCCATGTCCAGTATCGATATGATTAATTATGTCAATAACATTAATGAGCTTTTTATAGAAAAAGATTTCGAAGCCTTAGAATCTAAATTAGGCATCAATTCAACAGAATTAGAAAAGATAAAAAAAGTAAAAGCTTACAAGGTAATTGACCTGAATAAGGATGGTGTAACTGACCTTGTTGATTTTAACGAAAAGTATGCAACCTCAGATACAACCATATCAGAAACCCGCTTTGTGATTAAAGTAGAAGTTTTTGATCAAGGTGTTTTTCCTGTAATCCAGAAAAGTATTTTAGAGTATATTGAAAGTAACAATTATATCAAAGAATTAAATACAATCCGCAAAAGGCAGCTTCAGGAGCTTATTACTAAATTAAACGATGAAATATCTCTTTTAGACAGCCTTAAAAAGTATGAATACTTTAAAAAGCAGGATCAGTTAACTCCGCAAGCAGGGCAGCTTTTGGTTATGAACGAAAAAGAAACTCAATTATATCACGAACAAATAATTTCTCTTTACAGACAAAAACAGAGTTTAGAAGAAAGACTTGAAATTAGAATGGAACCTATTACAATTATCCAGGACTTTTCGGCGCTTTCTGTTACTGAAAATAAGTTAATAACCTATTTAAAAACATATGGTATTTGGGGAATTGTATTAGGACTTTTAATCGCTGTATTCATTGAAAACCGTAAAGTTATTAAAAAGGTTTTCCAGGATTCAAGAAAGCAATAAAAAAATAGATTAATTACTACTAACCCGGGTTTAATATCCGGGTTTTTTATTTTACTTGTATTGAGGATTGGCTCTAAGCAGTCTTATTCAAGTTTGATTTTCGAAGTATTAGCAGACTGTAAAAAAATAGTATAAAAGAAACTCCGGCAATAGAATTTAACATCGATTCGAACATAAGATGAATGGATATAATAAGCGTAAAAAAGAATAATAAAAAGTCTTTTGTACTTATGGCATAAATAAACAATAACACAATCCAAAAAGACAAAATCAATAAACCAAACAAGCCGAGGCTCACTGCTGATTCTAAATATTGATTATGCAAATTATAACTCTTTTCTTCAGCTAACGAAAGGTTGTAGTGATGATATTTTTCTTTCATTTCTTTTTTGATATCTCCCGTACCAACGCCCCAAAAATAATTTTCTTTAAAAACTTCAATGCCCGATTTCCATAACCACAAACGAATATCTGAGTCGGAGGTAAGCTCCTGCTGGTTCTCAACCTGATTGATTACTTCGTTTAAATTCTTTTTTAGCTGTGGACTCATAAAAAATGTTAACAACAGAAACCCTCCAATAATAAAGCCTAAACTAACCAGGTATCTTTGAGGGTTTAATAACAAAACGATACCAATACCTGTAAATACAGCAATGAAACTTAAATAGCCAGCCCGGCTTCCCAAAAACCAAATCATTACTGATAAGAAAACAAGGATAAAAGAAAAAACAAGCATCGATTTTACAGTCCTTCTGATATTGTATTTACGATACAAGTAAATTACCAAACAGAGGGTAAACAAAACATACATCGAAAAATAAGAAGGATGGTGAATAAAACTCAGAAATCCGTAAGAAAAATGTGAGTACCGCTTCATAATCAACTGGAAAAAGGTTAAATCCTGCTCGATATTCCAATAGGAAGGCTCGAAAACAAGTTGCCCCACTTCATTGGTTATAAAACTGTGATCCAACGCTCTCACTAAACAGATAGCAAGCGCGACTATATTTCCCAGGATAAATGCTTTTACTACCAGGTTCGTATTCTGTTTTACTTTATCGGTTAAAAATAATATGACCACCGGAGCAAAAAGCAACGAGAGTTTCATTTCCAGATCGAATAACCCGTTTTGAAAATCGGATGTATGGATCATCCCAATCACATGAAACAGATAAAAAATGGCCGGCATCAGAATTAACAGCCATTGAATTTTTGAAAAATTAAATTCAATTTTGCGAATGACGATCACACCGGAAAAAACCCACAAAAACATGAGGTAAGGCAGATATTCTTTGGTTAGTGGGATAAAAAAGGCTACCAAGAGAAATATATAAAATTGAAGGCCGTTTCTTATGAATTTATTTAAAATGTTCATCTTTGTACTGTTTGTCTGTGCCAAAAAATTCTATTATTTGCTTATACTTTCTTGCAACCATTGTGGTGGTATATCTTTTCTCAAATGCTAAACGGCCATTTTGTGCCATTTGTTTTCTTAGCTCCTGATTATTTTTTATTGTATCTATGGCTTTTCTCAATGCATCAACATTGTTGGGAGCAACAACCAGTCCGCAATTTTCCTCATGCACTATAGCTGCAATCCCTGATGACATCTTTTGAATGTCCGCTTTTTTTTTATTTCATATTTTTGTCCTATTATTCAAGGGCTAATATACTAGCACATTAATTCACCAATAATTTTACAATGTTTATATTTTCTTCTTTATTTAAATTGAAATTATCCTGAATTATATTTTGGGAGAAGTCTTTTTTATAGAATTCATTAATAATATTTGCCCATTCAACAGGATCGTTCTCTAAAAAATTAACTCCTTTATATCCATCTAACAACTCATGAGAAAAACTATTATTTAAAGTAAAAATATTTTTATTTCTATATGCAGCCTCAACCAATGGCAAACCCAGAGATTCCAGTTTTGAGGGAAAAAGAATTATGTCGCTATCTAAATAATTTATATCCATCTCATTACTATTCAAATATCCACACCATGATATTTTATCATCTAAATTTAATTTTTTAATTAGAGAGTCGTAATATCTGGATACTTTATTATAATCTGAGTCTGATGTAAAAAGAATTTCTATTTTATTAAATAAATGAGGATTTATTTCCTTTAATTTATTGATGGAACGAATAATCAATTCATGATTCTTATATGATGCATGGGGAATGGCAGGATAAAATAACCTATATGAATATTGATCAGGTATTTTTTTATTATTAACCTCAATATTTAATTCCGGTTTTAGAATGATTATATTTTCTTCCGCAAACTTAAACTGTTTTATTAATCCATCCTTCATCCACTTAGTCTGAACGATAATTTTATCATGTTTACGAATAGATAATTTGACAGAATAAAAATAAATAAACCGATAGATTTTAATTTTATATTCAAACCATTTCAACTTTAGGTGCCTAGCAAGTATTAATGGTTGATGAATATAGACATACTGAGGTGCCTTTACAAAAGGTATGCCCGTATTTTGCAATGAACAGATACTATATACATTAATATTATTCCTTTTCAACCATCGGGGAAGCCCAAAAAGATCCCAATGTATTCTTGTTATCCAATTATTTGATTTAATATTAATTACATTTATATGTTCGCAATTATATTTTGAAAGTTCTTGAAGCGAAACAAATACAATCCATTTAAATTCTTTTGCTTTTGTATCATGAAATACAGAATCCAGAAATTTAACCAATATTGTATAAGCACCTCCTGTTGTTGCTGCTATATAATTAACAACGATATTCTTTTTTATTTCTTTATTTTCAAACTCCTGAGACATAACTTAAAACTTTTTCTTTACTGTTTCAAAAAATTTAATATCTTTTCACTTACTATACCAGGTAAATAACCATGTTCCTTAATGCTTTGCAAACAATGATCTGCATAAAGCATCCTGTTTCTTAAAATTTTATCCTTCCATAACAGAATTTTATCTACCAAATCGGTTGCATCGTTATCTTTATAAACATCACCGTTAAAATCCTTTTTTAGCAATTCAATTTCAGGAAAATGCAATGAATCATTATCTGTGGTAATAACCGGCAAACCAAAGGATAAAGCATGTAATATCGATAAGCCTATTCCGCCGGGGTAAACAAACAGATCGGATTCAAGGAAATACTTATGAGCCTCTTTACCGTACAATGGGCCTAAAAAGAAAATTTTATCCTCTAGCTCAAATTTTTTTGCCAGTTTTTTATATTTCCCGATATCTCCATTCCCAATGATCAAACATTTAAAATTTCCGGTCCCTTTTTCTTTAATAATTTGTAATGATTTTATTAGAATATCCAGTTTAGCTTTTTCTGTTAATCTACCCGAAAATAAAATGGTTATCTCCTCTCCTCCTTTCGTAATCTTTGGGATATCATGATTTAAAAAGCCATAATCCTCCTTATTCAGGCAGTTACCTACTACTTTCAGCTTCTCAGGTTTAACCTTCATTTTTAACAAATTATCGTATCCTTGGCTGCTATACAATAAAATACCCGACGAACTTTTATAAAAAAACTTACGGGCTAACCATCCTATCCTACCCTGATGACCGGGAGTTCCCTGCGACCACCAAATAAATTTTTTGCGTAAAAATACCCTGTAAATTAAAAATAGAATAACTGTATGGATCAAATGAAAATCAACTCCGGAAGAGATTACTATATCAGGTTTTGAACGAAAAATTTGTTTTATTGCACCCTTTAAATAATAAAACCTGTGGTTTAATAACGAAAAGGACCAATAGGAAAATGTTTTGCTGTTTAAATGGTCAATACTTTTGATATGCTGATATTCTTTGCCACCCACAAAAAGCCAGTCAAAATCACTGCTGTTGGCCAGATTATGGTATACATCGTGCCGGTAATGGGATAGTACGGGTGTTAACAGGATGATTTTCTTTTTATTTTGTTTTTTATTCATCAATTGATAGAATTAGGACACTTTCCTTTTTCTTTTTCTAACAAACTTATACTTTTTATTTAGGATTGTAAATATTGATATCCAATTAAACGATATATTTTATTGAATTTCCATTGAAGATTTTAATCAAGAAGTTTTCTTTCCCCCATTGATAGGACAACTTTAACTACAAAACTAATTCAA
>CAZSIC010000027.1:0-34285 GCA_964606845.1 uncultured Bacteroidales bacterium
CACAAAAAATGGCCGGGCGGATTAGAAATATGAATTAACTATTCAAAAATTTAAACCCGGTTGGCGGCTTGGCGGATTGTTATTAGATGAAATTACTCATACCGTAATGATTCGGTTGGGTTTTTACTGGCAGCAGTAATGGCCTGATAACTTACTGTTACCAAAGCTATAAGCAATGCCAATAAAGCAGCTGCCGGAAAAATCCAGAATTTAATTTCGGTATGATAAGCAAAATTTTGCAACCAGCTTTTCATAAAAAAGTAAGCCAATGGCCAGGCCACAACATTGGCGATTACTACCCAAACAGTAAACTGCTTAAATAACAATCGAACAATGGTTAAAACCGAAGCGCCCAGTGCTTTTCTTATACCTATTTCCTTGGTTTTTTGCTCAGCCATAAACGAAGCAAGACCAAACAATCCTAAACAGGCAATAAAAATTGCCAGTAAAGAAAATACCATGAATACTTCACCTGTTTTAAATTCTTCTTTATGCATATTAATAAAATCATTTTCCATGATAGAATATTCGAATGGTACATCCTGAACAAACTTATTCCATGTATTTTTAACCATCTGAATGGCCTCATTATTAATTCCTGTATTGAATTTTACAGACACTAAATCAACATGATTACCATAACTGATAAGAACCAAAGAACCTACATCCTGATGCAAAGACCTGAAATTAAAATTCTCAACAACGCCGATAATATTCCACTCTGTAACATTATTATTATATTTTGTTATAATTCTTTTTCCGACAACCGGTTTTTCTAATCCAAACTCTTTTACCGCCGACTCATTGAGTACAATGGCTAATGAATCTGAAGCAAAATCACGCGAAAAGAAACGGCCTTCTTTCATTTCCAATTGATAAGTTTCATCAAATTCGTATCCGACACGCAATAATCTGGGAACATACGACTCTTCTGAACCTTCGCCGGGTATAACCAGAGGAAACCCTCCAAACATTTTCCCGGGCAGCGTATTGGAAGAAGCAACGCTGGTTACCATTGAATTTTTCTCGAGCTCCTGTTTAAAAGAGTTAAATGAATTACCCAAATAACCGGCTTTTTCAATAACCATAATATTCTCCTTTTCAAACCCGATATCCTTATCTTTGATGTAATGAAGCTGGCTGTAAATTACAAAAGTACATATAAACAGAACGATGGATACAGTAAACTGAAAAATCACTAAAAAGTTTCTGAACCACGAATGGCTCTTACCCGAAAATACAGAACTTTTTATTACACTTAAGATTTTTATAGATGATAAATATCCGGCAGAATAAGCTCCTGAAAATAATCCCACAAAGATTGCCAATAGAATTAATGCCGGAATAACCAAAGGATTCGTAGCATATCCCACACTTAACTCTTTGGAAATAAAATTATTAAATACCGGCAAAATGGATTCAATAATAATCATGGCAATAAATAAAGAAATAAAACTCAAAACGATAGATTCAAAAACAAACTGTCGGAATAATGCTCCGCGACTGGCACCTACAACTTTTCTAATTCCCACTTCTTTGGCTCTTTTGGCTGACCGTGCTGTAGAAAGGTTCATAAAATTAATACAAGCTACCACTAATATAAACAGGGCAATAATGGAAAATATATAAACATAAATGATATTCGAATTGGGTTCAATCTCAAAATCGGTATGCGAATGCAAATGTATTTCGGTAATGGGTTGTAATAAATATTTGAAATAATTACCCGCCTCATAAAATGATTCTAAATCAGCACCCAGTGACATAACCAGTTCTCTTTCGATATGAGTTAATGCCACATCATGTATTTTCTCATTTACCTTTCGTGGATTTACATCATCTTCCAGTAATAAGTAAGTGTAACTCATATCATTGGCAAGCCAGGTAGTATAAGTAGGAATATTACTACTAACGATTGAAATTAAAATATTGTAATGAAAATGCGAATTAGAAGGTGTATCTTCAACAATTCCCGTAATTAAATATTCTTCATCATATAATTGAATCGTTTTTCCAACCACATCTGTATTTCCAAAATATTTACGGGCAGTAGACTCAGAAAGAATAACTTCGTAAGGTGAATTTAATGCCCGGTGAGAATTTCCATTAATAAAATCAACATCAAAAATATCAAAAAATGAGCTATCCACATAAAATACATTTTCTTCTAAATAGCTTCTTTCATCAATCTTCACAACTATTTCGGTTGAAGAAAATGATGCTTTTACAACTCTTGTTGAGTTTAAAACTTCAGGCACCTGCTCAACAAAAGTTTGCCCTGCAGGCGAACCCGTAACGTATGCTTTTAGCTCATTGCCGCCAAAACTTCCACTTAGGCCAACTCTATAAATATTTTCGGCATTTTTATGGTACCGGTCATACGAAAGTTCATCCAAAATAAACAAGGTGATTAAAATACTACAAACCATCCCTATAGCTAAACCCAGGATATTAATGAATGAATATGTTTTATTGCGAACCAAATTTCGTATGGATACTTTCAGAAAATTTTTGAACATAATTTTACGTTTTTAATGATTTTACTTTGTCCTTTGCCAAAAATATACCAAACTTTTTAAGTGTCTGTTTTTAAAATAAGTACAACACAAACCATTTGTAATACTTTTTAAAAATGTAAAAAATTTTTACATTTAACGCAATTATCGAACACATAATAATAAATCATCAATGAAAAGTAAAGGTAAAATTTTAATTGCCGATGATGACAAGAATATTTTAAAATCGTTATCCATATTATTAGACAATGAGTTTGATAAGGTGGATACGTTATCAAATCCAAATTTAATAATTTCCCAATACCAAAAAGAAAACTATGATATTGTTTTGCTGGACATGAATTTCTCGGCGGGTTTAAACACCGGAAACGAAGGCATTTTCTGGTTAAACGAAATTTTAAAAATCGATAAATATGCCACGGTAATTTTCATCACAGCCTATGGCGATGTTAATTTAGCTGTAAAAGCGATGAAACAGGGAGCTACCGATTTTATTATAAAACCCTGGAACAATGATAGATTAATACATACCATCAAATCAGCTTTAAAAATCAGAGAATCACACCTAAAAATTGATAAACTCTCCAAAGACAATGAATCGTTGAGCAGCGAAATAAACAAACCAAACGAAGAAATTATTGGTTCGTCGGTAGCAATGAAGGTAGTATTTTCGGTTATTAATAAAGTTGCAGCAACCGATGCTAATATCTTAATAACAGGCGAAAATGGCACAGGAAAAGAAGTCATTGCCAGGGAAATTCACCGTCGCTCTCATCGAAAAACAAAACCCATGATAACCATTGACATGGGTTCAATACCCGAAACATTGTTCGAAAGCGAACTGTTCGGACATACAAAAGGTGCTTTTACCGATGCCAAAAAAGATAAAACAGGACGTTTTGAAATAGCCAACGGTGGCACCTTATTTTTAGACGAAATTGGTAACCTGCCCGTGGCGTTACAATCAAAAATTTTAACTGTTTTGCAAAAACAAGAAATTATTCCTGTGGGAGCGAATAAATCCATTCCAATAGATATCAGGTTAATTACCGCAACCAATAAAAATCCTGAAGAATTGATTCAAAAAGGATTATTTCGCGAAGACCTTTTCTATAGAATAAATACCGTTCAAATAGAGCTCCCGCCTTTACGTAAACGAAAAGAAGATATTTTAGAAATAGCCGAATATTATTTAAAAATATTTACGACAAAATACGAAAAACAGGGAGTAAAATTCAGCAATCATGCCATCAAAACATTGCAGCAATATCCCTGGCCGGGAAATATCCGCGAATTAAAACATACCATTGAAAAAGCTGTAATTTTATGCTCAAACAATGTTCTGGAGCCAGATGATTTTATGCTCAAACAAAAGCCGGAAAAACAAGAGTGGCCTTTAAAATTTGAAGACATTGAGAAGAAAGCTATTGAAAGGGCCCTGAAAAATAATGATGGAAAAATGACCGAAGCTGCCAAAGAACTGGGATTAACCCGGCAAACATTATACAATAAAATCAAAAAATACAACATTTAACCGTGGTAAGTAAAAAATTTTATATTAATATTCTCATTAGAATTACTTTCATTTTAGTAAATTGTTTAAGCATAATCCCGTTTATTCTTAAAGAAGAGAAATTATTTACCATCGCAGGATTAAGCTTTCTACTCCTTTTGCAAATCTTTCTACTTCTAAAGTATATCAATAAATTTAATAGAGATGTTGCTGATTTTTTTACTGCTTTAAAAACAAACGATGCTTCATATGCATTTCACGATAAAGTTTTTTCGAATATTGACGAAGAATTCCGAAACAACATTGAGCATGTTAGAAACCAGCTTTTTAACATCACAGAGCGCAAAGAAATTCAGCAATCCTATTTTAAAACGGTAATTGAAAATACACAAACTGCAATTATTACGGTAGGAGAAAGTGGAAAGATTGACATTATCAATCATAGCGCACTTGAATTGCTCAGCATCAACCGAATCTCAAACATCAAAGCCATTGAAAATATACATCCCGAATTTTATCAGTTAATAAAGCATTCAGGCGCAGGCACCGAAAGAATGGTAATGATAAAAAGCAAAAACAAAGCAACTCCAATAGCTGTACGAATTGCTGAATTTAAGCAAAAAGACAATCACCTTAAAATTATTTCTTTTCAGGATATCGAATCCGAATTAAACGAAAAGGAGTTACTTTCGTGGCATCAATTGATACGGGTACTAACTCACGAAATAAACAATTCAATAACACCCATTACTTCATTGGCCGGCTCTTTGGAAAAACTATACCACAAGAATGAACATAAGATTATCGAAAAGCAGGATATTTCTGAAGAAATTATCAAAAAAACATCCGAAGGATTAAATGTTATCTCCAAACGTGGTAAAGGATTAATTAATTTTGTGAATAATTACAAGCAAATTGCTTCATTAAAACAATTGGATATTGAAACGATAAAAGTAGCCGAGTTATTCTACAACCTTGAGTTATTGATGAAAGACAAACTGTCAGAAAAAAATATAGATTTACAAATTGATATAATCCCGTTTGACCTGGAAGTAAAAGCCGACAAGAAATATATAGAGCAAATATTTATTAATCTGATAAAAAATTCGTTGGAAGCAATTACCGGAGAAAACGGTCAAATAAAATTATCGGGGTATAAATCGCAAAACGGAAAAACCATTTTAGAAATTATAGACAATGGAAAAGGAATTACACCCGAACTACAAGACCAGATATTTATTCCTTTTTTTACGACTAAAGAAAAAGGCTCAGGTATTGGGTTAAGCCTTACACGCCAGATTATGCATTTGCATGGTGGCTCTGTTTCGGTTAAATCAATGCCGGGCATTGAAACGATTTTTACGTTGCAGTTTTAAAAAAATCGCCGGCTTCCAGCCGGTTTTATAGTTCTTTATTAAGATTTTCAAATACCGGCAAGGATGCCGGTGATCCTATGTCCGACTCTTCCGGAGTCGTTACTATGAGAGATTTTCTTTTTATAAATGTTCAAACCCGCAGAGTTTTTTATCGTCAAATTTTATAGTACAAAACGGATGCTGGAAGAATCAAACATTTATAAAAAACCATTAATAACGATCAACGATTCCAGAGGAATCGTACATTTTTTCTTTTTAAATAAAGCTGAAAACCCTCAAATGGCTTATTAACTTAAAATCCGCCTAACCACAAATAGTGACCGGGCGGATTAAAAATATGAGTTAACTATTCAAAAATTTAAATCCACCAAGCCTTTTTGAACGGCTTGGCGGATTGTTATTAGATGAAACTACTCATACCGCAACGAATCGGTCGGGTTTTTATTAGCCGTTTTAAACGATTGTACCGTAATGGTTAACGATGCAATAACCAAGGCAATCATTAAAGCCGAAACAAAAAACCAGATATTTAATTCGATACGGTAAGCAAAATTTTCCAGCCAGTTTTTCATAAAGTAATATGATGCCGGAATTCCAATAACAGATGACATTAAAACCCATTTTAAAATATCTTTATTTAATAACATCAAAACTAACCTTACATTAGAACCCATTGCTTTTCGTATGCCAATTTCTTTCGTACGCCTTGCAACAACAAAGGAGGTTAATGCCAATAAACCCAAAACCGATATTATAATCGCCAGTAAGGAAGCAACAAGAATCAGTTGATTCGATTTCTCTTCGTTTTGGTACATTTGTGCAAATTGTTCATCAAGAAAAGTATATTTTTGAGTATAGTCGGGATCAAAATTTTTAAATACCTCTTGTGCATGTTTTAATCCTTCCTGTATTCTCCCCTCTTTAATTTTTATACTTATAGTATTAAAACCTTTATGGTAATGACTAAACACCAGCGGTTCAATTTCTCTATGTAATGATGTATAATGAAAATCTTTGATAATTCCTTTTATTCTTCCTCTGTGTAACCAAACAAAGATCTCTTTTCCAATCGGTTTGTCCAGGTTAAGCAATCGCGCAGCAGCTTCGTTTAATATAAAGGTTGCACTGTCGCTTGCCAGTTTATCCGAAAAATCTGAACCTTCAATAATTTCAAACCCCATGGTTTTAACATAATCATCCTGAACGCGATTTTCATTCACCGGAATAGCCTCTTCCAACGGCCAATCAGTAAGGCGAATATTCATTCCACTTCTACCCTGCCCCGGAACGGATTGAGAAGCTGTAACCGATACCACTTCAGGACTCGAAACCAATTCATTTTTAATTGATTCATAATTGGAATAAACTTTTCGTGATAAATTAGAAAAATAAACAATTTGCTCTTTATCAAATCCTAAGCGTTTATTTTTCATATAATTTACCTGCGAATACAAAACAAACAAAGCCGAAATCAGTGCAATGGCAATAGAAAACTGGACGATAACCAATAATACATTAAGTATTTTATTCTTTCTTTTCCCGTTAAATGTACCTTTTAAAATATCGACGGAACTAAAATGCGAAATATAAAAGGATGGATACAAACCTGATAACACACCAACCAAAAGAGAAACAGAGAAAAACAACACCAACAAATAAAAATCATTGATATACGAAATTTCAATTTTACGGCTCACCAGGTTACTAAATCCCGGTAAAAAAGATTCTACCAGCAACATGGCAATTAAAAAGGCAATAAAGGCAATGATTACAGATTCGCCAATAAACTGTTGTACTAGTGATTTTTTGGTTGCACCACTTACTTTTCGTATTCCAACTTCCTTAGCCCGTGTTTCAGATTT
The DNA here is from genome assembly GCA_964606845.1 of uncultured Bacteroidales bacterium. GTDB lineage: Bacteria > Bacteroidota > Bacteroidia > Bacteroidales > UBA12077 > UBA12077. The sequence goes on from CAZSIC010000027.1 coordinate 7,268, forward strand.
TGAAGTAAAAAGGTTCACATAATTAAACACCGCTATGATTAAAATAAAAGCGGCTAAAATTGAAAAAATATAGATATATTGAATACTGCCCATTTCAGCATATTCATATTTTAATCCTTCCGAATACAAATGCACATCAGCCAATGGCTGCAATTCATGGGTATATTCAATTTTATACTCCTTAAACATTTCATTTACATAACTAGAAATAGCTTTTTCTGCTTTTGATTTTATATCAGGTGTAATGGACTGATTAAATTTAACATAAACATGGAAATTATTTCCTTGTTGCTTCATGTATGCTTCGTCGCTGGTATTTATAGATACCAGCACATCAAATTTAAGATGAGTGTTTTCAGGAATATTTTCCATCACTGCTTTTACGGTCATGTCAGCACCGAAAACATGAATAGGTTCACCTACGACATTTGTACGACCATAAATTTTTTCAGCAGATTCCTTTGTTAAAACTACCGAATAAGGCTCTACAAGTGCTTTTTCCAGATCACCTGCAACAGATTTAAATGAAAAAATACGAAAGAAACAAGAGTCGGCAAGTACCCTTGTGTAAAACCCTTTTGATTCATTTTTAACCTTTACTTCGTTTTGAACAAAAGATGACAAACGTGTAGCATGCTCGACTTCAGGCACTTCATCCATTGCTATGTTTGGAATTTCATAAATTGTAATAGGCATACTGATTTCCTGTTCACCACTCCGGGATGAATGAGAAATAACTCTGTATATTTTTTCATTTTCATTAAAATGTTTATCATAACTCAACTCTAAACGAACATATAAGAACAAAAGAATAGTGGCTGCCAGTCCTGCCGACAAACCAACAATATTTATCAGCGAATAAATTTTATTCCTGGATAAATTTCGTAACGCAACTTTGATGTAATTTTTTAACATATCTTGTAAATTTAATCGTTTTAGTAAATAATTGCTATCAATTACGTTGCAACATGTATTCCAAAATAACCAAATACCTGCATATCAATACATTATCAATCAAAACCAATTACCTATTGTTCGTTTTTGAAGCACTCTACCGTTCGCTAATGAAGCAAAATATTTTATAATTCAATAATTAACTGTAATTTTATCAAAAAATAAAATAATATGCCACAAGAGATAATCGATTGTTCCATATTAATTATTGATGATGACATAGATGTACTCACTTCAGCAGAACTTTTTTTGGAAGAAAATTTTAAAGAAATTATAACTGCTTCTGATACCAAAAGTATTATTCCATTAATAAAAAAGCAGGATATAGACATTGTTCTATTGGATATGAATTTCCGAAAGGGACAAATGGACGGACACGAAGGAATATTTTGGCTGGATAAAATTAAGGAACAAAATCCCGAAATCACAGTAATTCTGATGACTGCTTTTGGCGATATAGAACTTGCTGTGAACGGCATAAAAAAAGGTGCTTTCGACTTTGTATTAAAACCCTGGAAAAATGCCCGTTTACTTACAACTTTAATTGCTGCTTCACGATTCAAAAATAGTCAGAAGGAATCTATAAAGTTTAAAGAACAATCGAATACACTGAGGCAGGATATAGATAAAAATTTCTCAGAAATGATTGGCGAATCTCCGGCCATCATCCAACTGAAAGAAACCCTTGAAAAAGTGGCCGAAACTGATGCCAATATATTATTGCTTGGAGAGAACGGAACTGGCAAAGAATTGGCTGCTCGTGAATTACACAGATTATCGACCAGAAAAGAAGAAGCATTTATTGCAGTTGACATGGGTGCTATTACCGAAACGTTGTTCGAAAGTGAAATTTTCGGTCACACCAAAGGCGCTTTTACCGACGCCAAAACCGATAAACCCGGGCGTTTCGAAATTGCCGATAAAGGAACCATCTTTTTAGATGAAATTGGAAATCTTTCATACAACCTGCAAGCCAAACTTTTAACGGTTATACAAAATCGTAAAGTTGCTCGTGTAGGCTCCACCAGAGAAATACCCATAGATGTTCGATTAATTTGTGCTACCAATATGCCGTTAAAGCAAATGATTGATGAAGGTACATTCAGGCAGGATTTATTTTACCGAATCAATACATTTGAAATTAATATCCCGCCCTTAAGGGACAGAAAAGAAGATATTCCTGTTTTGGCAGAATACTTTTTAAAAAATTTTAAGCAAAAATATAATAAACCGGAATTAAAATTTAATCCTAAATCAATAACACAACTGAAAAATTATCAATGGCCGGGAAATATTCGGGAGCTTAAAAATATTATTGAAAGGCTGGTGGTTTTATCAGATGGCAAAAAATTAGTCATTGACCAGAGCCTTTTCTCTTCTTATGAAACGAATACAGAAAACAATAAAAACAATCTTAATCTGGAAGAAAACGAAAAAAATATCATTTTAAAAGCACTTGAAAAACATAAAGGCAACATTACAAAAGCAGCTAAAGAGCTGGGAATTCAGCGTAATGCATTGTATCGTAGATTAGAAAAATATGGTTTATAAAAGATTTTCAATACTCGTTATTCTCAGAATTGTGTTTATGTTTATAAATATGGTTCTGATTTCTAACATCATATTAAATCCAAACCGGCTATTTACAACCATTGTGCTTGGTTTAATATTAATAGGACAAATAGTCGAACTGCTGTACTATGTAAATAAAACCAACCGTACCCTAAGTAATTTTTTGGATGCCATAAAAGATAAAGACTTTTCAGTAAGCCAAAATATCGAAATTATTGATAAATCATTCAGTCAGCTAAACCAGTCGTTTAAAAATATTGCACGAACTATTTTCGATGCCAAAATAGAAAAAGAAGCGCAATACCATCTCTTAAACCTGATTATTGGAAAAGTAGATACCGGAATAATCCTGTTAGATCAAAACCAAAAAATTAATTTAATTAATGATGCAGCAAAACACTTTTTAAAACAGAATAATTATCGCACACTTGCTGATCTTAAAATTGAAAACCCGGATTTATACCATTTCATAAACGACGAAAAAAATGCTGCTAAAAAAATAATCGAAACATCTAAACGACAACTGCTGGTTTTTATCAATCCCATTAAATTAATGGGCGAACATTATACACTTGTCACATTTAATGATATTAAAGAAGAGATGGAAATAAAAGAAGTACAATCGTGGCAAAAGTTATTGCGTACTTTAAGCCATGAAATTATGAACTCGGTTACACCCATCTCATCGTTGTCAGAAACCAGCTTGCTACAAATACAGCATGAATCAGGAGAATTAAAGGATTTGTCAGAGATTAATGGTAAGTCGCTTGAAAAAGTTCAAAAGGCATTAAATACGATTGAAAAACGTAGTTCCAATTTATATCATTTTGTAGATGATTTTCGAAAACTGGCAAAAATTCCTGTACCACAAAAGAGCAAAGTTTTAGTAAAAGAGCTGGTCGATTCTGTGGAACAATTAATGAATCCTGAGCTAACAAAAAACAATATTACATTTAAAAGTTTCATCTTTCCTGAAGATCTCGAAATATATGCCGATGTCAATCAGATTGAACAGGTGCTGATCAATTTAATTTTAAATGCAAAAGATGCAGTTCAAACAGCAGAAAAACCTGAAATAGAAATAAAGAGCAAAATATCAGGTAACAAAATTTCCATTGAAATAATTGATAATGGTGTCGGAATACCTGTCGAACAAATGGATAAAATATTTATTCCTTTCTTTACCACCAAAGAAAAGGGTTCTGGTATTGGATTAAGCCTTTCGCGACAAATTATGCAGCTGCATGGTGGAACCATTTCTGTTAAATCAACACCGGGAGTTGAAACGGTTTTTACGCTGCAATTTTAAAAGGATCGCCGGCTTCCAGCCGTTTTTATGGTTCTTTACTAAAATTTTCAAATACCGGCAAGGATGCCGGTGATCCTTTAGGGTAATGGTGTTACTTTTGAATCACTGGCTTTAAGCCGGTGATTCCAAGATGGATCGCCGGCTTCCAGCCGGTAGTTTGAAGGTGAATCGTCCTGAAATCTTTCGGGAGCTATACGAGACAGCCGGTTATGGGACAATATAGAAAACTATTTCCAAATTTTTATACAATATAAAAAAACTAGCTGGTAAAATTAATTACTTACCGGCAAGGATGCCGGTGATCCTATGTTAGTAAAACCGCCTAGCCGCCTGGAGCGGCCAGGCGGAGAGAAAACAAAATACAAAACAGTAAACCCTACGAGAATTCAAAACTCTCGTAGGGCTTATTTTTTACTGTAAAGACGGTCTTAGAATTTTCGATAGTTTCGGCTCGCACGGGTGCAAGCCATGATTTATACCATCGTGTTGTATGCCGCTCTATTTCTGTTCCTTGTCTTTAAGTTTTTTTAATAAATCAGCGGCAAAGTCTTTTCCACCTAATCCAAATGCTAATCCAAAAGCCAAACACAAAGCTCCAAATAACGAGAAGAAAGCTATATTAAGAATATCTTCTGCAATATTTAATTGACTAAGAACAATAAAAATAGTTAAAATCACTATTGCGTAATAGGTTAATTTTTCAATCATATGAACAGTTTTGTCATTCATATTTTTTAAAGTAACACCTATCGCTTGTGATACAAATTTTGCAGCATAAATACCCAATAATAAAACCACAATAGCTACAATAATATTTGGTATATACAATACAATTTCATTAAATAACTCTGAAGCACTTGTTAATTGCAAAGTATTTAAAGATGCCATGATAACAATCAACATGATAATCCAATAAATCAAACTACCTATTAAATCTATTGCTGTTATTTTTACACCACCTTCCTTTAAAAATTTTTCAATTCCTGATTTGTCTGTCAAGTAATTTAATCTTACTAATTTTAATAGTTTCACAAAAAGCTTTTTAACTAATTTTGCAACTATCCAACCTATCAGTAAAATCAATATAGCTCCAATAATCTGTGGGATTGCTCTTGCTATCCCATTTAATAGTTCTTGAGAGCTTTCAAGTAAAATTTGAATTTGTTCTTCCATAATATTTAATTTTTAATTATTAAGAATACTTACATCTTTCATTGTACAAAAAAAAATTGAATTATCCAAATACTTCGTTTGAAAGTATCAAATCATTTAATTAGTGTTTGCAAGAAAAGTCTTGTGTTGGATAAGAAAACTTAATTTTCAAGGCTTGCGAAGTCAGAAAATCCGCAGTTTACTGTGGTAAATGAGGAATTCTCTGACAAGTGTAACGCAGAAAATGGAGTTTTCTTGCCGACACTAATTAGTACCTAAGTTGAGCGATATGAGTAAAACGAAATAGCACTTTACTTAAACTTACCCTCTTGCTCCGCACACTGCCGCACGCTGCCGCTGAAGCTTTAGCGTAAGCGTTTGAAGCTTTGGCGTAAGCGTCTGAAGCTATGCGAAGGCGAAGCCGACATAGAAATTGTATGTTTTCATTGAATGAATGAAGTGAAATCTTTACTATTTATTCGTCATGGTGGCTCTGTTTCGGTAAAATCAACACCGGGTTTAGAAACGGTTTTTACACTTACCTTTTAAATAATTATTGGTTGTTTTATCAAACCTTTTTGATGTTTTAATCGTAATTAATCACAGAATAAAAAAAAAATTACCATTTTAAAATTTAACCATGGAAAGTAAAGTAATTAATAACAAAATAGAATTAATAAAAAGAGATGATCAAATTTATATTTATAAAGCAATCAATAAGTGCTCGATTGATTTAGAAACTGTTAAAATGATGACGGAAGCAGGCGATGAATGGAATGGTACTGAGTTATGTGCTAACTTAATTGATATTCGTGATATGCTATTTGCAGATTCGGAAGCAAGATCTTATGGAGCAAATCAGTATCGAAAGCATGTTGCGGGACAAGCTATACTAGTAGATTCAAGAATATCCAGTTCTTTTGCCAACCTATTTTTAAGGTTCAGCAAACCAAAAGTACCGACCAGGTTGTTTTCAGAAGAAAAAGATGCTATTGAATGGTTAAAAAAACAGATGGAAACACATAAATAAAATGCTTACTATTCTTTTCATTGTTTTCGTCTTTGGTTAATATTCTTTTTTATAAGACCAATGAAGAATTAATTTGTTACAGGAAAAAAGCAACTAAATAGCCGTCAAGCCAATTAAACGGCTAGACGGCTTATAGATTAATTCGTAATGACTTTTAGAAATAATCTTCAGGATCTATATTTTCACCATCTTTCATTACTTCAAAATGTAAATGCGGCCCGGTGGAAATTACGGAATTTTCAACATAACCAATTATATCTCCCTGTATAACATCAACACCCTCTTTTACTGTTAAGCTGGAATGCTGAATTCTTGCATAAATACATATTTTTAGGGCTAAGTAAAATCATTCATGATTTTTTATCTACACGGGGTATAGCTATTCATATAATTTTATCGGCCACAGCAAGTGCCCTTTACATTTTGTTAAATAAAATCTATTCTCATCTTAGGCAACTTATTTTGGTGTTCAATTAATGTACAAATTAGGCTGTAAAAATCCAGGTTTTTAGATTGTGAAAAAAAAAGTAAGAAAATATTTGTTTGTCACCATAAAGTGATTTATATTTGTCACCAGTTAGTGATATAATATTTTTCAGTTATGACAAAAAAAGAAATTAAACAAAGAAACAAAGAAGAGTCGAAAAAGAAACTTATCGATTCAGTTGGACAAATCATTATACGCGATGGCTTTAAAGGCATTGGCATAAATACAATTGCAAGAGAAGCTAATCTCGATAAAGTTTTAATTTACCGCTATTTCGACGGATTAGATGGTTTATTAAGAGCTTTTGCCATGCAAAAGGACTTTTATCTGAACATTTCAGACCAAATTTTAAAAGCGGTTGAAAATGCTAGAAGCAAAGATATAAAAGAACTTGTAATCCAAATATTAACTGCTCAGTTATATGAAATCCTCAAAAACAAAGAACTACAGCAACTTATGCTGTGGGAAATGATAGAAAGAAACGAAATAACCATAGCTATTGCAAAAGAAAGAGAAGAAAAAGGTTATGAATTAAGCTATAAACTAAAACAAAAACTTCAGTTAGACAATGTGGATACAGATGCGGTAATAGCTTTGCTTGTATCCGGGATTTATTACCTGATTTTACGATCAAAAACAGTCGATATTTTTAATGGCGTTGAACTAAACTCTGACGATGGATGGAAAAGAATTGAAAATGCCATCCGGTTAATTATCCAATCAATTTTTAATGCACCTGAAAATAAAAAAATATGAAAACACTTGTATTAAACGGCAGTCCTAAAAAAAATGGAACAGTATCCAAATTACTTAAACAAATTATAGAAAATAATTCGTCAAATGAAACGGAATGGATTAATGTTTACGATCTGAATATGAAGCCATGTATTGGCTGTATGAAATGCAGAACTGATAAAAAGTGTTGCTTATCAGAAGATGATGCACATCTGATCGGACAAAAAATTAACGATGCAGATCATTTAATTATCGGTACACCAACCTACTGGGGAAATATGAGTTCACAACTTAAAGTCTTGTTTGAACGAAATGTTCCTGTATTTATGGGCGAAATAAAAAGAGGTTTACCTGTTCCGATGCAAAAAGGGAAAAAAGCCATTATAGCAACATCATGTTCTACGCCTTATCCCTTTAACTATATTCTGCCAGAAAGCCGAGGAGCAATAAATTCAGTAAAAAATATACTTAAATACGGAGGTTATAAAATAAAGGGTACAGTTACAAAACCCGGCTCCAAGAATAATTCAGCATTAAAACCAACATTATTAAGAAAAGCACAAAAATTAGGTTCAAAATTATAGGAGGTTGATAAAATGAAAAAAATAGTTTTATGCATCACCATTTCGTTGCTACTAGTGTTACATTTATATTCGAGTGAAAAAGAAAAATTGCAACTTGAATCGAAAAAAATCACTGTAAAAATTGTAGAAGGAGAAAACTGGATTCATGATTTCCCATTATTTCTTGGAATTAACTTAAAAAATCCACCTCAGTTCGCTGTTTGGATAGAAGATACGAAAGGAAACTATATTTCCACATTGTTTGTAACTGAGAGAATAGCAACTGAAGACTGGCGCAGTAATGGTGGCAATCGCAGAAAAGAGGCTCTTCCGCATTGGTGTCATCAGCGAGATGTTATTTATGATGATGGTTTGTATTTACCTACAAAAGAACAACCATTAACCGATGGAGTAACCGGTGCGACACCAAAAACCGGAATTGAACTCGATGGAGAACCGGCAGAACAACTGCAGCAGTTTGTTGTGAAAGCTGAATTTAATCACTCGATAGATTTTAATGATACATACCCAAAAGGATTAAAAGAAGGTGATGTAAATTATTCCGGAGGAGATATGGGAAGCGGACAACCTGCCTTAATTTATTCTGCACTCATTGATCTAAACAATCATCATAAGGAATATGAACTTAATGTTATAGGCCACAGCAGTCCCGACGGAACAGATGGTAGAATTTATGAAGATCTTTCAGGTATAACATCAGCAAATAAAATTGTGAAACAAATTACAGTAACGTTAAAATAGATGATCGTGAATAAAAGTATAATGGAGTATCCAACATTATTTCCTATTCTTAAAAACAATGGATAAATAGCAAATTTTGAGGAAATCTTTGAAAACAATTCTTTAGAAATCGGTACTGATTATAAATATTATTTATAGAATATTCTAAGATGTAAAGAAAGTAGGTATTTAGGTATCTACTTTTTTCAATTGTACAAATTTTAAATAACTTTTATAATTAAATAAGATGCTCTTCTTTCTTTTTTGTAATTATATTGCTATTTTTCAAGACCATTTTAAAATTTCAAAAAACAATGAAAAAAACTCTACTATTATTAAGTATTATTTTACTCGTTGCAGGCTGTGCATCAAAGCGTTATACTAAAAAAGCTGCTAAATTCGAAGAAGCCGGATTATACGAAGATGCAGCCGAGTATTATTATCAGGCCGTTAAGAAAAAAGATTCGAACGTAGATGCCAAGCTGGGTTTACGAAAAACAGGGCAAATAACGCTTGACAGGAAACTTGCTGATTTTACGCAGGCATACAAACAAACCGATTACAAAAAAGCGGTATACAATTACCTTGAAGCAGAAAAATACTACAATAAAGTAAAGCAGGTAAAAGTAGAATTGGATTTTCCTGAGTATTACAAAGAATATTACGAAGAAGCCAAAGGTGATTACCTGAATAAAAAATATGCCGATGGCGTTGATAAGCTAAACCGCGAAGATTTTGGTGCAGCATTAACTGTATTCGAAGAAATAAGAATGATTGATGCCGGTTACAAAGATGTAAAGGATTTATACATCACAGCAAAATATGAACCCATGTATCGCGATGCAAATCAATACCTTGATAATGGTATGTACAGAAAAGCTTATTACACTTTCGAAACCATCATCAACGGTGCCGGAAATTACAAACAATCGGTAGCATTAAAAAACGAAGCACAGGAAAAAGGGACCATTTCAGTTTTAGTTACAGATCTAACCTATTCATCATACAATTATAGAGATGTGTCGAACAAAATTACATCAGGGATAAATAGTGAGTTGAGCCAATTAAATAACCCATTCTTAAAAACAATCGATCCGGCATCACTGGATGTTAATATTTACGAAAACGGACAGATGAATATGAAAGCAGCTAACCTTGCTGGAATAGATGCTGTTTTAACCGGAGCAGTAACCAGAGCCAGAGCTAATAAAGGACGTTTAATCAAGGAAGAGAAAAAAGGTTATATTAAAGAAGTAACCAAAACAAAAAATGCCGAAGGAGAAGAAATTGAGAAAGTAAAATATTATAAAACAACGTATTACGAATATAAGCAAATCAACAGGGCATCACTGTCAATGAGTTTTAAGCTAATATCAACTGAAAACAATTCCGTTTTGGTTACCGATGTATTTAATAAAAACAATGCTGACAATATGCATTATGCCGAATATAAAGGCGACAAAAACAAACTAATACCAGGCTACTGGAAATATAAAAACCGGGATACAAAAGAAGATGTTAAAGACGATAATAAGAATGACATAAGAAAATTACAAAACCTGTTAAAAGCCGATAAAAAAATCAAACCCGCACAGGATTTGCTAAATGAACTTATCGACCAGTCGGTTAAAAATGCCACAAGTGTTATTAATAAATATAATCCCGAACAATAATGAAATATTATTTAGTTGTTTTATTCTTTTTGTTAAGTTCATGTGCAGCTAAAAAAAGAGCAGCAGAATATGAAGCGTTACCCGACTGGGTAAAACAAAAACCGATTATTCCAGGATATTATGTAGGAATTGCTTCGGTAAAAAAAGTTGGAACTTCAGCACAGTATACCGCTAAAGCCAGGCAACAGGCTCTTGCCGATTTGGCCGAAAGCGTTTCATCAAATGTAAGTTCAACATCTGTTTTGCATGCCATTGAAACAAAATACGGGTATGCTGAAACATTCGATCAAAAAATACAAGTAAGTACCGACGATTACCTCGAAGGTTTTGAGCCTGTAGATTTTTACCAAAACGAAGACTCCTATTGGGTGTATTATAAAATTGATAAGCGCACCTATCAAGAGATGAAAGAAAAGAAAAAAGAAGAAGCCATTGCTACCGCACTGGCAAAATATCAATCAGGATTACAAGAAGAACAAAATAACAAACCTAAAGAAGCAGTTGCATTTTATTTACAGGGATTACAAGCTATAAAACAATATTTAAACGAAGAAAATCCTGCTGTATTTAATGAAAGGAATATTGATATTGGAAATGAGTTATTTTCTTCGATTAATGGAATCCTGAACAGCTTAAAAATAGAATCAAATAAAGAATCTGTAAGTGTTAAGCGTAAAGAAAGTTTTAAAGAAAACCTTGCGTTTTTAGTAATTTTCCGTGGCAACCCTGTTAAAGGGATTCCTGTTTCATTTTTATATACCGGTGGTTATTTAAAAAAAGACCGGCAAGATTCAGAGGCTAACGGAATGGTTCAACTAGAACCGGAACCCATTTATTCAAAAAATGAAAAAGAGCAAATTACAGCGTCCATTGACTTAAAAGAACTGGCTCAAAAATCGGTTGATGATCCGTTTATTAGAGGTATCATTCAAAAACATTATATTAAACCTGCAACAATAGATATTTTTATTCAAGCACCATCCATTGCTATCAATATTGATAAAAATAGCTGCACAGAAAATCAGTGTAATAAAATTACAAGCATTTTTAATGAAAATACGGGCCAGTTTGGATTTGTAAGTGACACAAAAAATAATGCCGATTATATTTTAGAACTTTATTTTGGCTACAGACAGGGCGAACGAGCCGGAGGTTTAGTATCGGTTTATATTTCGGGTGAATTAATCATGAAAGACCATACAAGAAAAACAATCTGGACTAAACAAACTGAAAGTATTAAAGGTGTTGGTAATAGCATTGAAGAAGCAAAAAGTAAAGCTTTCGATGAATTTCTTACTTCACTAAACCGAAAATATTTTAAGCAGGGACTGGATGCTTTATAATGATAGCCATAAATTCTAAAATTCTGAAGCTACTTATGTCTGACCAAGCAGGTAAAAGTGCGTCAAAGAAGAGCTTAAAATAAAAAAATAACTATTATTTTTTCAAAACAATAGTTAAATCGCATTAAACTAAATAGAATTATTCAACTCTAATTAATTAACCATTGAAAAAATTATACATCAAAAACAAAAGACATGAAAATTAAGATTTTTAGCACGTTTGTATTTTTACTATTATTTACATCCCTTTTTGGACAAGTTGAACCAGTTACTGAGGCTAATTACCGTTTAGCTGAACAGTTTTCACCAACAAAAATCAAAAGAATGGTTTTTAGCACATCTGTTCGTCCTAACTGGATGAAAACAGGTGATAAATTTTGGTATTCATACAAAACATCAACAGAAACCAACTATTATATTGTTGATTTAAATAGTAAAACAAAAAAGAAAATGTTTGACAATGATCGTATGGCAGCGATGCTAACATTAATAACTAAAGATCCTTACGACGGTCAACATTTACCGGATATTAAACCTAAATTTAAAAAAGACGATACCGTTTTTCAATTTGATGTAACCAGTACACAAGATAAGGAGGAAGAAAAAGCAGATTCTACTCAATCAGACAGTACAAAAACATCGGCAGATAAGAAAAAAAGTAAAAAGAAAAAAGCTGAAAAAAAAGTTTTCCATCTGGAATATAACTTAAGCACTGGCAAATTATATGAAATAGAAGATTGGAAAGAAGAAAAAAAAGATCCTAAATGGGCTAATATTTCTCCAAATGGAGAGTATATAATATTTTCAAGAGATTACAATCTATACTGGATGGATAAAGAAAACTACGAGAAGGCGAAGAATGAAGAAGAAGATGAAAAGGACTCAACGATCGTAGAACATCAGCTAACGTTTGATGGTAAGCAACACTATGCTTATGGAGGCGGATTTACTGCCAACGATAATGATGATGAAGAAAAAATTAAAAAAGAGCAAGAAAAAAGAAGAAGAGCAAGAATTTACTGGTCTCAGGATTCTAAAAAGTTTGCTCTTATCCGATACGACCAAAGAGATGTTAAAACATTATGGGTTATTGATGTGCTTGCTAATCCGCGGCCTGAATTAGAATCGTACAAATACACCATGCCAGGAGAAAAAAATTACACTCAGGAAGAATTATGGGTCTTTACTATGAGCGACACTTCCCGAAAACAGTATGATGTAAAAGAATTCAATAACCAGTCGATTAACATTCATACAGCAATAAAAACCAATAAAGAAAAAATTGAAGAATATGTTCCTACAACATGGTTGTCCGAGACTTCTGATAAACTTTACTTTACACGCATAAGCCGCGATTTATACAAAATAGATATTTGTGAGTTAAACCTTAATACAGATGATGTTAAAGTTGTTATAAAAGAACGAATGAACACCTATTTGGACCAAAAACCTCTTTATATGATTGGCAATGGAAATGAATTCATCCATTGGTCTGAGAGAGATGGTTGGGCTCATCTATACTTATTTGATGCGAATGGAAATATGAAGAAACAATTAACTGCCGGCCCATGGCATGTTTCTGGAATTGAAAAAGTAGATACAAAAAACAGGGTGGTTTACTTTACAGCTAATGCAAGGGAAAAAGAAGAAAATCCATATTATACACACTTATATAAAGTTAACCTGGATGGAACAGGATTAAAACTTTTAAACCCGGGTAACTACAATCATAGGATTGAAATGAGTGATTCTTATAATTACTTTTTAAATAACTTTTCACGCGTAAATACAACGCCTAAATCTGAAATTAGAGATAAAAAAGGAAATGTAGTATTACAACTTGAAACAGCAGATTTAAGCAACCTATTTGCTGCTGGTTATAAATTTCCCGAAATATATAAAGCAAAAGCTGCTGATGGAATTACTGATATTTATGGTGTTATTTACAAACCATTTAACTTTGACTCTACAAAAAAATATCCCTTAATTCAATATGTTTATCCTGGCCCACAAACCGAAGCTGTAAATAGTTCCTTTTCAGCAAGAATGGATCGAACCGACCGTTTTGCCCAATTAGGTTTTATCGTAGTAACTCTGGGCAACAGAGGTGGACATCCAAGTCGCTCAAAATGGTATCATAACTATGGTTATGGAGATTTAAGAGACTATGGCTTAGCAGATAAAAAATATGTAGCCGAACAATTAGCACAACGCTATAATTATATTGATATTGAAAAGGTTGGCATTTGTGGACACTCTGGAGGTGGATTTATGTCAACAGCTGCATTATGTCAATATCCTGACTTTTATAAAGTAGCTGTTTCATCAGCAGGAAACCACGACAATAATATTTATAACAGATGGTGGAGCGAGAAGCATCATGGTGTGAAAGAAAAAATTGATGAAGAAGGAAACTCAAAATTTTTATACGAGATTGAAACCAACCCACAGTTAGCTAAAAACCTAAAAGGAAAACTATTGCTGGTACATGGGGATATTGACAACAATGTCCATCCTGGAAACACCATTCGTATGGCTAATGCATTAATAAAAGCAAAAAAACGATTTGATCTTTTTATTATGCCAGGGCAACGACATGGTTTTGGTGAATATACCGAGTACTTCTTCTGGTTAAAAGCTGATTATTTCTGCAAACATTTAATTGGTGATTACTCAATTAGCACAGATATTTTTGAAATGCGACGCGAACATAAGATGACACCCAGTAAGAAAAGACCAAATTAAAAAAACATCCTGAAGTTGAATGACAAAAAGGCCGGACAATAAACATCCGGCCTTCTTTTTTGAACATCATCATTTACATTTTATTTCTTTTTAGGCGTTTTATATCCTTTTTGTTTGGCTGCTTCTTCAATTCGTTGCTGCCATTTGGATTTTTTAACCGGTTTCTTTTTATTTTCATGCAATTTTTTTAATAATGTTTCATCATCAACAAATCGTCTGATAATTAACGTTTGCCCCATAGTAATTACATTCGATAGGAAATAGTAATAACTTAAACCTGCAGAATACCCATTAAAGAAGAAAAGTAACATTACTGGCATCATATAATTCATCATAAACTTCATTCCGGGCATTTGCTGGTTTGCATCGCTCATTTGGGAGCTGTTTAATTTTGTAGAAAAGAATAATGCCAAAGCCATCAATAAAGTAAATAAACTGATATGATCGCCATAAAAAGGAATTTCAAAAGGTAAATCTAAAATGGAATCATAAGATGATAAATCATCAGCCCACAAAAAGCTTTTTTGTCTTAATTCAAAAGATGTAGGGAAAAACCTGAACAGAGCAATTAAAATTGGGAATTGAATCAGCATAGGTATACACCCTCCCATCGGATTTACTCCCGCTTTTTTGTAAAGCGCCATCGTAGCCTGTTGCTTTTTCATGGAGTCTTCCTTTTTAGGGAATTTCTTACCAATCAAATCGATTTCAGGCTTTAACACACGCATTTTTGCTGTTGATAAATATGACTTATAAGTTAAAGGAAACAGTACTATCTTTATTAAAACCGTAAGGATTAAAATAATTAATCCATAATTGGCAATAAAGTTATCCAAAAAGTTAAAAACAGGAATTACAACGAAACGGTTTACCCAACCAAATATTCCCCATCCTAATGGAATAATACGTTCAAATTCTAATTCATACTTTTTTAGTGTTGTATAATGATTCGGGCCAAAATAAAACTGTAATGGCACGGATGATTCTTTTGCATAATCGAAAGGGATACCAATGGTAGACTCAAAATGTTTTAGGTATTCAGTTGAATTGGGCAAGTCTTTAAATTCAACTACTGCATTGGTAAAGAAATTCTCAGCTACCAATATAGATGAAAAAAATTGTTGCTGAAATGAAATCCATTTAACCCTTGTATTTAGTTCTTCTTTATTTTCATCTTTGCTACGCGAGGATAATGTATTAACATCATCCTGGAAATACTTGTAGCCAATGGTTGTATACATATTTTCATTATCGGCGCCCTTCTCCTGTTGAGGAGAGTACATTGACCATTTTAAATCAACAACACTTAAATTACCGGCAATAACCTCATTAATACCTACAAAATTGATATCAAAATCTAATTTATAACTTTCGGGATGTATCGTATATTTATACTCGATATATTTATCTTCTCCGGCATGTAAACGATAAGATATTGATTGTGGATTATTTTCAACTACATAATAATTTTCTTCACTCTCCAGATTAAAAAATAAATCGTTGGTAATAATACTGCGGTTTTGCGAGAAAAAATTCAATCCAAAAACCGTAGAATCGCCATCAAACAAAATCAGAGGCTCTTGTGTATAGGTTTTATAATCTTTAAGTTCAACCGAATAAATACGCCCACCTTTGTTGCTGAATTTAATCTTCATTAAATCGTTTTCAACAATAGCAAACTCTTTTTCTCCCTCAGCTGCACTGGCAAAACTTCCGTATTTTTTATCAAGCTGCTTTTTGGGTGTAGTTTCTTTTTCCTCTTCTTTTTTTTCAGCAACCTCTTCAACTGCTTCCTCGGCTTTTTTTTGTTCTGCAATATTCTGCTGATTAACAAGTTCAATTGAATCGCGTCGTCGTTTTGCTTGATCTACTTCTTCCTTCGAAGGTTGGTTAATTACACTATAAACAATTAATATTGCCGCAATTAATACAATTCCTATAATCGAATTTTTGTCCATCTTTTCTTCTTCTGTTTCTTGTTTTCGTTAATAAAATATTTTTATTTTTCTTTACCAATTTCTCTTATAAAGTCTACAAATAAAGGATGTGGGGCAATTACCGTACTCTTGTATTCCGGATGAAACTGAACACCAACAAACCATCTATGTTCAGGAATTTCAACTATTTCTACCAATCCGGTATCCGGATTATGCCCTACCGCTTTCATGCCTGCTTTTTCAAAATCTTCCAGATAGTCATTATTAAACTCATACCGATGACGGTGGCGCTCAAGAATAGTATCTTTATCATAAATGGCATGTACTTTTGTTTCTTTCTTAATTTCACATGGATAAGCGCCTAATCTCATGGTTCCACCCTTTTCGGTTACGCCTTTTTGTTCCTCCATTAAATCTATAACAGGGTGTGTTGTCGTCCGGCTCATCTCTGTTGAATCTGCATCGGTATATCCAAGTACATTGCGTGCAAATTCAATAACTGCACATTGCATTCCAAGGCAGATACCTAAGAATGGGATATTTTTTGTACGCACATAATTTACAGCGCTAATCTTTCCTTCAATGCCTCGTTGTCCAAAACCAGGAGCTACAACGACACCGTCTACTCCTTTCAGTTTTTCACCAACATTTTCATCATTAATTTTCTCAGAATGGATGCACTTGATATTTACTTTACATTCGTTAACGGAACCGGCATGAACAAAAGATTCCATGATTGATTTATAAGAATCCTGTAGTTCAATATATTTTCCAACAAGGCCAATTACAATCTCCTTTTTTGGTTTCTTCAGCTTATTTACAAACTGATTCCACTTTTCCAGTTTTGGTTCTTCGTTGGGTGGTAAGTTCAATTTTTTTAGTACCGAAACATCCAGTTTTTCCTCTTTCATCAATAAAGGCACCTCGTAAATTGTTGAAACATCCATCGACTGGATTACCGATTCAATATCCACGTTACAAAATAACGCTACTTTCTTTTTTATATCGTTAGTTAACGGATGCTCAGATCTTAATACCAAAACATCGGGCTGGATACCATTTTCCAACATCACTTTTACAGAATGCTGGGTTGGTTTAGTTTTTAATTCTCCCGAAGCTGCTAGATAAGGAACCAGTGTTAAATGAATAAAAACACTATTTTGAGATCCTAAATCCCATTTCAGCTGACGAACAGCTTCAATATAGGGTAATGATTCAATATCTCCAACCGTACCTCCTATCTCGGTAATAACCACATCATAATTGTATTTTTTCCCGAGTAACTTAATATTGCGTTTAATCTCATCGGTAATATGCGGAATTACCTGAACAGTTTTTCCTAAATAATCACCTTTTCGTTCTTTATTAATTACGGTTTGGTAAATCCGTCCGGTTGTTACGTTATTTGCCTGTGTAGTATGCAGGTTAATAAAACGCTCGTAGTGGCCCAGGTCAAGGTCAGTTTCAGCACCATCCTCCGTTACGTAACATTCGCCATGTTCATAGGGATTTAAGGTTCCGGGGTCGACATTAATGTATGGATCCAATTTTTGAATCGTAACGGAATAACCTCTGGCTTGCAACAATTTAGCCAGCGAAGCAGAAATAATTCCCTTACCTAAGGAAGAAGTAACGCCTCCTGTTACAAATATGTATTTTGTTGTTGACAAAACGTAAAATTTTATAAAATTAAACTACAATCTAAGAATCAGTATTATCAATCATCCGGATTTTTTCCTCAAGAATTTCAATTTCTTCTTTAGCACTTACAATTTTTTCTTTATAATCTTTAATCATTTCTTGAGCCTCGGTAGAATCTGCATTAAAAAAACCGATATTATTTTCCCAAAGAATTATATTACTTTCCAGTTTTTTAATCTTATTGAAGAATTTATCCCGCTCGTGCCTCATTTTATTCGAGGATTTTGGCTTATTCTGGAGGTTATTAAGCTTTGTTTTAAATTTCAACAGTTTTTTCTCCGAATCATCAATCTTTAATTTATCAAATTGATTATTAATTGCTTCACGAAAATCATTCTGAATCTTATCTTTTATTTTAAATGGAACAAAACCTATTTCAGCCCATTCGTCCTGAAACTGTCGTAATGCCTCATAGTTATCATCTACTTTATTGGAGAATGTATAATTGTTTATCCTTTCAATAAGTTCTTCTTTTAATTTAAGATTTTTTTCATACTCTTTCTCAATATTGGCGTAATATTCTGATTTTTGGTTAAAGAAATGATCACAGGCAGCCCTAAATCTTTTCCATACTTTATCCGATTGTTTACGGGGAACCGGCCCTGACTCTTTCCACTCCTTTTGCAGATTAATTAATGCAGATGTTGTTTTTTTCCAATCTTTACTGTCCTGCATTGCTTCTGCCTTTTCACATAATTCAACTTTCTTTTCCAGGTTGGCTTCCTGCAATTCTTTATTCATGGCATAAAACTCGCGTTTTCTGCTAAAAAATTTATCACAGGCATTTCTAAAACGAGCATAAATCTTATTATTATCTTTTTTGGGAGCAAAACCAATGGTACGCCAAACCCTTTGTAAATCGATAATAGCTTTGGTCTGGTCTGTCCACTCTTTATGCGATTTTAACTCCTTATCGGCTATTTCTTCTGCCTGTTCACATAATTTCTCTTTTTTGGCAAGATTTTCTTTTTGCTCTTCTTTAAGGTTTTTAAAATAATCCTGATGTTTTTTATTGATGATACGAGTAGCTTCTTTAAATCGTTCCCAAATGGGCTCTTTGTGTTCGTTTGGTACAGGCCCTATTTCTCTCCACTGATTATGAAGCTTTTGCAAGGCTTTAAAAGCATTTACTACCGAAGGTTCATCAATTAGTTTTTCGGCTTTTTCGCACAATCCAGTTTTAGTTTCTAAATTTTTCTTTAGATCCAGATCGCGCAGTTCTTTATTAATTTTTATATAATCGTAAAAATTACTTACATGATGATGATAAGTATTCCACAAATCTTTTAACTTTTGCTGCGGAACAGGGCCTATTTCTTTCCATCGTTTTTGTAATTCTCTAAATTCTTTAAAAGTTTCTCCTATCGATTCTTTTTTGTTAATTAACTCTTTAAGCTCTTCAATTATCTGATATTTTGTTTCAAGATTTGTTTCTTTATCTTTTTCTAACTCACGGTTATGTTCGGCTTTTAACTTGCGATATCTTTTAAATAAATCTTTTAATTCAGCTTCTATCGGATCTTCAGGTAATGTAAATTCTTCAACATCTCCACCATCCTTCATAAAAGCTTTTCGTAACTTCTCGTTAACTGCTTTTTGCTTTTTATAAAAACTGGCTTTTATAGCTTCAATCTCTTTTCTAATATTATTGATTGGCTGTGTATCTAAAATATTTCTTAACTCTTCAATCAGTTGCTCGCGGCTTAATTTATTGTAGTCAATTTCAGCTTTTGGAACAGTTTCTCCAGATGGCTTTTTTTCTTCATCTTTGTTTTCATTGTCAGAAATCTCATCTTGTTGTTCCTGATCTGCATTTCCCTCCTTATCCTTTATCGATTGATCATCAATATTTTCATCATCAGTAGTTTTTTCAGAATCAATATCAGGTTCTTGATCACTAACCTTATCATCCTGATTAGTCATTTCAGACTTTTCTTCCGTTTTATGATCAGTATTTTCAACTTGATCATCACCCGAATTTTCAGTATGCTCTTGATTAACATCCTGGTTTAATTCTGAATCATTGTTTATTTGCTGTTCATTTTGAACAGAGTCAGAGCTTTTTGGGTCTTTAGCATCCATTATACAGCCTTCTTTTTTAATTCGTATTAAAAAGATTGAATATCCTCAAAAATTTACAGGTTACGAAAATAAATATTTAACTACTAATACTCAAAGAAAAATCGGATAAAATCGTTTTATCCGATAAATATACAATTAATTCCGGAGTTGAATATAAGAAAACTGCCGGCAAAAATGCACCGGCAGCAAAGTTTAAACCCTAACCTAAATTATTATCTATTAAAATTTAATACCAGCCGTTAAAATAAAATTATTCATGGTATTATCAATTTTTGCCTGAGTACCACCTGGATAATCCAAAATATTAAATTCGCTCATAGTTATTCTGTATGCAAAATCAATATAAAAATTACTTTCACGATATCCTAAACCTGCTGAATAAGATGTCCGATCAAAACTTTCATTACTAGTCCCTTCTTTGAATGGGCTTGTAGAGTATGCAAAGCCACCTCTGTAATACAAAGTTCCTGTTCTGATTTCAGCTCCTAAACGAACATTATGAGTTTTTATAAAATTCGAATTTATATAATTATTATCAGCAATAACACCCTGACTATTGAAGTCATCATCCATTTTCATTGTTGAATAATCAACATACTCATAATCAGCATCTATCAAAGCAATTTTCCCAATCTGCACCCCAACACTACCAATTGCTTTCCAGGGAGTTGTTAATTCATACTCATAAGTCTGTGTAACAGATCTCTGTGAAAGAAAATCACCATTATCAAAATAAGCTTCTGCACGGGTATAAAAATCCTCTTCTAACTTATAAAAAGTTGGTAAATGAAAAGCTGCACCAAATCTTAAAAAATCTACAGGTTTATAAATTGCTCCCAATTTTAACGAAAAACCTGTCCCTGAGGTATTGGATCTTTCCTGAAAATCCATAGCATTAAAATCATAAATATCAGTTTCCTCATTTTCATATTCATAATGAGAGCTCATTTCAGAATATCGAATAGAACTAATACCAATATTCACACCTACATATAATTTATGGGCATAATTAGCACCAAATGCAAAAGAAAATTCTCCGGCAGAACCATCATTTTGAATAATTTTCTGCTTATTCATATTGAAACTATTGGTTGAATCGATATACCATTTTTGATCCGTAACCTGGCTCCAAAATTCATTATTAATGGAATCATAATCCATTAAATAAATATTATATAAAAGCCTTTCATACATTCCATCCAAATTATTAATAGAACCAGCTGCGTTAGCATTATCAACAAAATATTCCATAATGGATAAATTGTTATTACCCGAGAAAAATATATTTTGATTATAATTATTTAATTTATTATAACCTACTGCAAAATTTGCATTTACCCACCGGGTATCAGCGTCTTCAAGGTCGTATGAAACTACCAGCCCTAAATTATTAATGCCAAATTGATAATTATCATCATCTGTTACAGTATTAATATAAGCAGATGAAGTTTGAGTATAGGATACTCCTGGAGAAATAACTAATTCAGAATTCCTATATACTCCAATACCAGCAGGATTTATAGAAATAGATGAAAAGTCACCACCTAAAGCACCAAAAGCACCACTCATACCTGCAAAGCGTGCAGTACCGGAATAATTATTTGTCGAAAATTTTAAAGCATAATCAACATAAGGGCTTTGTGCAAAAAGAGTTATATTAAAAGATAAAAGTGCTATAACAAATATTAATATTTTTTTCATAGATATGTTTATTAGTTTTTTAAATAAAGTACAAAAAAAGCCTGAAAGGCCTGTTTAAAGCCTTTCAGGCAAATATTATATTATTATCTTCTTCTTCCTGATCTTGAGCTTCTGCTTGAACCAGAGCTGGAACTTGAACTTGATCCTGACGAACGGGTTGAAGAACCACTACTTCGTACAGAAGATCCTGATGAACCGGAAGAACCAGATGATCGTCTTGGAGTATACGATCTTGATGATCCTGAATTATTACTTCGGCTACTCCGACTTGGCGTATAAGTTGAATTACCTGAAGAAGAGCGCTTTACTCCTGAATTTCTATTACTTGTACTTTCAGGACGGCTGTATCGGGTATTCCTTCTGTTCGCATTATAAGTAGAACGATTAGACTCTCCGCTTCTAGTATAAGTTCTTGTTCTAGAAGGTGTCTCTGAAACCGATGTTCTTCTTTCTGGTGGATCCTGTCTGTTATGATCTCTCACAACCCTGGAATCTCTGTTATCAACTACCCTGATTGTTTCTCTTGAATCAATCGGATTTCCATCTCTCCGGCTTGATGTGGCCTCGGTTCTTCTAACAGTTCTTCCATCTTGCATATTATCAATTCCAGATTTTACAGAACTGGCTGGTGTTATATCCCTGCCTAAATATTCTCTATTACGAGAAGCTCTCTGATTACTAGCTGAAACTCCCGAATTAGTCATAGTACCCAACGAACGTCTTCGGTATGAATTATAAGCCGAACCTGCCCATTGTTCTTCTTGATTTCCATAATAGTAATTATTATTTACTGAGTAGGGATAATAATATGGGTTGTAATACGGATTATAGTAGTATGGGCTATAATAATAAGGACTATAATAAGAAGAATAGTAGGGATAAGAAGAATACCAGGATGAATGATACCAGGATGATCGATAATATGGTCTACCCCAGTAATAGTAACTTGAGGAAATATAATAAGGTTCTACCCAAATTTGGTCTCCTACAATTACTACATTATAGTATGGATCATTCAAAAACATACTGGCAAAAGCATAATCACTTGAAAAGTAAATATTATAATTATTCATGCCGTAATATGGGCTCTTTTTTGCTTCAAGTCTTCTGTCGTAAGCTTCCTGGTAATCATCAACAATTAACCGGTCATAAGTATTTTCAGATTTATTGTCTTCTACAATAGTAGTATCAACATTTTCTTTTGAATCATCTTCCAGAATATCTGATATTTTTTGATCATATTCTTCGTTAATTGCAATGGATTTATTCTTATCGTAAGATGGATTAGTATTCACATCAGTACTTGCAACATACTCATCAGTAGGCGAATAATACAAGTCGTCGTTTACAGCTGTTTGCTGTAATGATGAACATGAGGCGAAAAATACTGATAAGATAAATATTAAATAAATTTTAGTTTTCATAATGTACCTCCTGTTTCGTTATATTTTATAATTTATTTCCTTATTTTTGCAGCTTTAAAACTATTACAATTTCTATTATAAAACAAGCAAATATTATACCAAACATGGCTAAAAAACTTACAAAAAGAGCAGAAAATTATTCACAGTGGTACAACGATCTTGTTATAAAAGCAAATTTAGCCGAAAACTCAGCTGTCAGAGGCGCTATGGTTATCAAACCTTACGGTTTTTCCATATGGGAAAAGATGCAGGCTGCATTAGATAAAATGTTTAAAGATACCGGGCACTCAAACGCCTATTTCCCACTATTTATCCCAAAATCCTTTTTTTCAAAAGAAGCGAGCCATGTAGATGGTTTCGCCAAAGAGTGTGCTGTAGTAACCCATTATCGTTTAAAAAACGATGAAAATGGGAAAGATATTGTTGTGGATCCAGATGCTAAACTTGAAGAAGAGCTTATTGTAAGGCCAACTTCAGAAACTATTATTTGGAATACCTACAAAAACTGGATACAATCCTATCGCGATCTACCTATTCTGGTTAATCAGTGGGCAAATGTTGTACGCTGGGAAATGCGTACACGTTTATTTTTGCGTACTTCTGAATTTTTGTGGCAGGAAGGTCATACTGCTCACGCTACAAAACAAGAAGCATTGGACGAAACCCAACAAATGATCAATGTATATGCAGATTTTGCAGAAAACTGGATGGCTGTACCTGTAATAAAAGGACATAAAACTGAAAATGAGCGATTTGCAGGGGCATTAGAAACCTATTCGATAGAAGCTTTAATGCAAGATGGCAAAGCTTTACAATCTGGGACTTCTCATTTTCTTGGCCAGAATTTTGCCAAGGCTTTTGATGTGAAATTTACTGATAAAGAAGGTAAACTTGATTATGTTTGGGCTACATCATGGGGTGTATCTACACGTTTAATGGGTGCTTTGATAATGGCTCATTCCGACGACAACGGATTGGTATTACCGCCCAGGTTAGCTCCAATACAAGTTGTAATCGTTCCGATTTATAAAGGCAGCGAGCAATTAGGAGCAATTGCCGAAAAAGCAGAAATCATTAAGAAAAAATTACAATACAAAGGCATTTCTGTAAAATTCGATGACAGAGACACCTATAAACCGGGATGGAAATTTTCAGAATATGAATTAAAAGGTATACCAGTAAGAATTGCCCTCGGTCCCCGCGATATTGAAAACAATACCCTGGAAGTAGCCCGAAGGGATACTTTAAAAAAAGAAACTATCTCCCAAGAAGGTATTGATAATTATGTTGCTGATTTACTGAACGAAATACAACAAAACATTTTCAATAAAGCGTATAATTTTAGAAAAGAAAATACTTTTAAAGCGGATACTTACGAAGAATTTAAAGATATCATTGAAAATAAAGGTGGCTTTATATTGGCTCACTGGGATGGTACATCAGAAACCGAACTAAAAATAAAAAACGAAACAAAAGGAACCATCCGTTGCATACCTTTCGATTCTGTGGAAGAAGAAGGAACGTGTATTTATTCAGGCAAGCCTTCTAATCGCAGGGTAATATTTGCTAAAGCATACTAAAAATATCAGCATATGACAGAAAAGGACACCAAAGAGCAAATTATATCAGCTCTTGAAGTTAAATCGATTGTAAAACAAAGAGTTTATGATCAAACATTAGAAATCTTCAATCAGTTAAAAGAAATTCTCTCTGAAATTTCTATTGAATATAATAATGAACTAAAAATAAACGATACACGAGTGCATTTGGAATATAGAGAACGTGGTCAATTTGAAGCAGAATTAAAAGTTGCCGGCGATTTACTTATTTTTAGTATGCACTCCAATATTTTTGAATTTAACCGCGAACATAATGTTTGGAAAACAAACTACATAAAAGATAATCAGCTATATAGCTACTGTGGTATTATTAATGTTTATAATTTTTTATCCGACTCGTTTAAATATAATCGACTTGAAGATCTGGGCTATTTAATAACCCGCATTTTTATTAATATCGAAAAACACTTTTTTGTGGAAGGCAAACGGCAGGAAAAATATTTATACAATAATTTCGGCCAATCGTTATTTACAAAAGAAATATTAAAAGAGATTATTCTAAAATCAATCATGTATGCTATTGAATTTGATTTGCTGGTACCTCCCTACGATCATGTAAAAATTGCTTCGGTTGCACAACTCAATGAAAAAATAGATTATTCAAAATTAAAAACCGGTAAACGATTAGGATTCAAATTTAACTCAGACGACATTTCTTAAAGCCTTAAATATCATTATTTTTAACTACTACTGTCGTGTCAATGCTATTGTGTCGGTTAAGTCGCAATAATTTTTTCTCAGATCAAAAAAGAAATTCTGCACATAGCCGAAGCTACGTAAAGAATTTATTTTGCCGAGCTGAGGAAAAAGAACAAGACTTGGGCTGACTAAAATAGCGTTGACATGACACTACTTAGTAATCCGGTAAAATTTTTACCGGATTTTTTTGCATCATTATTAAAAGTCAATCGTCTTTAATACAAAACAAAATGTTTCAAATCGAACATGCAATGTTTCAAAATCGTACACTTAAACAATAAAAATAAAATCTAGCTCATAGTTAAAACTTTGCAAAACAAATACTTGTAAAATTTGGCACAAAAAATGATCATTAAAAAATAGTTGTTAATCATATAATATTAAAAAAGTCATGGTAGTAGATTTAAAAGCAAACGAACTGGTATTAAAAGCAAGTGATTCAAATTTTCTTGCAAAAAATACAAATGTTGACGGAAAATTAATATTAACCAATCAGCGAGTATATTTCAAACCCAAAAATAATGAAAGCTCAAATTATGATTTGGAAATTTTACCCAGCCAAATTCAGGAGATTATATCTTTTAACACCATGAAAATTTTTCCAAACGGTTTAAATATTGTTACAAAAGAGGGTGAAGAATTGAAATTTAAAATTGGAAAAAGAAATTCATGGAGTAAAGCGCTCAATAAAATTTACTAAAATTTCCAGTAATTAAATTCTACATATATCTCCGGTTAATAATTAAAGGGCATGATGCAAACATAGGCATTGTGCTCTTATTTTTTTATTTTATCATTGCATTACCAAGAAATTCGTCTAAATCATAAACATCTGGTAAACTTTATTGTTATTGATATAATAATAAAATAATAATTCTGTAAAACATAAAGCTTTAATGAAACCCATTGGAATATTTTACGGTTCAACCACCGGAAACACTAAGAAAATTGCAAAAAAAATAAAAGAACACCTGAAATCTGAAATAATAGATATCTACAATGTACGTGAAGCGACTCAAGCAGATTTAGAAAAATATGAAAATATTATTTTTGGCTCTTCTACCTGGGGCCAAGGAGAACTGCAAGAAGATTTTAAGAATTTTTTAGATGTTATCAAAAAGGCAAACCTTAAAGGAAAAAAAGTTGCTATTTTCGGAATAGGCGATTCATCCGTTTACCCCGATTCTTTTGCCGATGCTTTAGGCGTTATTTTCGAAGCCCTCGAAGGCAAAGGCGTAACTTTTGTTGGTGAATTCTCTACCAGTGGTTATAATTTTGAAAAATCGTTAGCGCTTTTCGACGAAAAGTTTGTTGGATTACCACTTGATGATGATTCTGATGAAGATCAAAACAAAGCCCGAATTGCTATTTGGTCAGAACTTTTAAACCAAAAAATGAATTGATAACGTTTAGAACCTTTAAATTTTAACTACCAAATTTTTTACAACCTGAAATTGTTGTAATTTTATCCTGTAAAACCAAATGGATAAATATAGATGAAACCCTCATGTACTGTTTTACACAACAAGGATATGAATAAAACATGAGGGT
>CAZSIC010000028.1:0-34115 GCA_964606845.1 uncultured Bacteroidales bacterium
AGGGCGAACACTGCGATCGATTTGTGCAACTGCTTCAACACCTATAAATAAGGCAAGAAGCAGCGTGAATACTATAGATATTTTATTTTTCATCATTTGTTTTCCTTTTTTGCGGGGGTTTATTGTTTTTGTGATTCGGGTAAATAGTAAAGTACTACACGATTGTCTTTGTTAAAGTATTTTTTGGCCACACGCTGGATATCTTCTTTGGTTACTTCCATGTATTTTTCCAGTTCGGTGTTAATCAGATTTGCTTCTTCAAAATAGGTGTAGTTAGATGCCAGGGTACTAGCTCGGCTGGCAATAGTAGCTTTACTATTAATAAAATTACTTTCAAAATTGTTTTTTAATTTTTGAAATTCACGATCACTGATTAGTTCTGTATGTGTTCTTTCGATTTCTGCATTCATGGCATCTTCCAGTTTTTTGGAATCTACGTTCATGTTAGGCAGAGCAAAAACAAGAGCCAGACCCGGATTTTCTAAAGGCATAGGAATTGCCATTACCTGTAATGCCAGTTGTTTTTCATCTACCAGCTTTTTATTCAAACGAGAACTTTCACCTCCCGAAAGCAGGTTATTCAACATTTCAAGGGCGTAGAAATCTTCAGTTCCCATGGCAGGTATACGGTAAGCCTGAATCACTGCAGGCAGCTGGATGTTATCCCAAACGGTATCGCGAACTTCTCCTGCAAGGGGTGGTTCAACAACCTGTGGTCGATAAATCTCTTCATTATTCGCTGGAATATCGGCAAAATATTTTTTTACCAGCTTTTTTGCTTCTTTGGGTTGAATATCCCCGGCAACAATGAGTACTGCATTGTTTGGAACGTAGAATTCGTCGTAAAAATGTTTAAACTCTTCCCTTTGGGCAGCCATAATGTGATCTGCATCTCCAATCGTCGTCCATCGGTAAGGATGCTTTTGAAAGGCTTTGTCAAAAGCCTGGATCATGATGTCTCCATAAGGCTGGTTATCATAGCTTTGTTTCTTTTCTTCCACAACTACCTTTTTCTGAGTAGCCACACCAATAGAATCTACTTTTGCATGCAGCATTCGTTCTGACTCTAACCAAAGGCCAAGTTCCAGCTGGTTTGAAGGCAGGAGCTCATAATAGTAGGTACGATCCTGCGAAGTATTCGCATTGAGTGTTCCACCCGCTTTTTCCACGATTTCGGAATATTCTCCCCGTTCAATGTTTTTTGTTCCCTCAAACATCAGGTGTTCAAAAAAGTGGGCAAATCCTGTTCTGTCAGGGTTTTCATTTTTTGACCCCACATGATACATAACAGATACCGAAACCACCGGTACCGAGTGATCCTCATGCAGGATCACATGCAGTCCGTTGTCTAAATCGAATTCCTCAAATTCGATGGTCCCGGATTGTGCAAAGGCAGTTAAGCCTGCAGTTATTAAAACTGCGCCTAATAATAAATGTTTAAATTTCATAATGTTTAAATTAAATAATAGTTTTTAGTTAATAAATTATTTATAATGATTGATTATCTTCATCTGGCACATAATCTAAAATATCTCCGGGTTTGCAATCCAAAACTTTGCAAATTGCATCAAGCGTTGAGAACCTGACGGCTTTTGCTTTTCCGCTTTTTAAAATCGATAAATTAGCAATGGTGATATCGACTTTTTCAGAAAGTTCTGTTAATGACATCCGGCGTTTTGCCAAAACTTTATCCAGGTTTGTTATAATGGGCATAGTAAGTTGGTTTAAATCGTTAATTCTTGTTCCTTTTTGATTTCTGATCCTATTCGATAGATTTCTGCAACAACTAATACAATTAGGGCCCAGAATATATCGACCGAAGCATCAAAATTAAGCCGGATATTAAAGGCCTGATCAAAAACCATAATTTTCTTTAACCACAGAAATTTTATAAACAATGGGTAACATATTTGCAGTATTGCAGAAATAAAAATCGCAATGGCAATTTTGCGTATTCGCCAGGTATTTTTCGGATGAAAAGGATTTTCTTCTTTTAGCGAAGAACGAATTGAGCGGAAAACCTTCCATAATAAAAAGATGATGTAAAAAGCAATGGTTAATATAAGTGTAAAATAAAGGTAGTTAACAACGCCTGCAAATCCGTATTGGTTATCTACGTTAAAAGAAAAATAGGCTTCATCGATTAGAATGTTGTAGGTAGAGCCATTTTTTAATTCCATACTAGCCTCTTCGTAAATTTCAATGGGAACATCAATAACCGGGAAAAACGGTTCAAAATCGGGTTTAAAAATGGTGAGAAAAAATAGCAAAACAGTTGCAATAAGTGATAATACACCTATACCAAGAAAAATGGATAATATTGTATAGATAAATCCAATTACTTTTTTGTTTTTTACTTTCTGATTTTGGTTCATATAAAATTATTTAAATGATTAGCAAAGGAAATTATTTTTATTGAAAAACGATAAAAAAAGAGTGCTAAATTTAGCAAATGAGATATAAAAATATTCAAAAAGCTTTTAAATAATAGAATATTTTTAAAAAAGTTTTGCAAATGAGTCAATATTTATTTAACTTTTCCAAACTTTTTAAAACTAATTAGACCGTTTTGTATAAACCGTTAGAATTATGGAAAAAGACACTTTGCTGGTTCCCTGGGATTTTACCGAAGTTGCTGAAAATGCATTAGAGCATGCAGTAAAAATTTCTAAGCACATAAAAAATCGCATTAAGTTAATTCATGTCGTTAAATCTTTAAAAAAGGGAGAAGAATCTCTTAATGAGTTAAATAAAGATATTGAACGATTAAAACAAAAGTATGATGTAATTTTTGAACCATTGGTTCTTGAAGGAAGTTTGTTTCATGTAATTTCCGACTATGCATCCGAAAATAATGTAAGCATGGTAGTAATGGGAACTCATGGTATTAAAGGAATGCAGAAATTTACCGGAAGTTATGCATTAAAAGTCATTGTAGGCTCAAAAACTCCGTTTATAGTAGTGCAAGGACCTCCATCCAAAAAAGAAATTTTTAAAGACATTGTATTCCCGCTTGATTATCGTTCAGAAGCAAAGCAAAAATTACAATGGGCTTTATTTTTGGTAAAAAATTTCGATGTAAAAATCAATATCATTATTCCCACCATAAAAGATAAGTCGTTAAATTCTAGATTAATGGCCAATGTTCATTTTGCTGAAAAAATACTTGATAAGTATGATTGTAATTATGAATTGCAAAAAATTGAGGGAAGCAATTCAGCAGAAGAATCTATCGCTTTTGCTCAAAAAATAGATGCTGATATGATTCTGATTATGACCAGCAAAGGCATTGGATTAACAGATTATGTACTGGGAGCACAAGAGCAATACATTATTGCCAACTCAGCCAAAATTCCTGTCATGGTTGTTAATCCCAGAACCGACCTTAGCCGTTATGGGAGCTTTAGTGCAACTGGTGGATAAAAAATATTTTTCTTAAACAATTCTTAAGCAGGGTGTTAAACACCTTGCTTTTTTTGTGTTTATTTCAGTTATTGGTTCTTTTATTTCGTCAAAAAAATATATTTTTGCCACTCATTTTTAAAAAACAAAGCCATGTCGTTTATAACAAAAGAAAAATTTCTATCCAAAGAATGGCTCTATAATTATTCATTGGTAGCCATTGGGTCTTTTATCCTGGCAGCGGGGTTTGTGTATTTTATCGACCCACATAAAATTGTTCCCGGAGGAGTTTATGGTATTGGTATTGTTGTTAAAAACATTACCAGCGAAATCATGGGAGAAGGAATTAAAATTCCTTTCTTTAAAGAACCTATCTTTAGCGATGGACTCGGAATCGGGTTTGTTGGGTTAATGCTAAATATACCTCTTACAATTTTGGGTATTAAGATATTAGGCCCCCGTTTTGGTGTTAAAACAGTAGTTGGATTTGTTCTTTCATCTGTTTTTATCGATTTTCTTGATGAAAACTTCGACGGCGCGCTGGTTGATGATGTTTTGTTATCGTGTGTTTTTGGTGGGGTTTTAATTGGTTTTGGCTTAGGATTGATATTTAAATCAAAAGCGACATCCGGAGGATCGGATATAATTGCAATGATTGCTGCCAAATATACCCGAATGTCTTTAGGGATTTTAATGATTATTGTTGATTCGTCCATTGTATTTATAGGATTGCTGGTATTTAAAGACTGGAAAATTCCGCTTTATTCATGGATTGTGATTTATATAACCGGAAAAGTAATTGACGCAACTCTCCAGGGAGTTAGCTATGATAAGGCTTTGTTTATTATTTCTGACAAATACGATGAAATAAGGGATAAAATTATCAATGACCTTAATCGTGGTGGAACATTAATTAATGGCGTGGGAATGTTCAAAGGGATAGAAAAAAAGATTATTTTTACCAATGTAAACCGTAGAGAACTTGCTATTCTTCAGGATTTTATTAAAGATATAGATCCGTTTGCCTTTATGACGGTTATTGATGCAAACGAGGTGATTGGAAGCGGGTTTAAGCCCATTAAAGAAGTTTAAATAAAAAGAAGGTGTCTAAAAAGTATATTGATAAGCTCATACAAAGTACGCAGACAAATTGCTAAATCCGCAAAGCATTAATATAGTACACCTTATATTCTTTTGCGATTTTTGCATGAAATGGACTTTTTAGACACCCTCTTCTTTATTTGTTATGGCTAAGATTGATAAAATCAATATAATTTGAATGGTGGTCGCCATAAATTTCCACTGCCTCGCCAATAACTTTGTAAGTACTTTTTTCTCCTGCTATTTTACTAAATAAAATTTGATATTCGTCTCCCTTATCATCGATCATAATAATATGTGATAAATTGTCATGAATATCAGCAGCAAGCTTTTTGTGGCAAATTGGACAATAAAAATCATATTTTTCGCCTTCGCGAATCTGAAAGTCTTTATGTTTCGTTACCGAATAATTTCCAAGCTCCGGATTCATTAAAATTAAACCTGAGTCGCCATGGTTGGTTTCGGCAGCTAAAATGATGTGTTCGCCTACATTTAAGTAGCCATTGCATTGGGGACAAATAAAGTTATTTTTCATGAAAAACACCTCCTGAAATATTTTGGGTTAATAGATAAACAATTTAGTGTGTTAATAAATTATACGATTTTGCTTATATAAAGTTGTTTATTTTATTATTAATTACGGATTTATGCATAAAGATATTAAATCATTACAATTTATTTGATTGATATTCATAGTTTTTTTAAATTTAGCTAAAATCTAAAACCCTCCACCATGAAACAATTTCAAGAAATTATAAATGGTAAAAAGATTGCTTATTATGAATCCCAGACCGACGGTTTCCCGGTAGTTTTAATTCATGGGAGCTCTTTATCTTCTGTAATTTTTATTCGGCAATTAATCGATTCAACATTATCAGAAAAATTTCGGTTTATTGCTTTAGACCTGCCTGGAAATGGCGATTCTGACTGGTCAAAAAGACCCGAAGAGGACTATACCATTAAAGGGCTTGCTCGTATTTTAAAACAGTTCTGCAAAAAGATGAATCTTAATTCTGCACTTTTTATCGGGCATAATTTTGGCGGTAATATCTTACTCGAAGCTTTAAAGGATTTGCCAGCAGCAAAAGCTCTTTCTTTAGCTTGCAGTGTACCTTTAACCAATCCATTAACCCCCGGAATGTTTACGTCACATCCTGCAGTTCCTCTTTTATCAAAACCCGGAATCGACGATAGCGATATTCATCAGATTACTGCTGCATTGGTTGAACCAGATATAAAATATCCCGATTTTTTACCTAAAATAATGCGAAAATCAGATATTAATTTCCGGGAGATTTTTTTTAAATCACTAAACGATGGTGATTACGAAGATCAATATTCAATTGTAAAAAATCTTTCCATTCCGGTTTTATTTTTTTTAGGTGAAAAAGATCAGCTGATTGATGCATCGCACATTAAAAACATAGCCATTCCTGAGTTGTGGCAACAAAACATTCAAATGATTAAAGATGCAGGACACTTGTGTTTTTACGAAAATCCTGCAGATTTTAATGAAATTTTAAAAGGTTTTCTAAACGATATTGTATAACTTAAATTTATTATGATGAAAAAATTAGTAATACTTATTCTTTTGTTCGGTATTTTAGGATTTATTTTTGGCTATATTATTTTTGGCAGGATTGGTGGAGAATATATCAGCCTCAAATTCTTGTTCCAATCACCGGTTAACCCTCTTGAAACATTTGGAAGAAAAATTTCAGGTATTCAGGAAATAAAACAAAACATCGTTATTTCAGGAGTTGCCGGAGCTTTTTTAGGAGTCGTTTTATATTTTATTCGAAAAAAATAAACATTAAAAATCATGAAAAAAACACTTTTATTATTGGTTACCTTTTGCTTTATTTCAAGCTTAAGTTTTGCACAGGATATTATTTATTTAAAGGATAATACTACCATTGAATCTGTGGTTCAGGAAGCGAACATCAATTTTGTAAGATACACAAAATTTAACGACCCTGAGGGTGAAGAATTTACTATTGATGCAGAAAAGGTTGTAAAAATAGTTTTTTCTAACGGTTATGTAAGGGAGTATTCAAAATCAACGGCAAAAGTTGAAAAGGAAACAGATATTTCTGATAATCCTAAGGATTCTTACTTTGCTTTAGCTGTTGGTTTTGGCCGCAGTTATGGCGGAATTGGCCTCCGTGCCCAGGGGCGGTTTGGAAGGAGACAAGGATTTGGCGTTCATGCCGGCGTAGGATATAATCCGGCAAATAGCGGAGGTCCTTGTTTTGGACTTGGAGCTAAATTTTTCTATTACAAATGGCTTTATATCAATGCACAAATAGGCATCGTTACACATGGTCAAACTTATGATGACTACTGGGACGATTTTTATACTGACGATCCGATTTTTGGATTTAGCTTTTTAACAGGAGCCGATTTTATTTTTGGAAAGCATGCAGGATTGAATGCTGCTGTTGGCCCAACCATTACTGGTGATGGTGTAAAACTGGGTTTTGACCTGGGATTTGTTTTTAAGTTCTAAACAAGTGCTTGAATATAAAGGCCTATTGAAAATTAAAATTTTTGTTTCTAAATTTATTTTTTGATAAATTTAGTATTCACTTAATTTTTGAATGGAAAGCCGGTTAGTTGCCAGCTTTTTATTGTTTAATCACCTTTTCACTTTTTACCGTTTGTCCGTTTTCATTTTTAATTACTATAAAATAAATTCCGGTTTCCAGATGACTAACATTAATTTGTTTTTCGATAGTTGAAAGTTTTAATTCTCCAATTACAGAATAAATCTCAGTGCTATAATTATACGGAGCATCAACTTGTAAAACCTGGTTTACCGGATTGGGATAGATTTTTATATTTTCGGCAATCGTAATATCTATCATGTTCGTTGTTGTGGTATCTTCTTCTTCGGTATTATAAATGGAGTTTACAAATTCAGGTTTATCTACAAAGGGATTCCTGTTGCCCTGGTAAGAAAAAACCACTTCGTTGCGATTGCGCTCAAAATCGTCTACCGGGTCTTCTTCGTTCCATGCAATTAAGGTAGAGAGTTTTCCAAAAAAGGGAGTCTTTGTTTCTGTTCCTGTATAATCTACCAACTCTAAATTGGGATCGTCGTTTTCGCCTTCGTAGCGGGTAGCCATATAAAACATCATGCGAGCAACATCTCCTTTTACGGCATCTCGGGGTTCCCAAGAGGTTGATGTATAATAACATTCGGTTGCTTCATGGTGTTGCTCGCCGCCATTATCAAAATCTTTGGTTCCGCGGGAAGAGTTCACCGAGATATCGCATGGACGTAAATGATGCGCATCGCGATAAGCATCTTGCGATTCGCTGGGGAAACCATGCGATTTCGCCCAAACATGCTCTCTGCTCCATCCCTGCCCGCTGTTATACTCCTGGGCACCATTCACCGACCAGCCGGTGTAGATTAAAATTACATTTTCTGCATCAT
This sequence comes from uncultured Bacteroidales bacterium, assembly GCA_964606845.1. Classification (GTDB taxonomy): domain Bacteria; phylum Bacteroidota; class Bacteroidia; order Bacteroidales; family UBA12077; genus UBA12077. The sequence goes on from CAZSIC010000028.1 coordinate 7,946, forward strand.
CCGGATCACGGTCTGCCTCTTTTAAAATATCCCAGGTGTCGGTACCACTTGATGTGTATGGGTAATCGGTATGGTTTTTTATGATATCGTATAATGCGGTTTTCAATTCTTCTCCTTGAAGTCCTTCTGTGCTATCGTAATATCCATCAGGGATGTCGGCATAGCAAATTATGGTTGCCATAACCATCACTAAAGTAAATAACTTTTTCATGATGCAGTGGTTTAGGTTTGGTGATTTGCATAACGGGAAATCTAACAGAAAGTTTCTTTTTTTATCAAAACAGGAAAAAAAGAGACGATCGTTTAAAAAAACAGGAATTTATGCTAACAGTGCGGCGCCGATTATTCCTGCATTGTTTAAAAGTTTTGCCGGTTGCACAGGCGTATTTATCGAAAGGGTTGATTCGAACTTTTCAAATTTTTTGCTGGTTCCCCCCCCAATAATAAATAAATCGGGATAAAATAATTTTTCAAGATATTGAAGATACCCGTTAAATCGCTTAGCCCATTTTTCCCAGCTTAGGTCTTCTTTTTTTCGCACGGCATCCGAAGCATATTGTTCTCCTTTGAGTCCGTTTTTCATGTATATATGGCCCAGTTCGCTGTTGGGAATTAATTTGCCCTGGTTAAAAATGGCAGAACCAATACCTGTTCCAATGGTTAAAAACATGGCCAGTCCTTTAAAGTTTTTTGCACCACCAAACATTAATTCCGCAAATCCAGCTGCATCGGCATCATTAAAAACTTTAACCGAACACTGTGTAACTTCGCTAAAAAGGTTGTTGGCATTTACGCCAATACATGTCTGGTCTATATTGGAGGCCGTTTTGATTACTCCGTTTTGAATTACTGCAGGGAAACCACAGCCTACTTTACCTTTCCAGTTGTAAAAATCAACGATTTTTCGAATGGTTTCGGCAATTACTTTGGGAGTTGCCGGTTGTGGTGTTTTTATCCGGTGCCGTTCGGTAACAAATTCGCCGGTTTTGGTATTCACAATGGTTCCTTTTATACCGGAACCGCCTACATCAATGCCTAGTATTTCCATTTGCTTTAGTGATTAGATGATATAAATTTAATCATTATTTTTGAATTAAGAATTAAAAATTTAAAGGAAACAAACCGTCAGATTGCAAACAATTTATTAGTTTTATTGAGATTTAAAAAATAGTTAGCATGGAAATATCCCAATATGTTTCAAAATTTGTGAACGGAACCAATCAGTCGTTATTTTTAACCGGAAGAGCCGGTACTGGCAAAACCACTTTATTAAAACAGATTGTCGATACTACCCATAAAAAGACAGTAATTGCTGCTCCTACCGGAATAGCTGCCATTAATGCCGGTGGTGTTACATTACATTCTCTTTTTCATTTGCCTTTTGGCTCATATATTCCCGATTCTCAAATTCCTCCCGGTGTAAATTTATCTTTTCAGCTAACAACAGCCGCTACAATTATTCGAAATCTTAAAATGAACAGCCAAAAGAAAGCGCTAATCCGCACAATGGAGTTGTTAATTATTGATGAGGTAAGCATGCTACGTGCCGATATGATGGATGCCATTGATAAAATTTTACGTTATGTAAGGCGTAACCAAAAACCGTTTGGTGGTTTACAAATATTATTCATTGGCGATTTGTGGCAACTACCACCAGTAGTAAAAAATGATGAATGGGCTGTTTTAAAAGCCTATTATGATAACATTTTCTTTTTTAATGCACGGGTTTTTAAACAAACTGATTTGGTTTATTTGGAACTTGAAAAAATATTTCGCCAGTCAGACCAGGAGTTTATTAATTTGTTAAATCATTTTAGGATTAATAAGGTTTCTACCGATGATTTGAAGAGAATTAACCAACAATATATACCGGATTTTGATTTGCTTAAAAATGAAGGCTACATTTATTTGACCACACATAATCATAAGGCCGATGCTGTAAATAAGAAAGCCCTTAAAAAACTGCCGGGTAAAACTTTTCTCTTCAATGCCGAAATAGAAGGAGATTTTAGCGAGTATGCTTATCCTGTTGATCCTGTGCTTGAGCTTAAAGAAGGCGCTCAGGTAATGTTTATTAAGAATGATTATTCGGGCAACCAGTCCTATTTTAATGGTAAAATCGGGAAAGTAGAACATGTTGATAACGAACATATCGAAGTTGGATTTTTAGATGATTCATCTTCAGCAACCGTAGAACCTTACATCTGGGAAAATAAAAAGTTTGCCATTAATCCCGAAACAAAAGAAATTGAAGAAAAAATTATGGGTACCTTTACTCATTACCCCATAAAGCTTGCCTGGGCTATCACTATACATAAAAGCCAGGGGCTTACCTTCGACAAGGCGATGATTGACATATCGCAGGTATTTGCCGGAGGACAAACTTATGTTGCTTTATCGAGGTTAACTTCGTTAAAAGGATTGGTGCTTGCGCAACCTGTTCGTTTGAACGGGCCGGGTATAGACCAGCATCTGTTTGATTTTGCCCAGACAAAAATTTCGGAGCAAGAAGTAAATCAAAAATATTATCACGCATCGAAACAATATGTTAACGAAAAGGTGTCTGATGCCTTTAATTTCAAAAGTTTGGTTTACGAGATACAGGAACATATCGAAACCTACGACAAAGATGCAGTAAAGTCTGCCAAACAAAAGAATTTGGACTGGGCACAATCGTTATCGAAAAAAACAAAGGAAAAGCTGGTGATATCAGAAAAATTTCAAAACCAGTTAAAGCAAATTGTCCATTCGGACACCGGTGACTATATGGTTAAACTGAAAGAAAGGGTTGCTGCAGCCAAAGATTATTTTTTACCCTGGCTAAACGATATGCAAGAAGTTATTGAGTCGCATATGAATAAAGTTAGCAAGCAGAAAGGTGTGAAAAAATATTTGAAAGAATTAAAAGCTTTGCAAGGGTTATTTTACGACCGAACTATTCATCTTTGTAAAGCAGAAGCCTTATGCGATGCTGTTTTGAACAACAGCGAACTGAATAAAAATTCGTTGCAGGATATAACCCAATCGGTTAAAAAACCTGAAAAAGAAGATTATCCAATAAGTAAAGGTAAAATCACCGAAAAGGGAAAAAAGAAAATAAAAACAGAGGAGGTTACTTATGAATTATACAAGGAAGGAAAAACAGCCGAAGAAATTGCCGAAGAAAGAGATTTGACTGTTCGTACCATTGAGGGGCATCTGGCAAAATGTGTGGGGCAGGGGAAAATTGAAGTTTCCGAACTGCTTACACCCGAAAAAATTGAAATCATTTCAGATGCTATTCAAACCTTCGATACTTTAAGATTAAGCCCGGTTAAAGAATATTTGGGAGATGAATATTCTTATCCCGAAATTAAATATGTGATGGAGTGGATGAAATTAATGCATAAAGAGAAAAGCTAACTTTACAATGTCCAAAGGGTTTGGAATGGTTATGGGAGGAACGAAGATAATGATAATTTAATGTTACTGAATTAATGCAAATAACTAAAAAAAGGCTGCCCTTTTTAGGAACAGCCTTTTTGCTTAATTTTGCTTTCTGCTACCAGCTTCCTGAGGTTGGAATATCATATAAAATTCCTCCTTGTTCAACAAATTCATTTTCCAGGGCAGGAAGTTTATTTTTAACCAGGTCAATTAGTGCTTTTTCCTGATCTTTAAACATATTAAGAGCAATTTTGTATTGTTCTTTTTGGCTTCCTGTTACATCAACATGAGCATTAGAGGATGCATACAATGCAAATCGGACTCTTCCTGAAACAGGATTTTTTATTCCAAAACCACCAAATAATACATTTTGAATGGTATCAACTTCACTATGCATTCCATTGATTTTGTTAATTAAAACATTGGCTTCAACAGGAGTGTTTTCTAATGTCTTTTGCATATTATCCAGACGATTACTTATTTCTTTAATTTTACTTCTTGCCGCATTAACTTGTGCATTTAAAATATTCAGCTCTTTAAAGAAATTGAAGTTTTCTGTATAATTGGGTGTGCCTAAAGCATTAGGAATAGAGAAAACCTTAAATGGCTGAGGTTCTACTAATCGGGTAAACGCTCCTTTTAGATTTTTATCAATTGTTACGGTATATTCTCCCGGAGGAGCTTTTGGCCCACGAGGTGAAAGATATCCTAGATCCCAAGCAATGCTATTGTATCCTTGTTTAACAGGAGATTTTATTTTTCTCATAATATCTCCATCAGCATCATAAATCGTAAAAATGAGTTCTGGTATTTTTTCATTTTCTTCGGCCATTAATTCTTCTTCTGTTGGATAATATATTGGTTTCCCTTCTTTTTCTGCTTGTTTTTGCGCCTCAATTCGTTTTTGTTTTAATGTTTTATATCCTGTTTTGATATAATACTCAAACCTGGCTTCAGGATCAGGATTTGGTGTTCTAAAATGTACTTCGCCCTGATAGTTTAGATTGCTGGAAGGGAAATATAACAACGCATCGTTGATGGTAAACATATGCGCTTCTTTTTCTGTTACATCTTTATTTAATTCTCTTAAAGATGAATAATTATCTAAGACATAAAAACCTCTCCCAAATGTTGACACTACCAGGTCATTTTCTCTTTTTTGTATGGTTAACTCTTTAACCTGTATGGTTGGGATTCCGTTTTTAATTTGAACCCACTTTTCACCACCGTCAATACTTGTCCAAACACCCCACTCTGTGCCAACAAACAATAAATCAGGATCAATATGATCTTCTATAATACAATAAACGGTTCCGGAAGGTAAATTCGATGCTATTGATTTCCATGTTTTTCCTTTATCGGTACTTTTTATTAGATATGGTGTAAAGTCACTGCTGTTTTTACGGCCGTCGAAACAAGCGTATACTGTATTTTTGTCATGCATAGAAGGAGTAACATAGTTTACGAATGTCATATCAGGTACACCAGGGAATTTATCATACTTAGTCCAGTTTTCTCCGTCATCTTCAGTAATCCAAACAAGCCCGTCATCTGTACCAGCATATAACATGCCTTGTTTCAATGGCGATTCGGCCAGGGCAAAAATATTTCCAAATTTAGAAGTGGAAAGGTTTTTAGCAACCGCTTCAGGAGGCCATATTTTACCCATCATTGGCAAGCTGTTCTGATCAATCTGTCGTGTTAAATCGCCACTTATTTTTTTCCAGCTATCGCCTCTGTCTGTGCTTTTGAAAACATAATTTCCACCTACATATAATGTTTTATGATCGAACGTACTTAATAAATAAGGTGTATTCCAGTTCCATCTAAACTCTTCGTCTTCAGTTGGTTGTGGTTGAATATAAACGCTGTTGCCAGTTGTTCTGTCATATCTTCGTAAGCCACAGTATTGCGATTCACAGTAAGAAATATCAGGATTTTCAGGATCGGGTATTGCTAAATATCCATCGCCACCAATGGTATATGTCCAGTCGGCATTAACCAGGTCTCTTCTGTGCGTTTGTGATGGGCCAAACCACGAACCATTATCCTGCGTACCACCATAAATATTATAAAACGGAAAATCATTATCTGTACGCACATGATAGTATTGCGTAATGGGCAGATTCTTTTTAAACTGCCATGTTTTGGCTCTATCGTATGTTTCGTATAAACCCCCGTCGCTACCTACTAAGTAATGATCTGTATCGGTAGGATCTATCCATAAAGCATGGTTGTCAACATGTTTATTTTTTCCTTCTATTCTTTCCCATGTTTTTCCTCCATCATTCGAAAGCGCATTTCTTACGTCCATTACAATAACAATATCAGGATCTTTGGGGTGAGCGTATAATTCGTTGTAATATTGTGGGCTTCTTGTTCCTTTATTGCTCCTTTTTTCCCAGCTTTCGCCCATATCGCAAGATCTGTAAAATCCACTTTTATTTTTGGGTAACTCGATAATGGCATAAATTATATCAGGGTTTGCCGGAGAAAGCGCTAAACCAATTCGTCCAACATCTCCTCTGGGTAAGCCATTTGATAGCTTTGTCCATGTTTTACCGGCATCTACGGATTTATAAATAGCGGATTCGGGGCCGCCGTTAATTTTAGAATATACTCTTCTTTCTCTTTGATGTGAAGCAGCATATAAAATATCCGGGTTTCTTGGGTCCATTTCCATATCTGTTACTCCGGTATATTCTCCTATTTCAAGTATTCTGCTCCATGTTTTTCCTCCGTCTGTAGTTTTGTATAGTCCCCTTTCTCCACCGGGCCCCCAGGCCTGACCTTGTGCAGCGACATAAACTACATTGCTGTTTCTTGGATCAATCATTATTTTACCAATTTGGGAACTGGTTTTTAAACCCATGTTGGTAAAAGTTTTTCCACCATCAGTAGTTTTATAAACGCCATCACCATAGGCTAAATTTCGTTGCGAGTTATTTTCTCCGGTACCAACCCATAAAATATTAGGATTGTTAGGATCAATGGCTAAGCAACCAATTGAGAATACAGGTTGGTTATCGAAAATAGGTTCAAAGGTTGTTCCTTGATTTGTAGTTTTCCATAAGCCACCAGAGGCTACTCCAACATAATATTCAGAATGGTTTTCAGGATTAACGGCAAGATCAGAAATTCTGCCGGAATAAGCAGCAGGACCAACACTTCTGAATTTGTACATGTTTATCATATTCTGAGTTAATTCAAAGCTTTCTTCGTTGGTTTTTTGCTTTTTTCGCTGAGAATAAGTTGAATAATTGCATGTCAATATTATTAACGAAAGAATAATAAGACGCAACATTACTTTACTTTTAAAAATTTTCATAAAATGTAATTTAGATTTGAAATAATAATGGTTTGTTAATTGATTCAATTGAAGTTTTTTTATCATAATCTTTCGGAGATTGGATATTAATTAAGACATGAAAAAATTACAATCGTTTAATTTAATAAGGGAAGGTTGACATAAAAAAAGTTGGCCTTGTAAAGCCAACCCTCTTTATTTTGTAGCCCCAACAGGACTCGAACCTGTATTTACAGTTTAGGAAACTGTCGTTCTATCCCTTGAACTATGGGGCCAGAAATTGCCCGACAAAATTAGAGATTTTAATTACATATTCAAAATTTTAAAAAACTGAATATATGTTTATAAGGTTTGATGATAATTTCTTGTATAATAATCCTGCAAACAGTGATCTTTTTTACACCTTATCAAACGTTGTCTCTTATTTTTTTTATCATTTTAAATAAATAAACAAAAGTGGCAATACCAACAATCACGTTGGCTGTAAATCCTGCCCAAAACACACCATATAATGCAAAAAACTTAGAACCGATCCATGCCAGCGGGACATATAAAACCAGCATTCTGATAACAGCCAGAACAGCTGACGGGTAGGGTTTATTAATTCCGTTAAAGCTAGCTGTGCCTAGCATAAGCAAACCCTGGAATCCATAACTAGCGCCTACAATCAGAAAATACAATTTAGCAATACTAATTACTTTCGGGTCATCGGTAAAAACAGCGGCAATATTTTCTGAGAATATCAGCAGAATGACAAAAACAGCAGCGCCCCACAACAGCGAAAAGCGGCCTGCATAATTGAGTGCTTTAAATATTCTGCTAAATTGGTGTTTGCTGATATTTTGCCCTAAAAAGATAATCATAACCGAACCCAGCGAGCCGATAACCATCAGTACAAACATTTCAACGCGTGATGCAACACCAAATGCTGCAACAGCTTCTTTGCCAAAACCGGCAAGAATTTTTGTAATAAAACCAATAGAAATGGGAGTGATGAGCATTCCCAGGGCTGCAGGGCCTGCAATATAGATCACTTTTTTCCAGGTTGTAAGAATATCCCGTATTCGCCCGAAATTCAGGGTTAAAAGTTTTTCGCGGTGTGTCAGGACAATTAAAATAAAAACAAGGCTTACGCTGCGGGCTATAACGGTTGCAATAGCAGCTCCTTTTATTCCCAATTCAGGGAAAGGGCCGTAGCCAAAAATAAATAAAGGATCGAGAATGGCATTTACCACTGCGGAGGTTACCATAAGCATTCCGGGAATAAAAGTATCGCCCGTGGCTCTTACAATATTGTTACCCACCATGGGCACAATCACAAACGGGACTCCCAGATACCAAATGCTCATATAATCTTTAATATAACCGGCAACTTCTTTTTCTGCGCCCAAAGTTTTAAAAAGTGGCTCAATGGTAATAAGGCCGGCAGTAACAAAAAGAACAACAATTATTACGCCCATAAGTAGCGCTCTGCTGGCCATCATTTTTACCTTTTCGCGTTTTTCTACAATAATATTTCTTGAGATTAATGATCCTGTACCAACGCCTATGCCCTGCGACAATCCGTTAATCAACATAATAACCGGAAATGTAAACCCGATAGCAGCCAGCTGATGCACACCCAGCTTTCCGATAAAATAAGTATCAACCAAATTAAAAACCACCATCCCAATCATCCCGAAAAGCATGGGCCAGGTTAATCCGGTTAGTTGCTTTTTTATATTACCGGAAGTAAGATTTTTATTTCGATTACGCATTCATTTTTTCTTATAAGATGAAACAATTAAGAAAATTAACTTTTTAATTACAAAAGTTACAATAATAATCTGATTTTATATGTTTTTGAAAAAAAGAATAAAAATCCGTTTTTGTCTGTTTTTATTTTATCTTTAAAAAAGATTAACTGATATGCTGTAACTTTAAAGGTCTGCAATCGTCTTATTAAAAAGTTATGCCTTTTTTAGTCATGAGGAGAAAAATTATCTTAACCTTTTTTACGCTATTTATTAGTTTACAAATCTATGCACAATGTATTCAGGGAACAATTAAAGATCTACAAGGTAATCCTATTGCATTTGCTACGGTTTATGTGCCTGAAATTTCCAAAGGCACTACTTCTAATATCGAAGGAAATTATAAGCTGGATTTACCCGATGGCAAGCATGAAATTTTGGTACGTTACCTTGGCTATAAAACCCGGGAAATAAAGGTTAGTTGTTCGGGAAAAACTCAAGAACTGAATATTGTTTTGCAGGAACAAGCTTATAAAATTCCCGAAGTAAGAATTCTTGCGAGTGGCGAAGATCCTGCTTATTCCATCATGCGAAAAGCCATTGCCATGAGTTATTATTACCTTAACCAGGTGGAAGAATACTGGTGTCGCATCTATTTAAAAGGCTCGGGAAAAGCTATTGAAATCCCACGATTGCTCAAAAAGACTTTAAAAAAGGAAGGGATCGAAGAAGGGAAACCGATTATTATAGAAAATATTACCGACTTACATTTTAAACTTCCTGATATTGTTGAAGAGAATACCATTTCGATGCGAAGCACCATGGAAAGCAGCGATGTGTCGCCAATGAATTATGTCACCCTGTCGCTTTATAACGATATAGATGGCGTTAAGTCGCCCTTAAGCCGTGATGCTTTTGCCTACTATAAATTTCAGCTCGATGCTTCGTTTTATGATCAGGATTATTTAGTGCATAAGATTAAAGTTATTTCACGACGCGAAGGGTTTGATTTATATTCAGGTTACATCTATATTGTCGAAGGATTTTGGCACCTGCATAGTGTAGAGTTGCAGCTCGAACAAAAAATGTTTACCATTCAAATTAACCAGGTTTATACTCCTGTAGAAGATGATGTGTGGATGCCTGTCAGCCACGATTTTGATATCGATGTAAAAATGCTGGGTATTGAGTTCACTTTTAAATATGTAGCATCAGTGTCTGATTATAAGATAGCCTTAAATTCTAAACTCGATCATAGTGCTTACAGAAGTATGGTGAACGATTCGAAAGAATATGCCAACGAGATTAATGAGGTTATTACTGAACAGAAAAAAGAAATTGCTGCACTCGTTGCCAAAGAAGATCTGTCCAAAAAAGAATCCCGGAAATTAAAAAAATTAGTAAAAGAAGATGTTTCAAAAACAATTCCTGAAAAAGATCTTGAAATAAAAGACCGAACGCATATTGAGGATAGCGCGAACTTACGTTCTGTGGAATATTGGGATTCTATTCGCCCGGTTTCATTAAACATTGAAGAAATAGAAAGTTACAAGATCAAAGATTCTATTCAGCTTCGAATGGAAAAGGATTCAACATTTAAAGATTCGATCGAAAAGAAAGACTCACGGTTTAGCTGGAGTAAAGTGTTAACGGGCGGAACGTTTAGGTATAACAGTGGTCATTCGTTCAGTTATGGGGGACTGGCTGATTTTTCTCATATTGACTTCAATACGGTGGATGGATTAAAATACGGAATGTATTTTTCTTATCAACACCGGAACGATGATGGGAAATATTTCAGAATTAGTCAAAATGTTGATTATGCCTTTGCCCGCGAAAGAATGACCAGCGATTTTAGTACTTTGTACAGGTATAATGGGCTGCAACGGAGATATATTTATTTGGACGGTGGCAGGAGAACATTTGATTTCGGCCATCGAACCGGAATATCTAAAAACCTGAATTTGGTTACTACCCTTTTTCTAAAAGAAAATTACCTGAAAATTTACCAGAAAGATTATATCCGGATTGGGCATCAGACTGACTTGGCCAACGGATTAGAATTATATGCCGGGTTTGAATATGCCCAACGGCACGAATTGACTAATCACACCGATTTTTATTTAACAAATCCTTTCGATAATGAGTTTACTTCGAATATACCACCTGTTGATGATTTTAATGCAGATTGGGTTTCCGGGCATTCAGCATCGGTGTTAAAGGTGAGAGTAAAGTATACGCCACGGTATTTTTACAGAATTAATGATGGATATAAATGGTATGTGCGTTCAAAATACCCTACATTTACTTTGCAGTACAATAAAGGCATTAAAAACCTTTTCGATAGTGATGTAGATTTTGATCATCTTGAGTTGTCCGTCAGACAAGGAATGTATGTTCGCAGAATCGGAGGGCTTACCTATAAAGCAACTGCCGGTACATTTTTAAACAATGATAAAGTTTATTTTGCCGACTACAAGCATTTTGCAACCAACACACCTTTTTTAATCGGCGCTTCAGAAGGCAGCATGTTCCGTTTACTCGATTATTACGATTACAGCACAAACAAAAGCTATTTTGAAGGATTGTTGCGACTGGAAAGCGAACGTATCATCATTAAACGGTTGCCCGTTTTAAACAAAACATTAATGCGCGAAAGCCTTTATCTAAACTACTTGGCAACAACAGGCAATAAACCATATTATGAAGTAGGTTATGGCTTAAACCAAATTTTCCTGATGTTTAGTGTAGAAGTGTTTGCAGGATTTAAAGGCACTACACACGAGTATACCGGAATAAAAATCGGCATTCCATTTGTAGGGCGCAGTGGAAATACCATAACTATTGGAGGATAAACAAACCGTTCCGGCACTTTTGTTTTAAATACTTGATTTATGCCGTTTAAATGTTTTATATTTGTTTTATGACAGATCATCAAAAAATAATTTCTACGATTAAGCAAAGGATTTATGAAAATCATCCAGGATTGGTTGATGATGTAATTTTATTCGGTTCGCGTGTTACGGGAAAACCAACAGTTGATTCTGATTATGATGTATTGATCATTACAGCTCAACAAGTTGATTGGAAAATAAAGAAATTTATTCGTGAAATTTGCTATGATATATCGTTAGAGTTTGAGATATTAATTGATTCAAAAATTATTTCAACATTCGAGCTGAACAATCGTTTTTGGGGAAAACATCCACTTTACACTAATGCAATAAATGAGGGTATCCATGCAAAATGAAATTGTTTATAAAAGAGATTGAAAAATTCCTAGGATAAGGATCCCGATAATAAGACAACCTATTTTTGCGCCTTGGCGACTTCGCGGTGAAAAAAATAAATCACAATTCACCATTTCTCAAACTTACCAGTTCACTGTTTTTATCAATTTACTAATAAACGAAAACTTTTTATTAATTTTACGAATTCTTATATCGAATAGATTTAGTATGAATACGATTGACCTTGTTTTTGCAATTTTATTTTTGTGGAGCGCCTACCGTGGGTTTACCAAAGGGTTTATTGTACAGCTTGCTACACTGGCAGCCTTGTTGCTTGGAATTCTGGGCGCGGTTATGTTTTCAGATTTTACTTCGAACCTGATCATCAAAAAATTTGAAATTTCAGGGCAATACCTGCCGATTATTTCATTTGCTATTACATTTATTATTATTGTAATTGCTGTTCATATTCTGGCAAAAATGTTAAATAAATTGATCGATGCGATTGCTTTAGGCATTGTAAACCGGTTATTAGGAGTTACCTTTTCTGTACTAAAATATGCTTTTATCATTAGTATTATTCTGGTATTAATCAATAAAGCCGATCATAAATACAATTTTATTCCCGACGAAACCAAAGAAAATTCATTATTATACAAACCATTATCTAATTTTGCTCCCATGATTTTTCCCTATTTAAATTTCGATAAGATCAAAGAGAAATTCGAAGAGGAGCAAGAGAATTTTAGTGTTAAAGTTTAATCATTTATAAAAAATAAAAACAAAATAAAATGGACACAAAAAATTTAGGATTTGATTCAAAATTAATACATTCCGGAGATTATGAAGATGCTTTAGGAAGTGCTATTACACCTATTTATCAAACATCAACTTTTGCATTTCGCAATGCTAAACATGGAGCAGATTTATTTGCCGGACGTGAAAAAGGATTTATTTATACCCGTATCGGAAACCCAACCATTGAGGCTTTGGAAAAAAAATTGGCAGATTTGGAAAATGGATGTGGAGGCATCGCTTTGGCATCAGGAATGGCTGCTGTTACAACAGCATATATGACATTCCTGGGGCAGGGCGAACACGTTGTTTGTACCAGTGCTGTTTATGGCCCCAGCCGTGGAGTATTGGAGAGTCATTTTTCTCGTTTTGGAGTTGAATATACTTTTGTTGATACATCAGACTTACAAGCTGTTGAAAATGCAATCAAGCCAAATACTAAATTGTTGTATTTGGAAACGCCTGCAAATCCGACTATTGCTTTAACCGATATCCGAAAAGCTTCGGAAATAGCACATAAACACGGGCTTATTGTTGTGGTAGACAATACTTTTAGCAGCCCATATTTGCAAAAACCTTTGGATTTAGGTGCTGATGTTGCTTTACATTCATTAACCAAATTTATTAACGGTCATGCCGATATTGTTGGCGGAGCATTAATTGCTAAAGATCCAGAAATATATCAGAAGCTTAGAAAAACAATGATTATGATGGGCGGAAATATGGATCCGCACCAGGCATATATGGTTAGTCGCGGGGTTAAAACATTAAGCTTGCGTGTTGATCGCGCCCAGGAAAATGCAATGAAAGTTGCCGAATTTCTTGAGAGTCATCCAAAAGTTGAATGGGTAAAATATCCCGGATTAAAATCGTTTCCACAATACGATTTGGCACAGGAGCAAATGAGCGGGCCGGGAGCTATGATCAGCTTTGAGCTTAAGGGTGGTTATGATGCCGGAGTAACTTTGATGAACAATGTTCATTTAGCTCTATTGGCTGTTTCTTTGGGCGGTGTCGAATCGTTAATACAGCATCCTGCATCAATGACACATGCAGGAATATCGAAGGAAGCAAGAATGGAGGCACATATTACCGATGGTTTAGTTCGTTTTGCTGTAGGTATCGAAAATGTCGAAGATATTATTGATGATATTGACCATGCTTTAGCAAAAATTTAAAAATTAACTAATATGTCACACTGAGCTTGTCGAAGTATGACTATTTTCTCATTTTATATTTTTGAATTATGGGTATAATTGATGAAAATTTGGATCATATTCGAGCTTTATGCGATAAGCATAAGGTCTCTAATTTATTTGTTTTTGGATCCATTCTTACTAATTCATTTAGTAAAGATAGCGATGTTGATTTTGTAGTAGATTTTTCTGGTGTTGACTTATATGATTATGCAGATAATTATTTTGACTTTAAAGATTCTTTAGAAGCATTGTTAAAAAGAAGAGTTGACCTTCTCGAAGAAAAAGCGATAAAAAACCCTTACTTAAAAAACTCCATTGATTCAACAAAAAGACAGGTTTATGGATCAGAACATTAATACGTGGTTATTTGATATTATACAATCTATAAATGAGATTGACAGTTACTTTGAAAATAAACCCAAAGTTTTTGCAGACTATGTGTCTGATATAAAAACAAAAAGAGCGGTTGAAAGAAATCTTGAGATTATAGGTGAGGCTGTGAACAGGATTATAAAACTGGATAATACTTTTCATCTTGAAAATGCTCAAAAAATTATTGGCACCCGAAATAGAATAATACATGGATATGATAAAATATCTGATGATTTAATTTGGAGTATTGTAATTAAACATTTGCCAAAACTAAAGGAAGAAGTTTCCAGGCTGCTTAATGGAGAGTAAAGGATTGAACAAGCTGGTTTTGTAATTGCAAATTTTATTATAAAAACTGATATTAAACAAGAAGATTAAAGAAGATGAATTTTGTTGATGAATTAAAATGGAGAGGCATGTTACACGATTTCATGCCCGGAACAGAAGAGCAATTAAAAAAGGAAATGACATCCGCTTATGTAGGAATTGATCCTACGGCCAACTCTTTACACATCGGCCACCTGGTTGGCGTGATGATGTTAAAACATTTTCAGGCTGCCGGCCATAAGCCGTTGGTGTTGGTTGGCGGAGCCACCGGAATGATTGGCGACCCGTCAGGTAAATCGCAGGAAAGAAATTTACTGGACGAAAAAACACTTCGTTATAACCAGGATTGCCTGAAAAAACAGCTGAAAAAACTACTCGACTTTAATGCAGGTAAAGAAAATAATGCCGAAATGGTAAACAATTACGACTGGATGAAAGAGTATTCTTTTCTTGAGTTCATACGTGATATAGGGAAGCATATTACCGTTAATTATATGATGGCCAAAGACTCGGTTAAAAAACGTATTGGCGAAGAATCAAAAACAGGCATGTCGTTTACCGAATTTTCTTACCAGCTGGTTCAGGGAACAGATTTTTACCATTTATACAAAACCAAAAATTGTAAATTGCAAATGGGTGGCTCCGACCAATGGGGAAATATAACCACAGGAACTGAACTCATTCGCCGGAAAGAAGGAGGCGAAGCGTTTGCCTTAACCTGTCCGCTCATTACCAAAGCCGATGGCAATAAATTCGGCAAAACCGAAGAAGGCAATGTTTGGCTTGATCCTGATTTAACTTCACCCTATAAATTTTACCAGTTTTGGTTAAATGTATCAGATGAGGATGCCGAAAAATATATCAAGATTTTTACTATGCTTTCGAAAAACGAAATTGAATCAATAATTGAAAAGCATCGAGCAGAACCACATCAAAGGATGTTACAGCAGCAACTGGCTAAAGAAGTAACCGTTATGGTACATTCCGAAGAGGATTACAATACAGCTGTGGCTGCATCTAAAATTTTGTTTGGCAAAGCCACAACAGAAGAATTGAAAAACCTGGACGAAAAAACATTTTTGTCGGTATTCGAAGGGGTACCTATGTTTGACATTGAACGTTCAAAAATAAATGCCGGAGTAAATGTACTGGATTTATTGGCTGTTGAAACGCAGGTTTTTTCATCGAAAGGTGAATTGCGACGGTTAATTAAAGGCGGTGGTGTGAGCATAAACAAAGAAAAAATTCAATCGGAAGAAATATCCATAAGCTCGTATCGTTTATTGAATGATAAATATATTCTTGTTCAAAAAGGCAAAAAGAATTATTTTTTGATAAGAACAGTTTAAGATGGGAAAACTAATTATATCTCGGCACAAGGAGTGGCAAAACAGAGGCCGCAAATTCGGTGTTTATATCGATGGAGAAAAAGTTGATGAGCTTGTTTATTTAGTTATACCCTTATTTTTGGTGTATCTGTATTACTTAACATTGGGCAGGAAAAAATATATCGAAATAAAAGATTTATAAATTAATGATTTCTACTAATCATTCATACAACTTCAACTCTATGGATATTATTCGTTTTATTTTTAAACACAAATGGCCAATTATTACGATAACTTTAATTGCAGCCATTGCATCAATAATTGTTTCGTTGGTTATTACGCCTAAATTTAAGTCATCGGTAATTTTATACCCAAAAACACAGGTATCAGCATCGCAGGCATTAACCACAAGCGAATTAATCGATCCGGACGACCATATCATGAATTTTGGCGATGAGGAAGCTACCGAGCAATTAATTCAAACATTGTATTCAGAAGATATTCGCTTTAAAATCATTGATAAATTTGATTTGATGAATCATTATAATATTGATGCAGCAAGTGAATATCCCATGACAAAGCTTCACGAAGAATATTCGGACAATATACGGTTTAAACGTACCGAGTATATGGCTGTTGAGATTGAAGTATTGGACACCGATCCGCAAATGGCAGCCGATTTAGCCAATGAAATAGCTACTTTGCTAGATTCTACCCTTAATAAAATGCAAAACGATGTAGCGGTTGAAATTTTTAAAGTGGTTCAAAACGAATACAATATTTTACGATCTGAAATTGAGCAGCTTGAAGCAGATTTAAGAAAAGCGCACTTCTCAAGCCCAGCATATGCTTCTTTATCGCTACAGCTGACAAACGAAAATAAACGGTTAAGCCAGCTAAAGTCTAAACTAGCCGAAGCCCGCGTAAATGCAAACCAGCAGCTACCGCGTAAATTTATGGTAACCAAAGCTTATGCGGCCGAGAAAAAATCCTATCCGGTACGGTGGGTTATTTGTGCAGTTTCTACCATCTCTGCATTTATGTTTGCAGTTCTGCTTATGCTGTTTATTGAGCGATACAAAGATTTATTGAAATTTAAATAACCGGTATCTTGCTACAGAATAAAAATAAGATTTTATTTTATTCGATTTCAATCCTGTTTGTTGCTGTAAATCTCCTTTTTATAGCTTTTGATATTTATTATATCGCTTTTTTACCGGTTATTTTATTATTTATTTTTGCCAGTTTTTTCTCATTAGATAAAGTTTTACTGGCGGTAGTATTTTTCACTCCTTTATCGGTAAGATTAGACGATATTTTTCCTTCCATTTCGGTTAATCTCTATTTGCCTACCGAACCTTTACTCATCGGCATTTTGTTTTTATTTATTTGCAAACTGCTGCTCGATGGTTATTTTGATAAAAAGATTTTGGTTCACCCTTTATCGATTGCTATTTAC
The DNA here is from genome assembly GCA_964606845.1 of uncultured Bacteroidales bacterium. GTDB lineage: Bacteria > Bacteroidota > Bacteroidia > Bacteroidales > UBA12077 > UBA12077. The sequence goes on from CAZSIC010000028.1 coordinate 25,122, forward strand.
ATCAACTTGTTCTGGATTTTGATTACAAGTTTTACCAGTACCATGCCGGTGGTTTCGTTTAAGTTTTTTTTATCGCGGTTATGGTTTGTCATTCCAATGTATTTTTTGGCTACCCAACTTTTTAAAAATCCGAAAAACATCGAAAGGTTTCAGTGGCTTTATATCTCTGCACTGGTTATTGTGATTTTTTATACCAATTACCGCCTTTCGGGATATGGATTGGATAATCAGAGAGCTTCGAATTGGGTGGTTTGGCCTTTTTTTAGCGACCATACATCGTATGGCGCTATGTTGGTGATGTTTATTTTCCCTTTGTTTTATTTTCTAAAACGTAAAAGCGATGGCTTATTTCAAAAATCTTTAACAGCACTTGTATTTCTTATTTTTATTTTTGGTATTATCCTATCTTATACTCGTGCCGCCTGGTTGAGTTTATTTGCTGCCATAGGGTTGTGGATTTTGATTAAACTGCGAATAAAAATACGAACGGTTATCATTGCCGGATTTGTGGTTATTGGATTGTTTTTTGTGCTTCAAAATAAAATTTTATGGAAACTGGAAAAGAACGAAGCCGAATCATCAGGGCAATTTTCAGAGCATGTGCAATCGATGGTAAATATTACTTCCGATGCATCGAACATGGAACGGCTAAACCGTTGGAAATGTGCTGTCAGGATGTTTAAAGAAAAACCTTTTTGGGGTTGGGGTCCGGGAACTTATATGTTTCAATATGCACCATTTCAATTTTCATACGACCGCACCATTATCAGCACCAATTTTGGCGACCTTGGAAATGCGCACAGTGAATATTTAGGTCCGCTTGCCGAATCAGGAATTTTTGGTATGTTATCCATCATGCTGGTTGTTTTTATGGCTTTCCGGACAGGATACCGGGTTTATCAGCAAACCCAGTCAGCAGAAATAAAAGAGTTGTCTCTGTATATTATTCTGGGATTATCAACCTATTTTATTCATGGTGTTTTAAACAATTTTTTAGATACCGATAAAGCATCGGTTCCGGTTTGGGGGTTTATGGCCATGCTGGTGGCCTTAGATGTGTATCATAAAAAAGCATCAAAAAAGGTTTGAAATCATTAAATTTTTTAGATTTGTGATTTAATTATGATGAGCTTAGATTTAAATCTTATGGTTGATTTTCTGATTTTAATTACCGGACTGGCTGGCTCATTTATTTTTAATTATGTAGCTTTTGTCTCGCTCAAAGAAAAAGAATTTCGGGCCTTCAGAGTTTCTGTATTGTTTTCGGTTATTTGGCTTATTCCTTTTTTGTTGATCTATTTTCACCATTTTCCTGCAAAAGAAATTGTCTCCTTGATTTTACTTGCAGTCATTTATTTATTTATCATTTTGATTTTATTACCAATCAATCCGAAAGTTAAAGAACCGTTACCAGTACCTAAGCAAAAGCACGATGAGCGGGATATTATGTTTTCAAGAAATGAGTTGAAACCCGGGACAACATTATTTAATCAATATTACGTCCAAAATCCTGATAAAAAAATTTGGGATGATAAGTTCAGAGAAAAACCCGGACTCCTTTCTTCGGATTCCGCCTTATACCATCCGTATACTTTTGCTGCGGCAGATGCTACATTCGATACGATTGAGTTTCTAAAGCCTGCGGTCAATGGCATGATTTCAGAAGAAAAACAGAAAGTTGACCCGCAAAAAATTAGTCGTTTTGTTAAACAATGGGCTAAAAAGACAGGAGCGCATTCGGTGGGTATCACAGAACTGAAAGACTATCATTTATATTCGCATAAAGGGCGGGGAGATTTGTATGGCAATGAAATTCAAAACAAACATCAATATGCTATTGCGCTGACTGTTGAAATGGATCATGAAATGATACAAACAGCACCTAAAGGCCCTGTAGTGATGGAGTCGAGCCGGCAATATCTGAACTCGGGGACCATCGCCGTTCAGGTTGCATCTTTTATTCGTAAATTAGGCTATACTGCCCGTGCTCATATCGATGGGAACTATGAAGTGATTTGCCCTTTGGTAGCTCGTGATGCAGGATTGGGCGAAATTGGGCGAATGGGGCTTTTGATGACTCCCAAATTGGGGCCACGGGTACGAATAGCGGTTGTAACAACAGATTTACCTTTGATACTAGATAGCAATAAAAAATATTCATCAGTCATTGATTTTTGTAACATTTGTAAAAAATGTGCCATCGCCTGTCCTTCAAACGCTATTTCTTCCGGTGGCAGAAAAGATATCGATGGTGTATTACGATGGAAAATTAATTCCGAAAGTTGTTTTGCTTACTGGGCAACTATAGGGACTGACTGTGGGCGGTGTATTGCCGTTTGTCCATACGCTCATCCCAATAATTTGATGCATAATACCATTCGTTGGGGAATTAATAATTCATACCTGTTCAGGCATTTCGCATTGTGGATGGACGATTTGTTTTACGGCCGCAAACCAAAATCAAAACCTGTTCCTTTTTGGTTGGATATTTAATTTTTAATATTTTTTGCACTGCCTTCCTGTTGACAGGTTAGTGGTTTAATAAAAAGGATTAACCGCAAAGGCACAAAGACACAAAGATAAATCGAATAGAATTATAATAATAATAATAATCTTAGCGGTTAAAAAAACATTCTCAGTAATCAACCATTTATTAAACTGACGTTTTATGAATACACAGGTTGTTTTAATTTCCTTGTAGAATTGATTGCTAACTTGCCAAAAGTATTTTACTTTTATAGTGAAATAAACACATTAAAAAATGAAACAATTTCGTTTAACTGTAATATTTATATTTTTAGCAACTGTTGCTGTTTCTGCAAACTTTCAAAGCGATACTTTAACTCATTATGCCAACGAAGAAGAAGCAAGGCAAAATATTTTAGAATTATTAGACCTTTCCGAAGTCAATAGAAACAATAATCCGGACAAAGCCCTGTTTTATGCCTTATCTGCGATTAAAATCAGTAAAGAAACCAACGACTACGAATTGTGGAATAAAGCGGAATATTTAGCAGGCTTCGCACATTACATTCAAAATGATTTTATAGAGGCTCTTGAACATTTTGAGAAATCGATGGAATTAAGTAAAACCCACGGTTTTGATGAGGGAGAAGCTGCTGCGCTTAACCGGATGGGGAATACCTACCATTTAATGGGTCAATATGAAGAGGCATTAAACTTTTACCTGCAGGCTTTAACGATCAATAAAGAGCTGGAGAACAAACAAGAGATTGCCAGAACGTTAACGAACCTTGGAAGTATTTACCGATTGTTTGGAAATTATGAACTGGCTATAAACCAGCATCTTGAGGCTTTGGGTATATACGAAGGGCTTCAAAATAACGAAGGAATAGCGTGGTCGGCTTTAAATATTGCACGTTTGTTTAAAATGATGAAAAACTATGAAAAGAGTATTGAGTATATTAATCAGTCACTCGAAATTTATCAGAAAATAGAAGAAAATAACCAGGTTCGTATAGGTGTTACGCTGTGTTTAAAGGAATTTGGCGATGTGTATTACGAAATGGGTAATTTCGACAAAGCAATCGAATACAGTGATAAAGTGCTTACCATGAATAAAAAATCAGGCAATCAACAGGGAGTTGCCAATTCATTAAGCACGCTAGGGAAAATTTATTTCGATGCCGGCGAATATCAAAAAGCAACCTCTTTTTTAATGAGGGCTAAAACATTAAAAGACTCTTTAAATGACCATACTGAAATTGCTTCTATTTTGAGATATTTGGGTAAAATCGACTTAATGAACGGGAATGTTTCCAATGCAAAGAATGACCTGGAAAACAGCCTAAAATTTGCCATTAAACAGAATTTAAAAGAGGATGTAAAAGAAGCTTATCTGGCTTTATCAGAACTTTATGAAAAAGCAGGGAAGAATTCCAAAGCGCTCGAATATTATAAATTGTACACCGGATTAAAAGACAGCCTAAATAATCAAAAAATAAACGAACTGGAGCTTCAGTACGAGTTTGATAAAATGCAACGGCAAATAGAATTTGAGCAAAAACAAAAAGATGCAGAGCAAAGGGCACGTTTACAAAAAAGAAATATATTAATATGGGTTTTTGCCGCAGGATTTCTTTTTATGCTCATCTTTGCCTATTTCATTTATAAAAGTTACCAGCGTAAAAAGAGAACCAATATTATTCTAACTCAACAGAAAAAAGAAATTGAAACCCAAAAAGATGAAATTGAAGCACAAAGGGATTTTGTAACCAAACAACGCGATCAGATTGCTCATCAGAATGAAATAATAACGGATAGCATAGAATATGCCAAAAGAATACAAAGTGCATTACTTCCTCAGGAAAGTTATTTGGATAAAATATTACCAGATCATTTTGTATTCATGAAACCCAAAAATATTGTCAGCGGCGATTTTTTCTGGGTTTCCGAAAAGCAAGATAAAATTATTATTACTGTGGCCGATTGTACAGGGCATGGTGTTCCCGGAGCATTTATGAGTATGCTTGGAGTAGCTTTTTTAAACGAGATTGTTAATAATAGCACAAAAGCCAGCCCAGGTGTTGTTCTTAACCGGTTACGAGATTATATTATCGAATCATTACATCAGGAATATGGTTATTCAGGATCTAAAGACGGTATGGACATGGCATTAATTTCAATCGACAAAAAAACATTAAAAATGGAATATGCCGGTGCCTACAACCCGGTATTTATTATTCGCAACAGTGAATTGAATGAAATAAAAGGCGATAAAATGCCTATTGGCATTCATGCCGTTAAAGTCGACAAAGAATTTACCAATCACCATTTTCAGCTTCAAAAGGATGATATGATTTATCTTTTTTCTGATGGATATGTCGATCAGTTTGGCGGGAAAGACGGCATGAAATTAAAAATGAAGCCCTTTAAAGAGCTTTTAACTGAAATATCTGATAAACCCATGGACCGTCAGCAAAAAAAGCTCGAAAGCTATATGGAAAAGTGGCAGGGCGATCATTCTCAACTCGATGATATGATTGTGATGGGAATAAGGGTTTAATCCTCGTTTATTTCTTCAATCGCTTCCGAAACATTAATCACATAATCGGCCAGCTTTTCGCTTTCCGAAAAAAGATCATTATAAATAATTTCTTAAGCAATCATATTTCCATAATTTCTTTATAAAAATCAAAAAAGAAATTTCTTGTAAAGAATATTATCGATTATAATCCTAAATTTGGGCTAAAAAAATTAATCATGTACACACTTAAAGATTTTCAAAAGTTGATTAATGATTCTATTGCAAACGAACAAATTGAAAAAGAACCACAGGCATTATACGATCCCATTAACTATACGCTTAAATCGGGTGGCAAACGAATTCGTCCGGCCTTAGTGCTTTTAGCATATAATTTATTTTCTGATGATATTAAAAGGGCGATCATGCCGGCTATTGGATTGGAGATTTTTCATAATTTCACCCTGTTGCATGATGATATTATGGATAAAGCTGAAATTCGCCGCGGTGTACCTGCCGTCCATAAAAAATGGAACGAAAATGCTGCAATTCTTTCCGGAGATGCCATGTTTATTAAAGCATATGATTATTTTTTGGATATTGATTCATCTAACTTCCGGGAGATTATAAAAGTTTTTAATCAAGCGGCAATCGAAGTCTGCGAAGGACAACAATATGATATGGAGTTTGAAAACAGGGATGATGTTACCGAAAATGAATACCTCCGGATGATTGAGTTAAAAACATCGGTTTTATTGGCAGGAGCACTTAAAATTGGTGCTTTGCTGGGTGATGCGAATGAAAAAGATGCAAATTTGCTGTATGAGTTTGGACGAAACTTAGGACTGGCTTTTCAATTACAAGACGACCTGCTTGATGTTTATGGCGACGAAAAAGTTTTTGGTAAGCAAATAGGGGGTGATATTGTTGCCAATAAAAAAACTTTTTTACTGATCAAAGCAAAAGAATTGGCTGATAATGATATATTAAATGCTTTAAATACCTGGTTTCTGATAGAACCTGAAAATAAAAATGAAAAGATTGATGCTGTTACCGAGATTTACAATAAATTAAATATACGAGAAATCACACAGGAAAAAATTCTAAAATTAACCCAAAAAGCACTCGATTTGCTTGATCAGGTAAATGTTGAAAATGATAAAAAAATTGAACTTAAGAACCTGGCTGGGAAACTGATTAACAGAAACTCATAGATTATAGCTGATATAATATTCCGGGATTAAATACAAGTTGATGTGTTTTTGAAATCGTATATTTTACTTCAGTAAAAAAATCAAATTTTTGCCCAATTTTAAATTGCAATCCACTGCCTAAGTTTACACCCGGAACGATCAAAAACTCATTGTATTTATAAATTCTGCCCAACAAAATCGAACGGTGATCATCTTTTATTTGCCAGCCGCTGGCATGGACGCCACCAATAACATAAAAATAAAAATTATTTCGTGTTCTGGGATTTAAAATCAAATGTGCATCGATGTTTAGGGCATAAACAGTAGTTGATGATTCTCCTCCATCAGCAAAAGATTCTTTATTTGGAAGAAAAATATTTAAACCGGGAGTTATTTCCAGTTTTTTATTTAGGTGGTAATTTGTTCTTATATTAATTCCAACAGATTTGTTGTAATAAGAAATACCTTCATAAACGTAATCATTTCCTGTGGCAAGAATTAAACCTCCGCCAACTTTATTAAATTGAGCGAAAGATTTGCTGGTTAGCCAAAAGGTAAATAGAATCGTTAAAAAAAATAAAGTTTTGTATTTCATTTTATTATTATAAAAATGGGATATCCTTTATTGAATATCCCACAAATTTCATTAAAAAAATTTAAATTTAAAATATTAAAGCGTAAATAAAATACCTAAATTAATAACAGCAACATCGTAATTACTTAAAATGTATTTTACCTCACCATAAGCACTCATACTGGCGCTGAAGCCAAAGTTAATACCGCCGCCTACATTTAATCCGGGTTTTGTCCCAATAGCATCGGCTACACCCAATGTGCCAGTATATTTTACAGAATAGTGCGAAATATTTAACCCGCCAATGGCATAAAAGTCAAAATCGCCGGTATTCCAGAATACCCAGTTACCATCAACGTCTATACCCCATCGGTTATATTTGTAATATCTAGTTGATGATGGGATAAACAGGCTAAATTCAACTGAACCAGATAAGTTTTCTAATAACATATCGAGTCCGTAAGTTCCTTTAAATTGCAACCCTAAAGGAGGCCTGTCTCCTTCAAGAGCTAATCCTCCACCTAACTTGATTTCCTGGGCGTTGGATTTAAATGTAAATGCACCAGTAAATAATGATGCCGCGAATAAAAATATAAATAATTTTTTCATAACTTTATGTTTTAGATTTATGATTAAAAATATTACATCACCCAACAAAATCTATGCAATACTTACAGCTAAATTATGAAAAAGTTCGTATCGATGTATCTAAAACCAAAAATAATCGTATAAAAATGATAAATTTGTAAAACATAATATTAATTTACTTCAAAATACGTGATCATGTCAAATCTTTCAGGTCGAATTATACAGGTTATAGGCCCTGTTGTTGATGTTAGTTTCGAGAATACCGGATCAGAACTTCCAAACATTCATGATGCTCTTGAAATCAAAAGAGACGACGGTTCTGTTTTAATCATTGAATGCCAACAGCATATTGGTGAAAATACGGTTCGATGTATTGCCATGGACTCTACCGATGGCTTACAACGAGGAATGGATGTTAAAGCTACCGGAGCTTCTATAAGGATTCCCGTTGGTGAACAGGTTCGTGGCCGGCTGATTAATGTTATCGGAGAACCGATCGATGGAATAAGCAAACTGGATAAAAGCGGAGGATATCAGATTCATAACAAACCTCCTCAATATGTAGATTTAACCACGGAAGAGGAAGTGTTATTTACAGGAATTAAGGTTATCGATCTTATTGAGCCTTACTCAAAAGGCGGGAAAATTGGATTATTTGGTGGTGCCGGTGTTGGAAAAACTGTTTTGATTATGGAGATGATCAATAACATTGCCAAGAAATACTCCGGGACAACTGTTTTTGCAGGAGTTGGTGAACGAACCCGTGAAGGAAATGATTTACTTCGAGAAATGATTGAATCTGGGGTTATTAAATATGGCAAAGAATTTGAAAAAAGTATGAAAGCCGGCAGCTGGGATTTGACAAAAATTGATTACGAAGAATTGAAAAACTCACAAGCAAGCCTTGTATTCGGACAAATGAACGAACCTCCTGGAGCAAGAGCTACGGTTGCTTTAACGGGGTTAACCCTGGCAGAATCTTTCCGAGATGGGGATAAAAAATCGGGCAAAGGAAATGACATCCTGTTTTTTATCGATAATATTTTCCGGTTTACGCAGGCTGGATCCGAAGTTTCGGCGTTGTTAGGCCGCATGCCCTCGGCTGTAGGCTATCAGCCCACATTGGCAACAGAAATGGGAGAAATGCAAGAACGGATTACATCTACCAAACATGGTTCTATTACTTCGGTACAGGCAGTATATGTTCCAGCCGATGACCTTACCGATCCGGCTCCGGCAACTACCTTCTCACACCTGGATGCTACAACAGTATTAAGCCGAAAAATTGCCGAGCTGGGTATTTACCCGGCTGTAGACCCGTTAGACTCCACATCCCGAATTTTAACACCCGAAGTAATTGGGGGTAACCACTATCAAACAACTCAAAAAGTTAAAGAAATATTACAACGCTATAAAGAACTGCAGGATATTATTGCCATTTTAGGAATGGATGAGCTATCCGAAGAGGATAAAATTATTGTTCACAGGGCAAGGAGAGTACAGCGGTTTTTATCACAACCGTTCCATGTAGCTGAAGCTTTTACCGGATTAAAAGGTGAATATGTTAATATTGAAGATACCATTAAAGGTTTTAACATGATTCAGAAGACTGTTACGCTGCCCGACCATCTTGAGCAGCCCCCGGCGCGAGGCAT
>CAZSIC010000029.1:0-31338 GCA_964606845.1 uncultured Bacteroidales bacterium
ACAGGAAGTTACAGAAGCTGTTATTACTGTTCCTGCATATTTTAGCGACTCACAACGACAAGCGACAAAAGAAGCGGGAGAAATTGCTGGATTAACAGTAAAACGTATTATCAACGAGCCTACTGCTGCTTCACTAGCCTATGGCCTTGATAAAAAAGACCGCGATATTAAAGTGGCTGTTTTCGACCTTGGCGGTGGTACTTTCGATATTTCTATCCTTGAACTTGGTGATGGTGTTTTCGAAGTAAAATCAACCAATGGTGATACTCACCTTGGTGGTGATGATTTTGACGAAGTAATTATTGACTGGTTAGCCGAAGAGTTTAAAAAAGACGAAGGTATTGATCTACGAAAAGATCCTATGGCACTTCAACGATTGAAAGAAGCTGCCGAAAAGGCTAAGGTTGAATTATCAAGTTCAACAAGCACAGAAATCAATCTGCCATATATTATGCCGGTTGACGGAGTACCAAAACACCTTGTAAAAACTTTATCGCGTTCAAAATTTGAACAATTAGCTGATAAACTTATCAATGCTACTTTAGGCCCTTGTAAAAAAGCATTAAGCGATGCTGGTATGCAATCCTCAGATGTTGATGAAGTAATTCTTGTAGGTGGTTCAACTCGTATACCTGCTATACAAAAAGTTGTTGAAGACTTCTTTGGTAAAAAACCATCTAAAGGAGTAAATCCTGACGAGGTGGTAGCTATTGGAGCTGCTATCCAGGGTGGTGTATTAACCGGTGATGTGAAAGATGTTCTTTTACTGGATGTTACTCCACTTTCATTAGGAATTGAAACCATGGGTGGTGTTTTCACCAAATTAATTGAAGCAAATACAACCATACCAACCAAAAAAGCAGAAACATTTACAACGGCTGCTGATAATCAGCCTTCGGTTGAAATACACGTATTGCAAGGTGAAAGGCCTATGGCTAAGGATAATAAAACCATTGGACGATTCCATCTATCTGATATTCCACCAGCACCTAGAGGAGTACCTCAAATTGAAGTATCGTTCGATATTGATGCTAACGGTATTATACACGTTACGGCTAAAGATAAAGCAACCAATAAAGAACAAAGTATACGTATCGAATCATCATCCGGTTTAACCGAAGAAGAAATAAAACGTATGCGCGATGAAGCTAAAGCTAACGAAGAGGCTGACAAACAAGTACGTGAGAAGGTCGATAAGTTAAATACTGCCGACAGCTTAATTTTCTCTACCGACAAACAATTGAAAGAATTCGGAGACAAATTATCAGCTGACAAAAAAGCAAATATCGAAAAAGCTTTAGCCGAATTAAAAGAAGTACATAAAAACGAAGATTTAGATCAAATAGATGCTAAAACCGAAGCATTGAACAATGCCTGGAAAGAAGCATCAGAAGAAATGTACAAAGCTACACAGGAGCAACAACAGAATGCTCAACAGGGACAACCTGGTGAGGATCAACAGCAAGCTTCTTCAGACGACAAGAAAGATGATGGAGAGGTTACTGATGTAGATTTTGAGGAAGTAAAATAAAATAGCTCCCAAAAACTCAATATAAAGAGTCCTGATTTCAGGGCTCTTTTTTTTATTATATTATCAGTCAGGTAATAAAAATCATATATTCTTGTTACTTTTGTAAAAAATAAAAAGAAAAAATATGAATACTAAAAAAAACATGTTAACCCTTTCAATTATATTATTATTTTCAGGGTTCAGCTATTCACAAAATAGCGCATCTACCGATACGATTAACCAATACAACGAAAGCGGCCAAAAAACCGGATATTGGGAAAATTACTATAATAATGGCAACATACAATATATCGGATATTTTAAAAACGGGAAACCAACCGGGACCTTAAAAAGATACGATAAATCAGGAAGACTGAAAGCCAAAATGTTTTTCGACGAAAACCCAAATAAAGTTTATACACATTTTTATTATTCTAACAAAACTTTACAGGCAGAAGGGATGTATATAGGCCAAAATAAAGACAGTGTATGGAATTTTTACTCGGAAGATGGATTCTTAATCAATACTGTTACCTACAAAATGGATAATAAACATGGGACAGAAAAAAAATACTACGAAAATGGTCAAGTATCTGAAGAATCACAATGGAGAAATGATATCCAAGACGGGATGACTATAAGATATTACGAGAATGGTGAAATTATGATGCGAATTTCATACATGAATGGCCGGTTGGATGGTGAATATTCGGTATTTAACGAAGATGGAACAATTCTAATTACCGGCTCATACGAAAACAATAAACGAGAAGGAAAATGGAAATACTACAATGAAGATGGAACGGTAAAACATGAACTAAACTACAAAAATGGCATAGCTGAAAACCAGGAAGAATTAGAACGTTTAGAACAGGAACAATTGGAAAAGCTGGAAAAAAATAAAGGAAAAATTAAAGAACCTTCTATCGAAGATTTATTTAACCAAAAACCACCACAGTAATAAAAATTCAATGTATTAAATGACAAAAAAAAGGGTACTACTTGGGATGAGTGGCGGTATCGATAGTTCGTTAGCTGCCATTTTACTCCTTAAACAAGGTTATGATTTAGTTGGACTGACTATGCAAATGTGGGATAAGATTGAAAATGACCCCCGCCATGAAAATGATGGGCCCTTAGCCACCGATTCTATCCATGAGGCTAAAGCTGTTGCTGATAAATTAAATATCCCGCATTATACAGAAAATATTGTACATGAATTTAATCAAACAGTGGTTTGTAATTTTATTGACGAATATTTGGATGGGAAAACGCCAAACCCTTGCGTTTTATGCAACACGAAAATAAAATGGAATGTATTACTACAAAAAGCTAAAGAATTAAATTGCGATTATATTGCAACAGGTCATTATGCACAAATCGTAAAATCAAATTCAAAATATATTTTAAAACGGGCAAAAGATAAGAAAAAAGACCAAAGTTATTTTTTATGGGGATTAACCCAGAATATATTACAAAAAGCTCTTCTTCCCTTGGGCAAATTTACGAAAGATGAGGTTAGAAAAATGGCAGAAGAGAAAGGATTTGTAAAACTTGCCCAAAAAAAAGAGAGCCAGGAGATTTGCTTTATCCCTGATAATAATTATCGAAGATACTTAAAAAACAATGTGCCCGAAATAGATCAGAAAGTTGGACTTGGAAATTTTATTTCTGCCGATGGAAAATATTTGGGAAAACACGAAGGATACCCATTTTATACCATAGGCCAGAGAAAAGGATTAAAAATAGCACTGGGAGAACCTATGTACGTTGTAAATATCAATGCAGAAACCAACGAAATTGTCTTAGGAAAAAGAAACGACCTGTATAAAAAAGAACTACGGGTAAAAAATTACAATTTAATCGAAGATTTACCTTTGAAATCTAAAATTGAAGTAACCACCAAAGTTAGATATAAAAGCGAAGGAATAAAAAGTGCCATCATAAATGAAGGCTCTGAAATTAAAGTTTATTTCGATAAGGAAGTATTTGCAATAACTCCTGGTCAATCAGCTGTTTTTTATAAAGACGAAATGGTTTTAGGAGGAGGAATAATCGTTTAAAATTATTTAAACATTTTTGTTAAATTTGTCAAGATCAACAAATTTAATATGCATAAACTAATCTTATCTTGCGTTTTCATTATTTTCCCTTCTTTGCTATTTTCTCAAATAGCACCCGATAATTACCGCATTTTTTTTACTGATAAAAAAAACAGCGAATATTCTATCGACCACCCGGAGGCATATTTATCTCCCAGGGCAATTACCAGGCGCTTAAAACAAAATATTGATATTACTGAAACCGACCTACCTGTTAACAAAACATATCTCGACAGTTTGAAAAAACTGGGGCTAAAAATTATTAATACTTCTAAATGGCTTAATACGGCAGTAGTATATACAGATGATATCGCATTGATGGATACGATTAATAATCTGGATTTTATTAAATCAAGCCAAAAAACCGGATATTGTGCTAAGAAAAAGAAAACGAAAGATTCCAACTGTCCAACTAAAACTTTTCAACAACAAGGTGATAGTACGTTTGATTATGGTTTTGGGACAACTCAAATTTCCATGCTTAATGGGCATGTGCTCCACCGTAATGGAAATTTAGGCCAGGATATGGTTATAGCTGTGCTGGATGCCGGTTTTTACAATGTTGATATTTTGCCTGCATTCGATAGCTTATGGAGTAATCATCAAATTTTAGGGTTCTACGATTTTGTAGATGGCGACACAGAGGTTTTTGACGCTTCATCTCACGGAATGAAAGTATTATCTGTTATGGGAGCTAATATTCCTGGCAAGTTAATTGGCACTGCTCCAAAAGCCAGCTACTGGCTTCTAAGATCAGAACAAACTGCTTCCGAATATAGTATTGAAGAAGATAACTGGGTAGCTGCAATTGAATTTGCCGATAGTGTTGGAGCCGATATCATTAATTCCTCGCTGGGGTATTTTGAGTTTGATGATCCGTTATTAAACTACATCTACGATGATATGGACGGGAATACTGCATTTATCACAAAAGCTGCTGATATTGCAACATCAAAAGGAATGCTGGTAATAGTAAGTGCAGGCAACCAGGGAGATGATCCATGGAAATATATTACAGCTCCGGCAGATGGTGATAGTGTATTAACGGTTGGATCAGTTAATCAATACGCCGAATATACCTATTTTAGCAGTGTTGGCCCCACTGCAGATGGAAGAATAAAACCCAATGTAGCTGCTATGGGGTATCAAACGGCAATTCAGGGAATTGACGGTTCTATAACGGCATCCAATGGAACTTCTTTTTCTACACCATTAATATCGGGATTGGGAGCCTGCCTTTGGCAATTCTATCCGGAACTTAATAACATAGAAATACTCAGGAAAATTGAAGAAAGTGCCCATGAGTACTCAGCGCCCAATAATTATACAGGCTACGGAATACCCGATTTTGGGAAAGCTGCAAACCTTATAAATTCAAACATTCTTTCTTTAAACAACAACTGTAAAACAGTAACAATTTATCCAAATCCATTTCATCATGAATTAAATATTGAACTAAACATCAAAGTTGAAACTAAGGTAACCTTTGAAGTCTTCAACATTAAAGGGCAAAAAATAAAAGATATACAGCCCAAAGAACAAATAAATAGAAATTCAACAATTACAATTGATGAGATTAATAATCTACCTTCCGGGATTTATCTACTAAAAATCAACATTGGAAACAGAAGCCTCAGTAAGCAGATAAGTAAAATTTAATTTATGGTACAAAAAAAAATCAGTTTACTGGAGCTAAATAAATCAATTCAGGAAAAAATAAAACTAAATTTTCCCGAATCGATATGGGTAGTAGCTGAAATTAGTGAGTTAAAAATTAACCGGAACGGGCATTGTTACATTGAACTTATTGAAAAAGATGCTATAAACGAAAATATTATAGCAAAAAGCAGAGCCACCATTTGGGCATTTACTTTCAGGATGTTGAAACCATATTTCGAAAGTACTACAGGCCATGAGTTAGCTTCAGGGCTTAAAATACTGGTACAGGTAAACATTGAGTTTCATGAGTTATATGGTTTCAGTCTTAACATTATCGATATTGACCCCAATTATACACTTGGTGATTTGGCACAAAAAAAAGCTGAAACACTAAGAAAGCTTGAAGAAGATGGGATTATTAATATGAATAAGGAGCTGGAATTCTCATTAGTACCCCAAAAAATTGCTATTATTTCATCAGAAACGGCAGCAGGTTACCAGGACTTTTTACATCAGTTAACAAATAACAAATATGGCTACAAATACTATTTAAAACTTTTTCCATCGTTAATGCAAGGTTTGCAAGCCGAAGAATCAATCATTAATTCACTTGATAAAGTTTTTCAGCATGACCACTTTTTCGATATTGTGGTTATTATCAGAGGGGGTGGCTCTCAAGCGGATCTGAATAGTTTTAATAACTATCTTTTGGCTGCCAATGTAGCTCAGTTTCCAATTCCAATATTAACAGGAATAGGACACGATAAAGATGAATCGATTGTAGACCTGGTAGCTTACAAAAAATTAAAAACACCTACAGCTGTTGCAGAATTTATCATTGAAAAAACACTCGAATTTGAGCAAACGGTTGATTTTTATAAAGAAAAAATTTATGATATTGCAATTGATTTTATCAATCACCAGAAAACAAAACTTATTCGATCAAGTTCAGTTTTTATTCCATTAACAAAAAATATTTTAGAAAAACAAAACAACAAACTCTCAATTATCCAGGAAAAATATAAAAATTCATCATTTAAATTAATCGATAAAAATAAAAACAACCTGAGAAGTTATTTCAATACATTGCATCATTCAACAATAAAATCATTACTTTCGGCTAAACAAAATATCAACTATCTAAATCAGAAATTTTCTTCCGGCACAACACAACTTATAAAAGAGAATTACACATTACTAGAGCATTATAAAAACAAAGCTGAATTGCTTGATCCTGTTCAAGTTCTTAAAAGAGGCTACTCCATAACATATGCAACTAATCGAGAGGTAATAAAAAAAATCCATCAAATAAAAAGAAATGATGAAGTTATAACCAAACTTTTCGATGGCGAATTCCGTAGTACAGTTAAAAATAAAGAAGAAAAATAAATAAAGAGCAATAAAATTATGCCTAGACCAAAACTCTTATTTTTAATTATTCTTGTATTGATAAGCATCTCTACATTTTCTCAAAACAATAGAGAAGTAATTGATAGTTTATTTAATACATTACAAAAGGCTGAAGAAAAAGATAAAATTGAAATTCTAAACAATATTTCAAGAAATTACTGGAACTTTTCCTTAGATAGCAGTTTATACTATGCCAATGAAGCTTTAAATCTTTCCCATATTTTAGAAGATAATAAAGGATTATCTAATGCCTATAACAGAATAGCTAATGTTTATTATTTTCAGGGCGAATATGAAACATCCGAAGAGTTTTACCAAAAATCATTAAAAATAAAAAAAGAAATTAAAGATTTAAAAGGTATTTCCAGCCTGTATAATAATCTTGGGATATTATATAATTCAAAAAATAAACCAGAAATCAGCCTTGAATTTTATTTCAAAGCGCTTGAAAACAGCAAACAAAGAAATGACAATACAGATATTGCATCATATCTCAGATCAATTGGTAATATTTATACCAGGTTAAATGATTACAGAAAATCTATTGAATACTATTTAAAAGCTCTGGATGTAGCTAAAAATTTAGATAATGAAATAGCTATAGCTCAAAATTACAATTCTATTGGCAATATTTATCGGGAAATATCAAGTTACGATATCGCTTTAAAATACTTTTTAGATGCGTTGGAAATTTATCAAAAAGAAAAGCATCAACGAGGTATTGCTACGGTATATAATAACCTGGGAATTGTATATCAACATCTTGATGAAAATGAGAAAGCACTCGATTATTATCTAAAGTCATTAGAAATATATCTGGAAAATAATTTTGTAGGTGGGCAGGCTTCGGCTTATAATAATATTGGAACAGCCTATGATAAAAAAGGCGATAAGCACAAAGCACTTGAATATTACAGGAAAGCACTTGAGATAAACAAAGAATTAAACGATGAAAGTGGTATAGCAATTGCTTTAAACAACATTGGATTAATTCAGGTTGATCTAGGTGATTACAACAGTGCAGAAGATTATTTAAACCAAGCGGTAGAAATAAACCAAAAAAGAAACAATATCTCTGATATTGCCAATAATTATAATAATTTGGGCAAATTATATTTAGAAAAAGATGATTACAAAACGGCAAAAGAATATTTACTAAACTCCATTGACCTTGCCAAACCCATCGATGCAAAAGATGTTTTGGTTGAAGCTTATGAGTTTATGTACAATTTATACAACAAACAAAACAATTATAAAAAAGCACTGGAATATTTCAAATTATATTCTGGTATGAATGATAGCATTTTCACCTTACAAAGCAGCAACAAAATTTCCGAATTAAAAATAAAACATGAAACAGAAAACCTTGAAATAGAAAATGAAATTTTAAAGAAAGACAACGAAATTCAATCCCTTGAGCTTAACAGACAAAAAAACCAAAAAAAATATCTAATTGCTTTTTTAATATTGATCTTAGCGCTAGCTATTTTGAGCTTTAGCCGGTTTAGGCTTAAGAAAAAAACCAATAACTTATTAGAGACGAAAAACGACCAATTAAGGCAAGCGAACCAGAAACTCCGTAAATCTGAACAAAACCTTAAACAACTAAATGCTACTAAAGACAAATTCTTCTCCATCATTGCACACGATCTAAAAAATCCATTTCAATCATTACTTGGTTTCTCTGAAACTCTATTCACCAATTTAGATGAACTTTCGCAAGATGAAATAAAAGAATATTCAAAACTTATTTACGAATCGTCACAAAACTTATTTAACCTGCTGGGAAATTTACTTGAATGGTCTAAATCACAACTGGGTAGTATGAAGCTTTCACCAGAAAATATTAACCTTTCAGAATCACTTAACGATGCTTTATCCTTATTAAATCTTTCGGCACAGAAAAAAAATATTAATATTGAAACTCAAATTGATGAAAATACACAGGTGTATGTTGACAAAAATGTACTGTCAACTGTATTAAGAAATTTAATAAGTAATTCAATAAAATTTACAGATAAAAACGGTGAAATTAAGATAGAAACAACAGATAATGAAAACAAAATCACCGTTTCAATAACCGATAATGGAAAAGGAATTAGTAAAGAAAATCTGAAAAAATTATTTCAGATAGACCATAGCTATTCCACCAAAGGTACAGAAAATGAAACAGGAACAGGATTAGGTTTAATTCTTTGTAAAGAGCTGATAAACCAAAGTGGAGGTGAAATATTTGTAAATAGCACATTGGATAAAGGAAGTGAATTTAAATTCACCCTTCCAAAACCAAATTAAAACCAATAATTAATCTTTAAAAAGTAAAAATCTTTAAAATTTACTGGTCTTTTTAAGTTATTTTCTTACATTAGACTATTGTCGTGTCAATGCTATTGTGTCGGTTAAGTCGCAATAATTTTTTCTCAGATCAAAAAAGAAATTCTGCACATAGCCGAAGCTACGTAAAGAATTTATTTTGCCGAGCTGAGGAAAAAGAACAAGACTTGGGCCGACTAAAATAGCGTTGACATGACACTAAAGATATCTATGCATATATGGAGATTAAAAAGCTTTTTATATTATTTTTATTTTTAACCGGATTTATAAGTTCTTACGGCCAAAATACATCTAAAGCCGATAGTTTAGAAACTTTGCTCGAGAATATTTCGGAAGAAAAATCAATAAAAATCATTAATCAGTTATCAAAAGCTTATTTAAGTACAGATAAAAATAAAAGCTTGGCTTATGGTGGGAAAGCCCTTGAATTATCAGAAAAATATAATGATGAGGAAACCCTTGCAAATGCCCACTTAAATATTGCCAATGCATATTATGAAATGAGCAGATATCAACCTGCTATCGAATATTACGAAAAAGCACTAGAATATTTTTATGAGCAAAAAACGCCTGACATTAATATATTTATATACACCAGGCTTGGACACTCAGAAAAAAATCTAAGCAACTACAATAATGCATTATTTTATTATCAAAAACCCTTAAACCTTTATCTGCTCGAAAAAGATCAAAAAATTTCAGTAGCTTATAACCATATCGGAGCGGTATATAGATTAATGGGTAACTACCAGCAGGCACTTAGCTACCACCAAAGAGCATTATCAGAATCAAACCTTGCTTTTGACCAGTCAGAAATTTCTAATACTCTAAACTACATGGGTAGTTTATACTGGAATATTAGCCAATACGACAGTTCTTTATTTTATTACGAAAAAGCATTGAATATAAAAAGAAATATAAAGGATGAAAAAGGGCAGGCTGTTATTTTAAATAATATGGGTATTGTTTTTAAAGACAGAGGACGATTTCAAAAAGCTCTTGAATACCATCAAGAAGCTTTGGCCATAAACAGAAAAAGAAACATTATAAAAGAAATTGCAAATACCTATAATAATATTGGAAATGTTTATTTACAAATTAACAATATCGATAATGCACTAAAGTTTTACAACTTATCACTAGAATTAAGAGAGTCAATCGAAGATATTGCAGGCATAGCCCAATCGCAAAAAAACATAGCACTTGTATATCAGAATAATAATGATCACTACCTGGCTCTCGATTTTATGAGAAAATCGTTGCTTAATTATCAAAAAGTTGGAAATAAAACCTTTATTGCCAATTGTCTAAATCAAATGGGCAATATTTTTCGAAAAATTAATACGCTCGACCAGGCACTCGAACATTATCTAAATGCGCTAAAATTAAGGCAACAGGTTGGCAATGAATCTCAGATTGCTGCATCGCTAAATAATATTGGTATTATTTACGACGAGATTAACAATTATCAAAAAGCCCTGGATTTTTATACGCAAAGTTTAGAAATAAAAAATAAGCTGGGCGATAACAAAGACATTGCATATGCTCATCATATCATTGGGAACACATACCTTAATTTAAACCAGTATAATAAGGCGTTGGAAAACTATATCCGGGCACTTGAATTAAGAGAAAAAATTGATGATAAAGTTGGAATAGCAGCCTCGCTAAAAAGCTTAGGAAATGTTTATTTGAAATTAAACGATTTGGAAAAATCGTTAATCTATTTCAACGAAGCACTTAAAATACGCGAAGAAATTGGAGATGTAAAGGGTGTAAGCGATATTTTAAACGATTTGGGTAACTATTATCATTCAACCGGCAATTATTTAAAAGCAGCAGATTTTTTCAAACAAGCTATAGATATTACTGAAAAAACAGGCGATCAATATTTAAATGCACTCTGTAGCCGTAAGCTGGGAGAAATATACCTCCGCCAGAGTAATGATATTGAAGGATTTGAATTAATTAAAAGATCGCTTACCATTGGGCAGCTAATTGATAATTTTGAATTAATAAAAAATGCATACTATTCTTTATATTATTACTATGATAAGAGAGGCGATAAAACACGAGCATTAGATTATTACATCAACTATTCGGTAATTAAAGATTCAATTATTGCAAAAAACAATTCCCAAAGAATTTTAGAAATTCAAATGAACTACGAACTGGAAAAAAGCCAGTCGGAAATATTACGCATCGAAGAAGAGGTTTCCGAGCTTACAGCCGAAAAAGAAATAAGAGACCTGGAACTAAAAAAACAAAAGAATGTAAGAAACTTATCAATTCTTATTGCACTGATAACCTTAATTTCGGGTATTATTATATTTATTCAGTTTTTACTGAAAAGAAAAACAAATATCCTGCTTCAACAAAAAATAAAAGAAGTTGACGAATCAAACCAACGCTTAAAAGAATCGGAAGAAAGTTTAAAAATATTAAATGCTACCAAAGATAAGTTCTTTTCTATCATTGCCCATGATATCCGAAATCCGTTTAATGCAGTATATGGACTAACACAACATTTAGCCAAAAATTTTGATGATTTAACCAAAGAAGAATTAGAAAAGCCCATTGAACTCATTTACCAGTCGGCTGATGAGCTATTAGAGCTATTAGACAATCTGTTACACTGGTCGAGGACACAACGCGGAAAAATGGAGTTTAGCCCCAGAAAATTAGATCTTCATGAAATGGTGCAGAAAAATATCAATCTGCTAAAAATGAATGCAGATAAGAAAAATATTGACGTAGTTTCTGATATTAAAACGGGAACCATGGTATCAGCCGATTATGATATGCTAACAACAGTTTTCAGGAACCTTATCTCTAATGCGATTAAATTTTCTTATGAAAATAGTCGGATACATATAGAATCAGAAGAGAATGATAATGAAATAATGATTTCTGTTACCGATCAAGGGGTTGGCATAAGTGAAGAAAATATCAGGAAACTTTTCAGGATAGATATTCATTATTCAACAACAGGAACCTCCGAAGAGCAAGGCAGCGGACTGGGTTTAATTTTGTGTCGTGAGTTTGTTGAAAAACATGGAGGAAAAATTTGGGTAGAAAGCGAGGAAAATAAAGGAAGTACGTTTAAATTTACCCTCCCGAAAGAACAATAAATTTTATACAATATGGCCAAAAAAGAAATTTCTTATAACGAAGCAATCCATGAGATTGAAGATATACTATCAAAAATAGAAAATGAAGAATTAGATGTTGATGATTTATCGGCTAAAGTAAAACGAGTTTCTCTATTGATAAAAAAATGCAAAAAGAAGCTTACCGAAACGGAAGATCAGGTGCAGAAGATATTGGAGGATATTGATGAATAATAAGAAGATTCTTAACTAAAAACCTCCTGAGATACTTGACAATACCTAACAGAATAATTATATTCTGGAAAAAAAGATTATGCGATATGCCATTGGAGACATTCATGGATGTATAAAAACGCTCGAGAAACTTATAAATATTATTGTTAGAAACGATGATACCCCAACGTTTTATTCTGTTGGCGATTTAATCGATCGCGGACCGGATGCTAAAGCAGTTATTGATTTCTTTTTGGATTTGAAAAATAGTTATCCCGTTCAAATTGTACGTGGTAACCATGAAGAAATGATGCTAAACACTCTTTTTAAAAATTCAGAAAACTGGTTTTTTAATGGTGCTGAAAATACTTTACGTAGTTTCCAAAATGATTTTGAAAATATTGGGACAAATCTGAAAAATATTATTTCCAAAGAATATATTGATTTTATCGCTTCATTTCCTTACTATATTGAACTTGAAGACTATTTTATCGTTCATGCCGGGTTTAATTTTTTGTCCAGAAATCCTTTTGAAGATACCGATGCAATGATTTGGACAAGAACAGAAGAAAACAATCCTGCATTTACAAAAAACAAAAAAATAATCCATGGACATACTCCTATCCCTTTTCAACAAATCAAAATGAACATAAAAAACTCAGCAAAAAATATTTACAATATCGATTCAGGTTGTGTATATATTAAATTTAATGATTTAGGTACATTAACTGCACTTAATATGGATACCTTTGAACTTATTAACATAAAGAATGTTGACATATAAGCACACCAAGATTAAATTTTTGTTAAATTAACACCCTCAATTTTTTAATATTCGCTGTTTTTAAAATATTTGATAATTAAATTATACTAAATAATTATGCATAAAAGATTTGTAAATAGAGAAATAAGTTGGTTATCATTTAACGACAGGGTTTTACAGGAAGCTCAAGATAAATCTAATCCTATTTTACAACGAATCCGTTTTTTAGGGATTTTTTCCAATAACATGGACGAATTTTTTAGGGTAAGGGTTGCTACCATTAAAAGAATTGCAGCCATTGGGAGTAAAGAAAAATTTTTAATTGGCAACAAAACGGCTAAAACCATTTTAAAAAATATCCAAAAAATAACCCAGCAACAACAAAAGAAATTCGAAAATATTTATCATGAACTAATAACAGAGCTAGAACAGCACAATGTATTTGTAATAAACGAAACACAACTTACAAAAGAACAAAGCGATTATGTTAAAAAATTTTATACTGAAAATATTCGCCCCGTGCTTGTTCCAATCATGCTGCAAAAGAATATGCCTTTTCCTGAATTAAAGGATAAACCCATATATTTTGCTGTAAAATTGTCGGATATAAACAATCCGGAAAGAATCAATTATGCACTCCTTGATTTATCAACCGATATACTTCCCCGCTTTGTTACTTTACCATCATCCGGAAAGAAAAAATATATTATTATTTTAGATGATATCATCAGGTTTTGTATAAATGATGTTTTTTCCATCTTCGAGTACGATAAAATTGAAGCTTACAATATTAAAATTACTCGTGATGCAGAACTTGATATTGACGATGATATTTCAAAAAGTTTTATGGAAAAAATATCGTTAAGCCTTGAAAAACGTAAAAAAGGAGAACCCGTACGTTTTGTTTACGATGAAAATATGCCCGAAGACCTACTTCAGTTTTTTATTAAAAAAATGAAACTTGATGATGATGATAACATCATAGCAGGTGGTAAATATCATAATTTTAAAGATTTTATAAACTTCCCAAACATTGGGTCTAAAAGTTTGGAAAATAAAGAAATGCCACCAGTACCACATCCCTATTTTAAACATCATAAAAGCATTCTTAACGAAATCAAAAATCGTGATCATATTTTACATTATCCTTATCAACCTTTTAGTTATTTTATTGATATGATCCGCGAAGCAGCCATTGACCCAAAGGTTGTTTCTATACAAATTTCGCTATACCGTGTTGCCAGAAAATCAATGGTTATTAATACATTAATGAATGCAGCCCGAAATGGCAAAAAAGTCGTCGTAATCATTGAGCTACAAGCACGTTTCGACGAAGAAGCAAACATATACTGGTCAAACAAACTCCAGGAATTAGGAATTAAAGTTATTCATGGAATTCCCGGTCTTAAAGTACACGGAAAAATTTGTCTTATTACACGAAAAAACAATCATAAATTAGAGAACTTTGCTTACATCGGTACAGGAAATTTTCAGGAAGTTACATCCAAATTATATTGTGATGAAGGATTATTTACCTATGATAAAAGAATAACCTCGGAGGTGGCAAAGGTTTTCGAATTTTTTGATAAAAATTATAAACAGCATATTTTCGAACATATAATCCTCTCTCCTTTCAGTACAAGAACACATTTTATTGGGCTAATCGAAAATGAAATTAAAAATGCAAAGGCAGGCAAAAAAGCTTTCATGATCATAAAATTAAACAGTTTGGTTGATGAGGAGATGATTGATAAATTATATGAAGCAAGCCAAAAAGGTGTAAAAATAAAACTCATTGTTCGTAGCGCCTGTTCTCTTAAGGCAGGAATTGAAGGTTTTAGCGAAAACATTGATGTAATTAGCATTGTAGACCGTTTTCTTGAGCACTCGCGTATTTTCTATTTTTACCAGGGAGGAAAAGAACTGATGTATATTTCTTCTGCCGACTGGATGGTTCGGAACCTTGACAACCGAATAGAATTAACCTGTCCGGTTTATGACGAAGAAATTAAAAAAGAACTAAAGCAAATGCTAAAAATACAGTTGAAAGACAATGTTAAAGCCAGAATTGTTGATCAAAAACAGGTAAATCATTATGTAAAAAATAATAAACCAAAAACAAGGGCACAAATTGCTTATTACCAATATATAAAACGGAGACACGCACAACTAAAACAGGAAAATTAATTTTTACTAATAAACAAAAATTGGGAAATTTATTCAAAAAAAAGTATATTGGTAAATCAACTCATTAAAATAACAGATACTATGGATAAACACGAAGATCTAAAATTCCTCTATTCAGGAACAGAAATAAATGCTGATGTACTCAAAAGAATGCTCGAAAAAAACGAAATCTCTGTATTAATAAGGAACGATATGAAATCGGGTTTAGCTGCCGGATTTGGGGGATCTCTTTCAGGATTCGCTGCCAAAGTTTATGTGGCAGAAAAAGATTTTGAGAAAGCACAAAAAATTCTTGAAGAATTCTTAAAATCACAAGAAAAAGAATAAAAAATTTTTAAATCGTAATAAAATCTCTTTTCCTATTGGAGAAAACAGCAATCTTACGGTAACCTATCGATTTTAATTGATCAATCGCCACAGGAAAATATTTGCCAATATTATTCGCCCTGTGTGCATCAGAGCCAAGTGTTACTGGTACATTATTATTAAAACATATTTGCATAAACTCATCTGAAGGATAAAATGCTTTGCATGAGCGGTCTAAACCACTGGTGTTTAATTCATAAACAGCATCAGATTGTGCAAATACTTTTGCTGTTTTTTCATAAATATTTTTTAAGTTAAAAGAGGGATAATAGCCAAACTTTTTTGGTATATCAATATGGCCTAATATATCGAAAAGTTTTGATGCTGCACATTCCTGTAATAATTGAAAATATTCTTCATAAAACTGATCAATATCCAAATGAATATAATCTTTTGGATGGGTGTCAAAATTCCAGTCGCGGATATAATGAATTGAACCAATAACATAATCAACTGGAAATAATGAAATTGATTTTTCAATCGCCTTTTCCTGCCCGCGAAAATAATCGGCTTCAATTCCGAATTTAACAGAAATTGGAAGATCTTTTCGTTGTTTTATCTCTAGCAAAATATTTTTCATTTTCTCAAAATGAGCTTTTTGTGTTGCCCATTCCGGAAATTTTAAACAAACATGATCGGAAAAGCCAATTTCTTTCAACCCTGTCTTTAAGGCATATTGTAAACATTCTTCATGGGTACTCTTCCCATCTGATAATAAAGTATGAATATGATAATCAACCATTATAATACTATTTTTTTTGTAAAATAAGGATTTAATAAGAAATAACCGAATAAAAAATTATTTTTTAAGCTTTTCAGGAACAAACTTTTTAAACACTGGTAAAACAGCGTAATAAATAATTGCTATTACAAACGGCGATATGGCGAACCATATAATAATTGCTCCAAGGTTTGCTTTCCAGAATAATTTAGCGGCTAACCAAAAATCCTGCTGTAGTGATTCTCTAATAAAAGATATTGAAAAAATTAGCCCTTCGGACTGAAAAATAAATGCCCCAAATTTTAAAAACGGAATAAATAAAATTAATTGTAAAGGGTATACAAAATAATTTATAAGTTGAATAGCAGGCATATTGATTCTAAAAATTACTGCAACTAAAGCACACATTATAGTCGTGATGCCTAAAACAGGAAGTATCCCTATTGTAAACCCCAAAGCAACAGATAAAGCCAGCTTTTCAGGGCTTAATCCTTCTTTTAAAAAGCTAACTAAAGGTTTTAATAGTTTATTTTGTACATAAATGGCAATCTTATCTTTCACTCGAATATATTTTAGTTAATTAATAGGTCTCGTGTAACATCCATGTATTATTCATTCCATTTTTGTGAACTTTTGTGCATGGATGTTTCATTTTATTAAAATTCAACCATAAAAAAGTTATTCAAAAAAAACAAACTCATCTTATCTGGATATTAAATAAATTTAAATTTATTTATTATATTTATAAACAATTGTTTAAAGCAATTGTTTGCTTTTGTGATATTTAAAAAAAATGTACGAGTTAAGACGAAAACAAAAAATACCGGTTTCTATTGATAAAGCCTGGGAGTTCTTTTCCAATCCTGAAAACCTGGGATTGATAACACCAGTTTATATGAACTTTAGAATTCTTTCAAGGTCAGATGCAGGAGATATGTACCCGGGAATGATTATAAGTTACCGCCTTAATCCTTTGTTTAAAATTCAGGTAAAATGGGCCACAGAAATTACACAAGTAAAAGAAAAAGAATATTTTATTGACAATCAAATCAAAGGCCCCTATAAAATCTGGCACCACGAACACCGCTTTAAAACTCTAAATAGTGGTATTGAAATGGAGGATATTCTTTATTATGATCTACCATTGGGAATTTTGGGAAGGTTTGTACATCGTATTTTTATTCAACAAAAAGTACATGAAATTTTTAATTTCAGAGAACAAAAAATAAAAGAGCTTTTTGGTACAATGTAATTTTCCAAAAAGCCCTTGATGTTATCTATTTATGCAACTAAAACTAATACTGAAAATCTTTTAAATTTTCCATTAATTTTTTACGGGTAAAAAATATTCTGCTTTTTACTGTTCCGATTTTTAAATCAAGATTTTCGGCAATCTCTTTATATTTATAACCCGACAAAAACAGATTAAAGGGTTCTTTAAACTCCTCTGGTAAATTTTCTATTTGTTTGGTAATTTCATAAGTAGAAAACTCATTATCTGGCCTTGTTGGCGATTGCTCTTTAGTTAAATTTAAAAAATACTGGTTTTTTGTGCTATCGTTATGCGTATTCTCTTTTTGCTGTTTACGATAATTATTAATAAATGTATTTTTCATGATTGTAAAAGTCCATGCTTTTAAATTCGTATAGCCTACAAATTTTTCTCTGTGCGATAGCGCTTTAAAATAAGTTTCCTGTAAAAGATCCTGAGCTTCTTCTCTATTTGATGTCAAACTCATTGCGAATCTTGAAAGTTTATCTTCTAAACTTATTAACTGATGATTAAATTCCATTGCTGTCATAGTTGTACGTTTTTAAAATTTTCTTAAACAAATATACAACAAAAAACACCATATATCCAAATATTTATATGTTTAAAGACCCAAAACAAGGACTGTTTCTAAATAAGAATAATAAAGGTAGGCATCGCTATTTAAGATAAAGATGTCTTTTTATATTATTTATTCTAAATTACATTTTAAGTGAATTTTTCTGTTTAACATTTTATTAACATTAATTATCAATAATTAAACAAAAAAATCCTGCTAAAACCTAAGCAGGATGTACTATTTAGAATCATTCTAAGAATTAAATCATGTTTTTCAAAGTTTCACTAAAATCATGCGGAGAAGCAATCTTTACAACATTAGATGGAGGTTGCTTAAGAATTTGATCCATTTGTTGTCCAGTGACAAATATTTTTTGAAATGGAAAGGTTTTCGATAAATTTTTTAAATATTTTACAGTATCTTCTTTTGTAAGTAAGGCTGTGATGGTTGTAAATAAGTAATCAGGATTAACCATTTTACTTGTTTCCACAAGATCATTAAACGGAACCGAGCTGCCTAAATAGTATACTATTTGACCCGATTTACGAATCAGGTAATTATAAAATAACAGTCCTAACTCATGATATTCTCCATCCGGAAGAAATAATATAAACTTTTTAGCCTTTTGATTATCGGTTACCATAATATTATCAATAGCAACCATTAATTTTTGCCTAAATAAGTTAGAAACAAAATGCTCGTGTGCGGGATTTATGGTTCCTGTTTGCCAAAGAATACCAATCCTTTCAAAAAAAGGAAAAATCACTTTTATAACAGCATTCTCAAATCCTTCGTGCATGATATAGCGCGATAAAATACGGTCGAACTTTACTTCATCCATATCCACCATTGCAATTACCAGTTGCTCAATATTTCGTTCAGCATTTCCAGATTCGGTTGACATACTCATAACCTTCTCTCTCATTTCCGATTCGGACAGTTTTGCTATTTCCGAAATTTTTATTCCCTGATGATTTAGAATAGCAATATTAAGCAGCTGCTTTAAATCTTCATCAGAATAGTACCGTATATTTGTATCGGTTCTGGAAGGATTCATAATATTATAACGCTTCTCCCAAATACGGATGGTATGAGCTTTAATTCCTGATAAATTTTCTAATTCTTTGATTGAATAACTTGCCATAAGATGTTTGTTACTTAATTATTCTGACTTTTAAAACAAGATTGGTATTCAAAGGTTCAAAAAAATCATTATATTTATGATTGTATAAGCAAACCTCATAAAACCTGAACAAATAAAACAGCGTTTTGTTTATTATGCAAAACTTTTTTCAAAAAAAATAACCATGGGATTTTTCGATATTTATTTTCAAGCACTTGCAATTATTTTAATTGTAATGATACTTACATGGCTGATCAGCATAATAATTTCAAATGCCAGTATTGTTGACAGTGTATGGGGAATTGGATTTGTTGTTTTAAGCATTTTCTACTTTCTTCAAACAAACCAATCTTCTTTAGTAAATGTTATTCTTTTAGTTCTGGTTTCTTTATGGGGATTGAGGTTGTCAACTCATATTACCATAAGGAATTGGGGTAAAGGCGAAGATTACCGCTATCAAAACTTCAGGCAAAATTATGGGCCAAAAAGATACTGGTGGGTAAGTTTTTTTCAGGTATTTTTACTACAGGGGATATTGATTTGGCTGATATCAGCACCTTTAATGGCTACTTTTTATGCCGGAAAAGAATCGCTTAACATCATTCATCTCCTTGGATTAATGATCTGGATTATCGGTTTTACATTCGAGGCTGGTGGCGATTTGCAACTTACGCTTTTCAAATCTAAAACTGAGAATAAAGGTAAGTTATTAACCAAAGGTTTTTGGAAATATACACGACACCCGAATTATTTTGGTGATGCTACCGTATGGTGGGCTTATGGATTATTCAGTATCGCTTCGGGATATTACATTCCTGTTCTTGGCTCTGTGTTAATGACCTTTTTAATTATTAAGATTTCGGGTGTGGCGATGCTCGAAAAATCTTTAATCGAAAAAAAACCTGATTATAAAGATTACATTCAATCAACCAGTGCTTTTATACCCTGGTTTAAGAAAAAAAGCAAATAATGGAAAAAATAAACATTTTCTGGTTCAGGCGCGATTTACGACTGAATGATAACCATGGCCTGTTTCAGGCATTAAAAAAAGGGAATGTTTTACCGGTTTTTATTTTTGATAAACACATACTAAATAAACTGGAAAGCAAGGATGATTTGCGGATATCATTTATATACCATGAATTAAAAAATTTGAAACAAAAACTAGAAGCCCATAAAAGCACCTTGGTAGTTATTTACGATAATCCCTTAGATGCTTTTAAAAAAATTAACCAACAATATAAAATTCAAGCTGTTTATTTTAACAATGATTACGAACCCTATGCTACCGATCGGGATAATAAGGTTATTGAATATTTTTCCAGCCAAAATATCCAGGTTTTTTCTTATAAGGACCAGGTAATTCTTGAAAAAGATGAGATTGTAAAAAAAGATGGCGAACCATACACCGTATTTACGCCCTATTCAAAAAAATGGAAAGAGAAATTTTATCAACAACAAGTGCCTGGCTACCATTCGGAAAGCCATCTTTCCGGCCTGTATAAAACCAAATCGCTAAACATTCCCTCGATTCAGGATATGGGCTTTAAACGTGTGAATTTTGATTTTCCATCAAAGGAATTTCAAAAACAGAAGATTGAAAATTATGATAAAACACGTGATATTCCTTCGCTTAACGGAACATCAAAATTAAGTGTCCATCTGCGTTTTGGCACTATAAGTATAAGAGAACTAGTAACAAAAGCCTTAGAACTAAACCAGTTTTTTTTAAATGAACTCATCTGGCGAGAATTTTATATGATGGTTTTGTGGCATTTTCCACATGTTAAAGATCAATCGTTCAAAAAAAAATATGGCCGTATAGACTGGCGAAACAATGAAAAAGAATTTGAGGCCTGGTGCAACGGAAAAACGGGTTATCCAATTGTAGATGCCGGAATGCATGAATTAAATAAAACAGGCTATATGCATAATCGGCTTAGAATGATTACAGCAAGCTTTTTAACCAAACATTTACTTATTGACTGGCGCTGGGGAGAAGCTTATTTTGCTGAGAAATTACTTGATTACGAGTTAGCATCCAACAATGGAGGTTGGCAATGGGCTGCAGGAACAGGTTGCGATGCTGCACCTTACTTCAGGATTTTTAATCCTGAACTACAAACCAAAAAATTCGACCCTCAGTTGAAATACATCAAAAAATGGGTCCCAAATTATGGTACTTCAAAATATCCAAAACCCATTGTAGAACACAAAATGGCACGAGAGCGTGCGTTAAAAACTTATAAACAGGCATTAAACGAATAAATCATGACACGAATAACTATTCTTGGAGCAACCGGTTTTATTGGCTCTGCACTTACCCAATACCTTTTAGAAGAAAACTACAAGGTAACAGCTATTTCAAGAAATAAAAATAAAGCAGAAAATTTGCTCGGACAAGATGTAAAGGTTTATCAATGGGATTATAAGGATGCCTCTAAACTGGCTGATATTTTTGAACAAACAGATGTAGTTATTAATCTGGCCGGAGAAAATATTGCAGCTAAATTATGGACCCAAAAACAAAAACAAAAAATTTTAAACAGCCGGATTAATATAGGGGAAAAAATTAACGAAGCCATTGATAAAACAAAACAAAAACCCGGATTATTAATTCAGGGCTCAGCTATTGGATATTATGGTTTTGATACAAAAAAAAGTTGTTCCGAAACAACATCTATAGGAGACGGGTTTCTGGCATATGTAACTAATGAATGGGAAAAATCGACCGAAAAGGCTGAGTCTTATGGCATAAGAAGAGTAATTATCAGGACAGGAATGGTTTTAGGAAATGCTGGTGGTATATTTCCTCAATTAATCAAACCTATTAAATATTTTGTTGGGGCAAACCTTGGTAGCGGAAAACAATGGTTTTCGTGGATTCATTTAACCGATGAAATTCGTGCGATTGAATTTTTGATTCAAAACAATCATTTATCAGGCATTTTTAATTTAACTGCTCCCAACCCGGTACAATCAAAAACATTTAACAAAATGGTGGCAAAAGCTTTAAATCGTCCATTATGGTTAAAAATTCCGGCATTTATTTTAAAACTATTGCCCGGTAATATGGGAAAAGAAATTTTTCTTGCCAGTCAAAAAGTTATTCCATCTCGTTTGCAAGAAAATGAGTTTTCATTTACTTATCCTGAATTAGCAAATGCAGTAAACAACTTAATCAAAAATTAATGGTCAACTGAAGGTTTCCTGAGGATTTTTCATCAGGGAAGTGTGATACAGACAAACCTAACAGGCGGATGTTTTTTTCTAATTCAACCTGCCGGAATATTTCTTTAGCCAACTGGTGTAGTTTTTGAAAAGTATTGATGGGATAAACCACTGTTTTACTGCGGGTAATTTGCTTAAAATCGGCATATTTAATTTTTAGCGTTAATGTTTTCCCATATTTCCCATGATGTTTAATCCTTTCAAATAACTCCTTTTCGATATGATATAAATGGGTTATCATTTCAAAATCTGACTCCAGGTCTTTCTCAAAAGTTCGCTCGGCACCAACAGATTTTCTAATCCGGTTAGGATTAACTTCTCGATGGTCTATCGCCCGGGCAATATTATAAAAATGAGAACCCGCCTTCCCGAAATGGCTTATAAGCCATTTTTCACTTTTGCTCTTTAAGTCAATCCCCTTAAAAATTCCAAGCCGATGCATTTTCTCTGCAGTAACTTTTCCTACTCCGTGAATTTTTTCAACAGCTAATTCTTCAACAAATTTTTCTGTTTCATCGGGCTTTATTACAAACAAACCATCGGGTTTTCTATAGTCCGATGCTATTTTAGCTAAAAATTTATTAATTGAAACACCTGCTGATGCTGTTAATTGAGTTTTATCAAAAATCCGCTTTTTTATTTCTTTAGCTATAAGGGTTGCCGAAGGAATATGTTTTTTATTGTGCGTAACATCCAAAAAGGCTTCATCAATTGATAAAGGCTCGACCAAACTGGTATAATCATAAAAAATTTCCATAATTTGATTCGATACCTCTTTATATTTTTGGATATTGCTTTTAACAAAAATCAGATCGGGACATTTTTGTATTGCAATTTTAGATGGCATGGCTGATCGAACGCCATATTTTCGTGCTTCATAACTTGCTGCAGCAACTACACCACGCTCGCTCGATCCACCAACAGCAACAGGCTTTCCTTTCAATTCAGGGTTATTGCGCTGCTCAATCGATGCATAAAATGCATCCATATCAATATGAATAATTTTTCGAATCAAATCAATCTGTTTTAATATCCGTATTTTAGTAAATTTGCATCTGCCAACAAAAATAGAATAATTATAAATCACTAAAAACCTGATTTTTTTGAATCTAAAAATAATAAATACAAATGATGGTTCATCAACACTTTACTCTGCTGAATTTAAAGATCATTATCATTCGGTTTTTGGAGCTATAAACGAATCAAAACATGTGTTTATTGATGCGGGATTAAAATACCTGGATACAAAAACAATAAAGATATTTGAAGTAGGATTCGGAACCGGATTAAATGGCTTACTTACGTTTTTAGAAAGTAGTAAGCAAAATACAAATATTGAATATACTGCAATTGAACTTTATCCGGTAAGTTATAACATAGCAAAAAAACTAAATTATACCAGTTATTTAAACCAGCAGGCAAAAGATATTTTTAATAAAATTCATCAATCCGAATGGAATAAAAAGGTTGAGCTGTCAAATCATTTTCAATTGACAAAAATAAAGGCTGATTTCAACCAATTTACATTTACAGAAAAGTATGATTTAATTTTTTTTGATGCATTTGGGCCGGAAAAGCAGCCTGATTTGTGGAGTCCCGGAAATTTTACAAAATTATACCAATCATTAAATAACTTTGGAGTTTTAACAACTTACAGTAGCAAAGGATTTGTAAAACAAAATTTAAGAGATGCCGGATTTAAGGTACAAAGGCTCCCGGGCCCGGAAGGTAAAAGGCATATACTAAGAGCTATCAAAAAATAATATCGCATGATTGATTCATTTTAACTTTTTTTAAAACCTTACTTTTGACTTTTCCAAATAATTTAATCACCTTTGCATGATTAAAAAGTATACATTAACTAAAAAATAACAACTATGAAAATTAGAAATTTATTATTGATCGCAACTTTATTTGTATTTATTTTATCATCTTGCGGACAAGGTGTAAGTACGAATGTTAAATTAAAAACAGAGTTAGACAGTGTTAGTTATGCCCTTGGCATAGATGTGGCAAATAGCTTACAAAGAGGTTCTGTAGATGAAATAAACTATAATGCATTTGTAAAGGGAATGAAAGATGTTTTTGATGAAAAAGACATCGAAATTGAAGATGAAGAAATAAAAATGATGATCCAGAATTATTTCAAGAAAATTAGAGATGAAAAAAATCAAAAAAACTTGCTTGAAGGAAGACAGTTTTTAGAAGATAATAAAGAGAAAGAAGGGATTTCGGTAACAGAAAGTGGTTTGCAATATGAAGTAATAGAAGAGGGTGAAGGTGTTTCTCCATCCGAAACAGACACAGTAGTTGTTCATTATCGTGGAACATTAATTGACGGTACTGAATTTGACAGTTCTTACGAAAGAGGAGAACCTGCAAGATTTGCCTTAAACAAAGTTATCCCTGGCTGGACTGAAGGCCTGCAGTTAATGAAAAAAGGAGCAAACTACAAACTATACATTCCAACTGAGTTAGGTTATGGAATGCAAGTTCGTCCCGGTGGCCCAATAGAGCCTAATATGGCATTAATTTTTGAAGTGGAATTAATTGAAGTTGTAAAAGGGCCGGAATCTGCCGAAAAAGAATAATAACAAAATATTACCGGTAAATTGCAAGCACGTGGATTAAGCGTGCTTGTTTTTTTAATATCATAAAAAGATGAAAATAGCAGAAATAGTAACTGAAAAAGGTACTTTAAAAGTAGAATTCTTTGAAAAAGATGCTCCCGGTACCGTTGAAAATTTCATAAAATTATCAAAAGATGGTTTCTATGATGGTTTGATTTTTCACCGGGTAATTCCCAACTTTGTAATCCAGGGTGGCTGTCCCGATGGAACCGGAATGGGCGGGCCAGGTTATGCTATCAAATGTGAATTAGATGGCGATAATCAATACCACGACAAAGGTGTGCTTTCAATGGCCCATGCAGGAAGAGATACCGGCGGTTCGCAATTTTTTATTTGTCACAACAGGGAAAATACACAACACCTCGACCGCCAACATACTGTTTTTGGGAAGATTTACGAAGGTCTCGAGATAATCGATGATATCCGACAAGGAGATAAAATTGAAAAAATAATTATTCACGAAGAATAACAGACAACAATATGAGTTTTGAAATATCAGGAAAATTAATTGAAAAATACAATACCGTTCAGGTTAGCGACCGCTTTAAAAAGCGGGAGTTTGTAATTGAAAAAACCGAATCGAATGGGGGAATGGAATTTACAGACCACATAAAATTTCAGCTTACGCAAGATAGGTGTAATCTAATTGATGCAATCAATTTGAACGAAGAAATAAAAATTAGTTTTAATATCAGAGGAAACAAGTGGGAGAAGGATGGAAAAGTAAGCTATTTTACCAATTTAGATGCCTGGCGAATTGAAAAAGTAACAACTTCGCAAAATCAGAATAATATGCCGGACGATACGCCACCTCCCCCATCTTTAGATGACATGCCGGATGCGAATGAACCGGACGATTTACCCTTTTAAAATGCCTAAAATTTTAAATACTTATGAATGCCTAAAAATTAATGTTTTTGGGCATTTTTTGTTTTTAATCTGGCCTTACAGATATCTCTGGATTGATTATCTTGTAACGAATAAAAATAATCATCTTGCTGTTTGGCGGCAAAAACAGCAAACTCATCATTTAGCATTAATTCGGAAAGAAAATTGATTTCGAATTCAACAATCGCCTGGTTATGGTTTGCAAACCACGAATCAAGTATCCAACGAACATAGGTTGCATTGTTTACATGGCGGTTCACATCCATATCGCTGTAAAAAACTTTGCGCTGTTCTTTTTTTGTCAGTTCAATACCTAACTCAATTTTCTCGGGCTTTTTTTCAATGGCCGATTCTTGCAAAAAATTTTCATGCACAAAATTAAAATCATCCGGACGCCGGGGGCGTTTTTTATCTTTATCAACAATTAACCAGTAACTGGTTACATTACCGATGGTTTTACCATTTTTATAAATCTGAAAATCACGAATAGCAAAAAAGCGGTCAACGCCTTTGGGCCAGGTTTTAATTTCTATCTCATCCCTCCATTGAGGATATTCGTCCATTTGCACCAACACTCTCGACAATACCCAATACGCATTATTTTTTTTGAGAAACTCGTAGCCAAAATCATTGGCTCGTGCATTTTCCCATGCACACTCTTGCAAAAAATGGAATAGTGCAGAAAGGGTTAATCTTCCATTTTGGTCCGAATCGTATGATTTTACCGGGAATTTATATTTACCAAAAGGATGTTTTAACATAATTATTTTTTTGATTTAAGATATTTTTGATTAACAAAGTAAAGAAATCTTTTATTAAAACGGAGTGTCATCTGTGCAAATCTAACAGTATTGCAAAATATTTATATTAACCACAGTGGGCACAATCCTACCTGGAAGGCAGGCCTATGGTGAAATACATTATTTGTTAACCACAGAGGACACAGAGCTGCCTTCAGGCAGGGTGATACACAGAGTAAAAAGCAAACATTATTTTCACACATGAATAACTCTGTGTTACTCTGTGCCATACTCCGAGTGACTCTGTGGTTACAATTTTAAAAACCACAGCGCACTCAGGTCTTTCTGCCTCAGGGATTTTGAACTTACCTGCAAGGCAGGAATGGCTACCCGATAGCTGTCCAGAAACCGAATAAGTTAAAAATATTTTCATATTAAATCTGGATTTTTGTTGTTTTTTATATTTTCCTTTTTTACCCCTCTGCCTGTCGGCATCTCCCCTTTTCAGGGGAGAAAGTATTGCTTATGTTTTACTACTAAACAATTAAGTTTGGTAGTTCTTTAAATCAAAGCATCTTTCCCTTCTTAAGGGAAAGTCCCGACAGGGGAAAGGGTTAAAACTATATATACAAATAGATTTTCCCTTCGCTATCCATTTGTTAAAATTTGTTTTAATCATAGAATTCTGCAGGCAGGTCTGTGGTTAAAAAAATTTAATTACCCGGGACTTTAAATCAATTTCCAAATTCTGTGTTTTTCTTTAAAATATATCTCAAAGGCCTTACAATTCTTTCCATTAAGCGGATATCTTCGGTAATGATTTCGGCAGTGCCTGTCATTTGCTGTTTAAAATCAAGATCCATTCCATAAAAAGTGGTTAATCCTTGAGGTAATTCAATTTCAGCAGTATAAAAATTATTATCCGGAGCCAGTGAAATAGATTTTACAACTCCCTTCACCATTCCAAATTCCATGTATGGATAATTGGCAAACTGAATATTTGCTTGTTGACCAACTTTCACTTTCCCTGCTCCCTGAAAATTTAACTGCACTTTCCCAATTATTTCACCTTCATCTTCAGGGATAATGGTCATTACCGTTTCTCCAACTTTTACGGTCTGGTTTTCGTTCCAGTACTGATTAAAAGTAACATTCCCGTCGGTTGGCGATTCCAGGATATATTGGTATTTCCACGAGTCTATGGAAGATTGTAAATTCTTAAACGATTCTCCTACGAGCGATTGAAAATCGCTTAACTGCTGGTCTTTCTGCAGCTCCAACTCCAGAATATTTTGCTTTAACGTTTCCATTTGTAATTGAATGCTCGCAATAGATGCACTGTTTTGTTCCAGGCTGTATTGTTTAGCAATCAACTGAGATTTTGATTTTTCGAAATCAGCATCAGCCAGCATATTTTGTGCGTTTAAGGCAGAATCTCTAAAAAATTGTTTTTGTGCTAATTCAAAATCATCACCCAGCAAACGATTCTGTTTTTCCAGATGAGCCAGGTACTGGCCGTATTTCTTCAATTCCTGCTGATAAAGCTCAATTTTTTGATCATGGTAATTTAACCGGATCATCTGATTATAAGCCTCGATATTTTTGATAAAACTGGCATAAAACGATTGAACATTTCCTAACGTTAAAGGATATTTTGAAAATAAAAATGCTTCACCTAATTTAAAGTTTGTATTAAAATCAACCAGCACTTTTTCTAAAGTTTGTATACTTTCAAAATCGGCAGGATTTTCCAAAACAGCCAGCACATCATTTTTTAGTACCCTTTGATTATCATCAACAAATAAATTTTGAATTTTCCCTGATGTTTTGGCTACAACGGGTGCCGGTGGATTTTCGGTAGTTAAAACAATATTGGCCGAAATAATATCGGGATACTTAAAAAACCAACTTCCAATTACAATAATCGATACAACAATAAACACAATGGTTATTCCCCATCGCACGATCCATTTGGGCGGGCGGCTTAATATTTCCTGTACTTCTGTTGAGCGGAGCTCTATTTTGTTGTGTTCATCCATATCTTAATGACTTTCTTTTATATATTAAATAGACGACAGTCCCTATAGTTTTCGTTAGCAGCAGGAAGCAGCGGCAGTAAGCAGTATAGTTTACTTTGGCAAAAATTTTTCAGGATGATCTGCCATTGAACCTAACATCTTGCCAACTTCTTCATATTCTTTTTCTAAACGATCATGTGTTTCTGATGAAATGTAATTACAATCCATTGCAAAATCCAGCCAAACAACAGTCTCACTTGCTTCAGCATCAGAGTCTGTTATTTTACTTGTAAAATGTTTTGGATACCTCCTTTTGCGATATGCCTCAGCAATATTTGAACAAACTGCCCTGGAAGATCTCCTAATTTGATCTGTTAAAGAATATTTCTCTTCAACAGGAAATTTTTTACTCATTTCAAAGATTTCCATTGCCAATTTGTATGCTTTCTGATATACCTTTAACTGCCTAAAACCAAACTTCATATTCAACGTACATTTTTATATTCATATTATTTATTTTTACATACTGCATCCTGCATCCTTCTTCCGTCATGCAAGCTACTTACTGCTACTGCTTCCTGCCGCTGCATACTGCCGCTGTTAACTGCTACTGGTTACTGCCGCTACCTACTGCCGCTGCATACTGCCGCTACTTACACTACTCTAAATTATATCTTCAGATTTATTATTATTTGTTTCATCCGTTTAATCTGTGTTCCATTAAGCACCCAATTCCAACTGATTCCTCACCAACTCATAATACGCGCCTTTCTTTTTGGTTAGCTCCTTATGCGTTCCTTTTTCTACCAGTTTTCCTTTTTCCAGCACCACAATTTGATCGGCATTTTTTACCGTACTTAACCGGTGTGCCACTACCACCACTGTTTTACCTTTAAAAAACTGATCAAGGTTTTCCATAATCACCCGTTCGTTATTGGCATCGAGTGCATTGGTTGCTTCATCAAAAAATATAAATTCCGGATTTTTATAAACAGCACGGGCAATTAATATCCGCTGCTTTTGTCCCTGGCTTAGGCCTACGCCATTCTGCCCGATTTTGGTGTTGTATCCCAAAGGTAACGATTCAATAAATTCCTGAATATTGGCCACCTTTACAGCATGCAATAATTTTTTACGGTCGGGAAACTCTTCCGATACTGCAATATTGTTGGCAATCGAATCGGAGAAAATAAATCCGTCCTGCATAACCACTCCACATTTTTCGCGCCACATGCGGTTACTGATATTATTCAGGTACTGGTCGCCCAGCTTAATTTTTCCTTTAACCGGCTGGTAAAATCCAAGCAATAGTTTTATTAATGTTGTTTTTCCACTACCACTGGTTCCTACAATAGCGGTAATCTTTTTTTCCGGAATTTTTAAATCCACATCTTCTAACACAAAAGGCGAATGCGGCCCTTCGTATTGGAAAGAAACTTTTTCGATATTCAAATCACGAGTTTCAGGCAGAATATCAATTTTAGGTGTTTCGTCCGACTCTTCATCATCTTTCTGATGAATCTCGCCCAAACGTTCCATACTGATTTTAGCATCCTGGGTAGATTGCAAAAAGCTAATCATTTGATTAATGGGACTATTCAACTGTCCCATAATATACTGCACCGCCAGCATCATACCCAGTGTCATTTGTCCATCAATAACCGATTTGGCAGCAATGAATGTAATAATGATATTTTTTACTTCGTTGATAAAAACGCCACCGGCCTGCTGGTACTGGTTTAACGATAAACTGGCAATATTTACACGGAATAACCGGGCCTGTATCCGTTCCCACTCCCAGCGTTTTTGCTTTTCGCAGTTATTTAGTTTGATTTCCTGCATTCCGGTAATAAGCTGAATAATGTTGCTCTGGTTATCGGAAAGTTGAGCAAAACGTCGGTTATCCAACTCGCGCCGTTTTTTCATAAAAATGTAAACCCATAACGTATAAAGTACACTCCCGACAAGAAAAATCAGGAAAATATTGACGCTATATACCAAAAGAACAATCCCGAATATGATCAGATTTACAAACGAGAAAAGAATATTTAAAGTAGATGAAGTAAGAAAATTCTCAATCCGCCGATGATCGCCAATTCGCTGAATAAGGTCACCAATCATTTTCGAATCGAAAAACGATACCGGCAATTTCATCATTTTGATTAAAAAGTCGGAAATAAGCGAAATATTAATGCGGGTACCCAGGTGCAATAAAATCCAACTCCTTATGAATTCAACAATCGTTCTTGAGAATATAAGTACTAACTGTGCAATTATAATTAAAGTAACAAAACTCAAATCCTGGTTATTGATACCCTTATCGACAATACTTTGGGTTAAAAACGGGAAAATAAGTTGTAATAAACTACCCAACAATAACCCCAGGAAAAGCTGCGTAATAATTTTTTTGTAAGGCCTTAAATAGGAAAACAAAAATTTAAATCCAGATTTATCCGGCTTTTCGTCTTCGGCCTGGTAAAAATCAGGTGTTGCTTCAAGTAACA
>CAZSIC010000029.1:31438-33362 GCA_964606845.1 uncultured Bacteroidales bacterium
AAACCAATGGCTTCGGCAGCATCGCTAATACCAAGCATAGAAACCCCCTCGCGGGTAATATAGCTTTTATCGCGCAGCGTTTGCAGTGTGTAGTTTTTACCATAGTATTTGGCTATCATGCGAACGCACGAGGGGCCGCAGTCCATGACATCTAATTGTTTGGTGAAGGGAAAAGGCATTTTTTGGTTATATTTTATTTGTTTGCCTAATTTAGGGATTTATTATCAATAGAAGAAATTTTAAATTAGGATGTATTTACAAACTGATGATTATATTTCTTTTTGGCTATTTCAGATTTAAAATTTGCTTTATCATTATCGTGTTTCTTACATTTTTCTGACATTCCTTCTTTTTTGCTGGCGCTCATTTATAACAAGTGCTTTTTTTTAGTTGCACGCGTTACAACTTTTCTCACGAGCGAGTGAGTAAAAGCGTGCAAGCTGATATACTACTAATGTTTTTAATTGTACAATAATTATTTATATATTCAAATTACTACCTGGACAATCTATAATAATTACTCATACTTTAGCACTTTACTTGGATTAATATTCGTTGTTTTTCTAACCTTCAAATAAATTAAAACTATTATTAGCAGATAAATAAAAACAACTGCAAACAAAAGTTGCAAATATGGATATGACGCCTGATATACAAAGCCTTGCAACCATTTCTTAGTACCATAATAACCAATAACAACTGAAATTAGAATTGCAGGAATAATATACCATGATAATTCAATAATAAAATCTCGTATAATTCTATTTGATTGTGCCCCAAATACTTTTTTTATAGCAAACTCTTTTTGCTTTTTCTTTTCTAAAAATGAAATTATTGCTATTAATCCTATAATAGAAAGAATAAACGCAGTGATTGAAAAAACAATTGATGAATAGGATATTTTGCGTATAGAACTGTATAAATTATTGTAATCATCTTCTAAAACTTTAAACTCAATAGGATACCCTTTTTTATCAAACTTTTTAATTGTTGATTTAATATAATTTATCGTTTTTTTGTTATTTTCTTTTAATTTAATAAATAGATATAACCATTCTTCAGGATTAAATTGAATAAACAAAGGTTCTATTTTTTTTTGTAAAGGCTTGAAATGAAAATCCTTAACCACACCTATTATTTCCCCTCTAAATCCACTACAAGAAAATTTTGTATTTAATGGATTTTTCAATCCCATTTGTTTTACAGCAGTTTCGTTTACCAAATAATACTGGCCAGCATCGCTTTTAAAATAACTATCAAACGTAAACTTATTTGAAAAATATGAACCTTCGAGTAATGAAATATTAAAGGTTTCGAAAAATCCAATATCGGTAAATGCATAATATACATCAAAGTCTTTATCTGTATTTTTACCATCCCAATGGGTTAATTTTCTTTTAAATGTTAAATTGATGGGTAATTCTGACACTGATGAAACAGATAATATATTTGGATTCTTAAGTAATAAATCTTTTATAGCATCAGTTTCATTTCTCCAATAATTTGGAGTATAAACGATATCTTTATAATTATAACCTAGTTCTTTATTCTTTATATAAATTAATTGATTTGATATTATAATAGCAAAAAAAATAATAACTACTGATATTAATATTTGTAATGCCATTCCTAATGTCCTGTATTTAGGATTCATGCCGAAGCTGGCAAAATTGCTTAATGAAAAATTTAATCCATTAATTTTACTCAGGAAATGTGTCAAAAAAGCAGGAATTAACATTATAAAAATAAATGCAATACTGCTTATAAAAATAATCTTAATATTTAACCGGGAATTAAGATCAAAATAAGGTAATAAATTTGTGTTATTATTAATAATTAAAAATAAAATCAAAGAAGATAAAACACAAGTTACGATAAAAAATAAATTTCCTAAAATATGTTCGAATAATATTTTATTAGAATC
>CAZSIC010000030.1:0-33229 GCA_964606845.1 uncultured Bacteroidales bacterium
GCAATAAAACTGTTATTAATGTTGCTTTAAAGCCACAGGTTGAATTACTGGATGAGATAATTGTAATTGGATATGGTGTGCAGAAAAAGAGTGATAAAACAGGTGCTGTTTCTCAAGTTAAAGCTGAGGATTTAGGTGGAGGTGTGATTACTGATGCCATTCAAACGCTTCAAGGGAAAAGTGCAGGAGTATTAATTTCAAAAAAGGGTGGTGACCCTAACGAAGGATATGCAGTAAGAATTCGTGGTGCTTCAGGTTTTGACTCAGGAACTCAACCTTTATATGTAGTAGATGGTGTTCCGGGAGTAGACCCTTCTACTGTGGCTCCTGAAGATGTTGAATCTTTTAATATACTAAAGGATGCAGCTTCTACCGCAATCTATGGATCAAGAGGATCCAATGGTGTAATTCTGATTTCTACCAAAAAAGGTAAAGTGGGAAATTTTCAGGTGCAGTTAAATATGAAAGTTTCTGCTGATCAGGTAGCAAATCGTTTAGATCTATTATCTGCAGATGATATAAGAGATTATGCACAAGGAATTCTTGAAGATGCCCAGGAAACTAACCCTCAATATACAGTTGATAGTATCTTTAAGGATGGTGGTGCCAATACTGATTGGCAAGATGAGATTTTCAGAACAGGCATAACACAATCATATAATATTAATTTTTCGGGTGGTGTTGAGAATAGTCAGTATTATGCCTCTCTTACACAATCTGACTGGCAAGGTGTAATGAAAGGAACTTCCAAAGAGAGAACTATTGCTAAAATCAATCTTACACATAAAGCATTTGATGATAAATTAACTCTTTCAGGAGGTATTTCTGGTACTTTTGAAAACAATGATTATGAAAATTATAATGGATGGGGTAAAGATGATATTTTATATCAGGCTTTTTCCCGAAACCCAACCGATCCTGTATATGATGAGGATGGAGATTATTATGAAACCACCAGGGTTTTCAACTATCAAAATCCTATAGCTATTATAAATGAAGTAGATAATACGCGCGATGCAAAACGATTTTTAGGAAACTTTAAAGCTGACTATGAAATTATTGAAGGCCTTATTGGAAGTGTAAATCTTGGATATACTCGCGATGATCATGAATCATATTATTTTAGGCCTAACGGATTGATTGATAACGGATTTGGCAGGAGAGCGTATCAAAATCAATCTCAAAAATTGATGGATATAACCGGAAATTATATCAAAACTTTTAACGAGGTTCATAATGTTAACGCAATGTTAGGTTACTCCTGGCAAGAAAATATGGACGATGGTTTTTTTGCTCAGGCAAGAAATGCTCAATCTCCTTATGTTGGGGCTAATGATCTTGAAACATTAATTGATGTTCAATATCATGATATCAATTCCTGGAAAAGTAGTTCTAGACTTATTGGTTTTTTTGGTAGAGTACAATATAATTTTGATACAAAATATTACTTATCAGGATCATTAAGGCGAGATGGTTCTACTAAATTTGGTGAAGATAATCGATGGGGATGGTTCCCTACTGTAGCTTTAGGTTGGGATATATATAAAGAGAGTTTCATGGGCGATATTTCATGGTTAGATCAATTAAAGATCAGGGCCAGTTATGGTGTATCCGGAAATCAGGAATTTGATGAATATCAAA
Source organism: uncultured Bacteroidales bacterium (assembly GCA_964606845.1). Lineage (GTDB taxonomy): Bacteria > Bacteroidota > Bacteroidia > Bacteroidales > UBA12077 > UBA12077. The sequence continues at coordinate 1,642 of CAZSIC010000030.1, forward strand.
GCCAATTGGTTTTTCAGGCAATTGATGTTACAACAGATCCTGAAAGTGGACAGGATGTTTTAACTTTTAAACCTGCATGGAATGCTAATCCTGATTTAAAATGGGAAGAAACAACTGAATATAATGTAGGATTGGATTTTGCTTTATTTAAAAGCCGTTTGAGTGGTAGTTTAGAGGTTTATTACAAAAAAACTAAAGATTTACTTGGAAGGTACGTTGTTCCTAGCCCACCAAATCTAACTTCTACAACATGGGGTAATTCCGGAGAATTGGAAAATAAAGGTATTGAATTGTTTTTACAGGCTTATGTTATTGACCGAACGAATTTAAAATGGAAAACCAGTTTAAATATTTCACATAATCAATCTAAAATGCTTGATTTAGGGGATTTTTTTAATGAAGGCGGAGTGAGGAAAGAAGGATATATTTCTGGCCGTGGTATGGTTGGAGAAGAATATTATGTTGTGGGTATAATTGAAGGTGAAGAACTCGGTTCTTTTTATTTACCCGTTTATGTTACAATGCAAGATGGTGCCTTTATTTATGAATCCGAATCCGGAGGATATACAGATAAACTATCTGAAGCTAAACGCGAAATTGTTGGTACTGCCTCACCATTTTTAGAGATTGGATGGTCTAACTCGTTTACTTTATATAAAAATTGGACTTTAGATATGGCTTTCCGATCCATGATTGGGAATGATGTTTATAATGCTACGGAAAGTTTCTTTGATAACCCGGACCTTCCATCACTGAATGCAAGCCCATCTGCTTTAGAATGGGAAGAAAAAGGTAGAGTAACAGGTGCTACAGTAGCTGATATTTATGTAGAAGATGCATCTTTCTTACGTTTAGATTATATATCATTAGGATATAATTTTAATACTGATAATTTAAATTGGTTAAGTAATTTGAAATTATACTTAGCATCGAACAACCTCTTTACAATAACAGGATACTCTGGTATTGATCCGGAAACTAAAATTGATGGAGTAGCTTTCGGGATTGATCAATATAACGTTTATCCTAAAACAAGAACATTTACTTTTGGTATTAATGCAACATTTTAAAATATAAGATATGAAAAAGTTAATATATATACTTTCAGTTTTTATACTTATGGGGTCTGCATGTACAGACCTTGACGAGACAGTATATGAGTTTATCCCTAATGATCAATATCCTGAAAATGAATTACAGGTAGCTAGTTTAAGTGTAAATGCTTACAATGGTTTGAAACCATTAATTGATGATGAAGGTTGGTGGTTTTTAGCCCAGGAACTTTCATCGGATGAATTTTGCGGTCCTACAAGAGATGCTGACTGGTTTGATGGTGGAAAATGGGTAAATATGCATCAACATAATTGGACAAATGATGATGAAGGAGTTAACAGGATGTGGGATAAACTATTTGGAGCTGTAACAGTATCAAATATTACCCTCGATCAGATGAAACTTTTACCTGAAAGTGAGGAAATTGATGCTAAAATTGACGAGGTAGAAGTTGTTAGATCATTTTATTATTATTTGTTGATTGACAATTTTGGTGACGTTCCTTATCTCACAAGTGCTGCTGACGCTCCAGAACAACCTTTTAAGAATAAAAGAGAAGCTATTTTTGATAGTCTGGTAACAACACTTGAAGGAAATTTACAAAGTTTGAAACTTGTAGATAAGAAATATTTAGCTACAAGATATATGGGATATGCGTTACTGGCCAAATTATATTTAAATGCAGAAGTATATACCGGAACTCCACAATGGGAAAAAGCTGATGCCTACATTGATAGTGTTTTGGATGGCCCATATAGTTTAGCTACAAATGTAACAGACCCTTTTGTAACCAATAATGAGAATTCATCTGAGACTATTTTTTCAATTCCCTTTGATGAAAATTCTTATCAAGGTTTTAGATTACACATGCGAACATTACATTATCACCATAATCTAACTTACAATATGCCTGTTGGCCCATGGAATGGACTTGCAGTTACTCCAAATCATTTTGATACTTATGAGGAAGGTGATAAGCGTAAAGAAGTATATTTTATCTATGGACCACAATTTGAAGCAGACGGAAGTACTCCGATAATTGACGGTGTTACAAATAATCCTTTGGTTATAGATCCACACTTGCCTGCATTATATATGACTTCTGAAAGCTTTACTCCGGAGGAGTATAGAAATACGGGAGCCCGAGTAGGAAAGTATGAGATAAAGATGGGTGCCAAAGAAAATTTGAGCAATGATTTCCCGCTGTTTAGAATTACTGACTTTTATCTTATGAAAGCAGAAACTCAAATAAGACTGGGTGGTCCCGGAGACGGTGATTTCTGGATTAATGAAATTCGTGATCGAGCTGGAGTTGAACTGTGGTCAGGAGCTACATTAGATCAATTACTTGCTGAACGAGGACGAGAATTATGGGTTGAAGGACATAGACGACAGGACTTAATACGTTTTGGGAAATTTACAAATACTTGGTGGGCTAAGGGAGATTCTCAAGGAGGAGTTTCTGGAGATCCATCTGTAAAAACTTTCCCAATACCAAAATATGCATCAGATGCTAATCCGAATCTATTAACAGATCCTAAATAAATAGATCAATAAACCTAATATTAATTTAAATTTTAAGCTATGAAAAAAAATGTTTTTAAAAAGTTATTTAACCTTTCTTGGTTAATTTTAGCCGCATTACTTACGTTTACAGCGTGTAGTGAGGACGAAGATGATGATGACAATGATATCATTGTTCTTGATGGTATTTATATTAAAGGCGATGCTACTGCATTGACCGAGTTTAATCCAGACGGGCGTTTTTCTGTTGCTAAAAACGAAGTAATCCAGGAAGAACGTTCAACTTTATACGAAAAGTATATTGCTGTTAGTAGTACTGGTGGATTCAATATCATACAGGTGGCTGGTAGTGAACAAACTATCTTAGGGCCAGGTACAGATTTTGAATTAGTTGCTGAAGCAGATCTTGATGTAGAAGAACCTAAAGAAGGACTTTGGAAAGGCTCCTATACTGAATCTGAAACTCAGTTTTCTGTACCTGAAGATGGCTTATATCATGTGATGGTTGATACTGAGCTTGGTAAGGTAGCTATTGCTAGAGTTAAATGGGGCTTAATAGGTGCTGCTACTCCAGGTGGATGGGGTGAAAGTACAGAAATGACAGCAACTTTTGACCTTAATAAAATGGACTTTGTAGTTGAGGAAATTACAATGTTAGAAAGTGATTACAAATTCCGTTATTCTAATGGATGGAAGGTTATTCTTGACTCTGAATTAGATATTGGAGATGGTAATCAAGGTGTTAAAGTAAATACTAATTTAGGAGGTTCTTTAAGCGACTTGGTTCCTGGTGGTGATAATATTTTACAATCTACTTATGGTGTGTATAAATATACAATGACTTGGGAACTAGGTAAAGAATACACTGTTGTTGAAGAGTTTGTAAGAGATGGAGAACCTCTACCAGACTATCCTGAAAACATGTATATTGTTGGAGCAGGTACTGCTTATGGATGGGATGAACCAGGAACTCATGATGATGCAGTAATGCATAAAATTGCCGGTGGTGGTGATAATGATGGTGTTTTTTGGAAAATATGCCATATTGCCGGTGGCGAAGCTTTTAAATTGGCTGCCGCTGGTTGGGGTGATCCAAACTTAGGACATGGTGATGTTGATGAGTATGATACTGAAGGAGTTGCTGTATCCGCCGATGCTGACGGAAATATGTCTGTTGCTGATGATGGAATGTACATGGTAGTTCTTGATCTTCGTAACGATATGGCTAAAGTATCCATTAAAACAGCTAAAGTATATGGAATAGGAGATGCATTCGGCAGTTGGGAGGCTGGTGTTGATAATAATTTATTTACTGTAGATGTAGCCAATAAAACAATAACTTCACCTGCTCTTTCTGCAGATGGTGATATTAGAATGTATACTTCACATGCTTGGATACCTGAATGGTGGCATGCAGAGTTTGTTTTAGTTGATGGTGTTATTGAATATCGTAACGATAGTACTGACGATCCAACAGCTGTAGCTGGAACAGCCGGACAGGTTATTACATTGAACTTCGATGATAATACAGGCTCAATAGATTAATTATTTTTTAGAGAAGGCATGTTTTCATGCCTTCTTTTTTCTTTTTTTTAACAATTTTCTTACAAATTTTAGGACAGGGTATTATTATGATTTACAGATGGGTAGTATTATCAATCATAGGTGTTTTATGCACTTTTTTTACAGGAATTTCGCAAGTTGTAACTACAGAGCCCGAATTTCCAACAGCCGATGATGCTGTTACAGTTTACTTCGATGCTACCCAGGGAAATCAGGAGTTAATGGATTATGATAGTGATATTTACGCTCATACCGGAGTAATTACCGAAAATAGCAGTAGCTCAGGCGACTGGAAATATGTAATTGCTGACTGGGATGAAAATACCGATAAAGCAAAACTAACCAAAGTTTCATCCAACTATTATAAACTGGAAATTGACCCGAGTATTAATGAATTTTACGGGGTTGCTGAAGATGAAGTGGTTTTAAAACTGGCCTTCGTGTTCAGAAATTCTGATGGTTCAAAAGTAGGACGTGAAGCTGATGGTAGCGATATTTTTGCTAATGTGTATGAACCAGGTTTAAGTATTAATATTACTTCTCCAACAGATGATATGATTATTCTTCCGGGAGAAACTGTCAGTATAGAGGCTTCTTCAAATGAATCCGATTCAATGTTTTTATGGATTGATGAGGTGCTAATTGAAAAAGTTTCAGGCACATCCATTAGTTATGAGCATATTGAAAATAACGATGGATTGCATAAAATAATGATTGCAGCTGAAAATTCCGAAGAAACAGTTTATGATTCGGTTTTCTATTTTGTGCGTGGCGATAATAATGTAGCAGAACTGCCCACCGGTTGGAAGAAAGGAATTAATTATTTAGCTGATGATTCAGTGGGTTTGGCATTGTTTGCGCCTTATAAAGAATTTGTTTTTGTTATTGGCGATTTTAACGATTGGCGCATTCAAGAAGAATTTATGATGAATATTACACCCGATGGTGAGTATTACTGGTTAAGTATTGGGAATTTAACACCTCAGCAAGAATATATTTTTCAGTATTATATTGATGGAGCGTTACGTATAGCCGATCCATATACAGAAAAAACAAGCGATCCCAACGATAAATATATTTCATCTTCGACTTATCCCAATTTAATAGAATATCCTGCATCAAAAACAAAGCATGTTGCATCTGTGCTGCAAACCGGACAAGATGAATATCAGTGGGTAAATACCGATTACGAAAAACCTGCAAAAGAGAATTTAATCATTTATGAATTACTTATACGTGATTTTCTCGATGCTCACGATTATAAAACTTTAATCGATACTTTAGATTATCTGGATAATTTAGGAGTTAATGCTATTGAACTGATGCCGGTTAATGAATTTGAAGGCAATGAAAGTTGGGGCTATAATCCGAGTTTTTATTTTGCTCCCGACAAATATTATGGCCCTAAAGAAGATTTAAAGGCATTTGTTGATTCATGTCACGGTCGGGGAATAGCGGTAATTATTGATATGGTTCTAAATCACTCGTACGGACAATCTCCATTAGTAAGAATGTATTTTGATCCAGATGCTGGCGATTATGGCCAGCCAACTGAAGAAAACCCTTGGTATAACACTCAATCACCCAATTCAACCTATTCGTGGGGTTTTGATTTTGATCACGAGAGTGAGTATACCAAAGAATTTGTTGATTCGGTGAATAGGTTTTGGTTAGAAAAGTATAAAATAGATGGGTTTCGATTCGATTTTACCAAGGGTTTTACAAATACTTCCGGTGATGGGTGGAATTATGACCAACCCAGAATAAACATCCTTAATCGTATGGCCACAAAAATATGGGATGTAAATCCCGATGCATACGTTATTTTAGAACATTTTTCAGCCAATTCCGAAGAAAAGATTTTAGCTGAATTTGGGATGCTGCTCTGGGGTAATATGAATTATGAATACAATGAGGCTACCATGGGTTATTCCTCTGATATTGATGGTGTTTCTTATAAAGACCGTGGCTGGTCAGCACCCCATTTGGTAGGTTATATGGAAAGCCACGACGAAGAGCGATTAATGTATAAAAATCTTCAATATGGCGATTCTGCCGATGGTTATAATATAAAAGATCTGCATACAGGATTGCGCAGGGTCGAGTTAGCAGCAAACTTTTTTATTCCGGTACCGGGGCCAAAAATGATCTGGCAGTTTGGCGAGTTAGGATACGATTACTCCATAAATTACGATTGTCGTGTTTGTAATAAACCTATCCTGTGGGATTATTTTACATCAAACCGCGAAAAACTGTATTATGTTTTTAAAGCATTAAATGAGTTAAAAACCAATTATGATGTTTTCAATACCGGCGAGTTCTCTATCATTCAATCCGAAAAAACAAAAGTTTTGCAATTGTTTGACAATGAAATGGATGTTGTGATTCTGGGAAATTTTGATGTGGAAGCTAAAGATATTAATCCATATTTTCCAAATATCGGCGATTGGTACGAATATTATAGCGGCAACACTTTAAGTATTTCAGACACAGAGGAATTAATATCACTGAATGCCGGAGAATACAGAATGTATACAACACTTAAATTAGATGAACCGAATATACCTTTAAATATTGAGATGGATTTTGAGACTATAAATCACAAGTTAAATGTTTTTCCAAATCCCTCATCAAACAATTTTTATTTTGATGTAGCTGATATAAATAGTGAAATAAAGATTTTTAGAGTATATAATTATCAGGGGCAATTGGTTAAATCTGTTCAGACAAATCCTGATAATAAACTTATAGATGTTGATTTAACTGATTGTAGCAGTGGTTTGTATTTTTATGAAATTGTTGCAGGGAATGAGAAATATACCGGACGAATCTTAAAACAATAAGAAATAAAACGAAGAAGCATGATAAGCTTTACCAATTTATTAATTATTTTTATTTCAATAACATTTGGTTTTTTGCTGGCCTCATGGCGATTAAATAAAAAATTAGCTAAATATAAAACTTTATCTGTTTACGATGACCTGGGCGTTTTTAATCATCGTGAGCTGAATTCAAAAATTAAGTTTTTATTACAAAAGCCTGATGTTGAGCATTTTGTTTTTATGCTGCTGGATATTGATTTTTTTAAGAATTATAATGACCAGTATGGTTATTCAAAAGCAGATCATATTTTGCAAGACTTTGTAAATCTTACCAAAGGGTACATTCGTAAAACCGATTTTTTTTTCAGGTATAAAAATGGCGATGAGTTTGCATTAATTTTTAATAATATTGGTGTTGAACAAGCCCAGGAAATTGGAAACCGTCTGCGAAGGGTAATTGCTTACCACCCTTTCCAAATAGACGATAAGCTTGTTAACCTTACCATTAGTATGGGAATTACCACTTCGTTTAAAGGTGATACACCCGAACAAATCAAGCAAAGGGCAGAAGAAGCTCTTTTAGAAGCAAAACATTCGAAAAATACAGTAGTTCTAATTGAAGAATAAAGAGTGATCATTTAAAATAAAACATCCGATATTGCTTGAAATATCGGATGTTTTTGTTTTTAAAGTAATAAAATTCTTATATTATTTATTGCTGAAAACTTTGTATTCCCAGGGTTGCATTTTATATTGGGTTGTAATTTGTTCCTCACTGAAAAGCTCAAGCAATTGATTATTTGCAATATTACCAGATAATTTAAATTCTATTTCTTTATCCGACAAATTCAGAATTGTAACAACCTGATGTTCATTTTTTTCTCTCGAAAAAGCAAAAATATGTTCATCTGCAGAAGTTTCTATTCTTTCCATTGTACCACCAAACTCACCATTCCATAAAGCTTTATTATTTTTCTTTAGATTAAGCAATGATTTGTAAAACTCAAACATCGAGCAGTCTTTTTCCCAGTTGATGGTGTCTTTTTCAAAAAATCGTAATCGTTTATCCATACAAGCTTCCTGGCCGCTGTAAATTAATGGCATTCCCGGAAGAGTAGCCGAAAGTACTGCAAACGCTTCGGTTGCTTCGCCCAATCTTTCATATACTGTACCTTTCCATGAATTTTCGTCGTGGTTGCTGGTAAACATCATGCGATAATCAGAAACATTGTATTTTGTTTTTTCTTTTTCCAATTGATTAACCATATCTTCCATATTTTTTTTACCCTGAGCCATTTCATTCCATATAAAATGTAAGTCCCAGGCATAGGTCATGTCAAAGGCATATTCGTGCAGTTCGGGATCATTGGCTTCGGCCAGCATAAATACCGGTTTAATTTTATCGAGTTCGTAACGAGTATTATTCCAAAAATCGGTAGGTACCATTCCTGCAACATCACATCTGTATCCATCGATATTAAAATCTTTTACCCAATAAATCAGGGCATCTGTCATATATCTGCGAACTTCAGGTATATCGTAGTTTAAATCAGCAACATCTGACCAATCATCAACAGGGGCAATAATTTCTCCCTCTTCATTTTTGGTATACCATTCGGGATGATCATAAATAAGTTGATTATCCCAGGCAGTATGGTTTGCGACCCAGTCGATAATAACATACATTTCCAATTCATGAATTTGGTTGACCAAATTTTTAAAGTCCTCTTCGGTCCCAAATTCTGGATTTATGCCAAAGTAGTCTTTTACAGAATAATAGCTACCCATCGAACCTTTTCGGTTTTTTTCTCCAATAGGATGAATGGGCATTAGCCATAAAATATCCACACCCAATTCTTTTAATCTGGGCAGATGTTCGGCAAATGCATTAAAAGTTCCTTCAGGTGTATATTGCCGGATATTAACCTCATAGATACTTGCATTCTTACTCCATTCAGGGTGCTTAACTTCCTGTAAATTAATATCTTCTTGTTCGTTATTTACTTCATTTTTACATCCCGGAAAAACGATAAGAGTTAAGAATAGTAAAATCAGTGTTTTACACATTAAGCGTGTTGGTTTTGTTTTCATGTTAAATTAATTTGAATTTTTACAATATATAGTTGATAAATTGTGATATATTAAGGGTTTTTTTTACATTTACGGGTTAATATTTTTAGATTTTAAAGATACGGAAATTTAAAGATAAATATGAGTGAAAAGTAGACTAATTAAGGAAAGTAAAATATTTTTCTTTTCAAATAAAAATTATTAATCAATAAAAAAATTTAATGCCAATGAAAAGAGTTTTAGTTGCAACAGCAGGTGGAGACTGTCCGGGATTGAATGCCGTAATAAGGGCTATTGTGAAACGGGCATCTCAAGAACAAGATTGGGAAGTTTTAGGTAGTATACAGGCTTTTAATGGAGTACTTTGGGAACCTTCCGAAGTTAGAATCCTTGATGAAAAAGCTGTTGCCGGCATTCATTTCCAGGGAGGAACAATTATTGAAACCACAAATAAAGGAGGCCCTTTTGCATGGCCCATAAAAGATAAAGATGGAAAATGGACTACTGCCGATCGTTCCGAAGAGATGATCCGTAAGCTGATGTACATGAGCGTTGATGCAGTAATTAATATTGGAGGTGATGGCTCTCAACAATTTTCCCAGGCTTTATACGAAAAAGGATTGAATATTATCGGTGTACCCAAAACGATTGATAACGATTTATCAGCAACCGATTCAACTTTCGGTTTTCAAACCGCTGTACAGATTGCTACCGAGGCAGTTGATAAATTAGTAACCACCGCTGCCAGTCATAACCGGGTAATGATTCTTGAAGTAATGGGAAGAAATGCAGGATGGATTGCCATGAATGCAGCAGTTGCAGGTGGTGCAGAGATTTGTTTGATTCCTGAGATTTCTTATGATATTAATAAAGTTTTAGATAAAATTAACAAACGATTTGTTCGCGACCGTGGCTTTACAATTATTGTAATTGCCGAGGGTGCACGCGCCATAGGAAAAGATATTTCAAAAGTGGAGACGAATGAAGTAGGCTATAAGAATGTAAAACTTGCCGGAGCTGCTTCACGTCTTGAACAGGAATTAAAAGAAGCCGGATTAAAACATGATGTAAGAAAAGCGGTACTTGGACACATTCAACGTGGAGGTGTACCTATTGCTTACGACAGAGTGCTGGCTACACAATTTGGTGTACATGCATTTCAAATGGTTTTAGAAGGAAAGTTTGGAGAAATGGTTTCTTATCAGCATCCGAATATTACTTCAGTACCTTTTAAAGATGCCATTAAAAAACCAAATTTTATTACTCTTGACACCGCCTTAATGCGAAATGCACGAGGCGTGGGAATTAGTTTCGGTGATTAACTATTCTTACTTTCTATATTTTTAAAAATAAAAGCGACACTTTTTACAGTGCCGCTTTTTTGGTTGGTTTAAATTAACCCGTGAATGTCATTAGGTAATTGCTAACAACAAGATTGGAGGTTTAACGTTTAATTGTTTAAAATTTCAAAAGCGTATGGTTTGATATAGAGTGAAATTTCGTTTTTACTCTTTTGTTCTATAGTATTCCCAAAATTTGCACTCCATTTTTCTGCTAATAAATTTTTTGGCAGCTTGATATTAACTTTTGTTTCTTTATTTGATTTATTAATGGCAATCAACATCATCTCATCGAAATATTTTCGTGCGTATACCATCGTTTCATCATCAGCATGGATTAAAATAATATCTCCGTAAATTAGTGAAAGGTTATTTCGCCTTAAGTGGATAATTTTTTTTGTATTTTCCAACACAAAATTTTCAAAACGGCTTAAGTTTTCAAACTTCATGGGGCGTCGGTTGTCCGGATCTCCTGCGCCGGACATTCCAATTTCATCGCCATAATAAATTACCGGTATTCCGGGAATGGTATTGATAAAACTGGTAACCTGTAATAATCTGTAATATCCAACCGTATCTTCAACCTGAATATCTCGTTTCCACCCGGCTTCCTTTTCATCTTCGTCGAATTTTAACGCTCCGCTGGCAAAAGTGATGAACCTTGGCAGGTCGTGATTGCCGGTAATATTTCCCATGAGCGAATGATGTCCGTAATATTTAAGACTTTCTTTTAACGATTGATTAAGTTTTGTTAATGGCTCATCTTCCTGTGCCAGATTATTTCGCATATCAAAATATAGGTTAAAATCAAACTGCCCGTCGAGCATATCAGGAGCCACATAACTTCTTATCAATCCACGGCTACCAAAGGTTTCTCCAATCTGGAAAAGAAAATCTTTAGATGTGTTAAAGCGTAACTTTTGGGTTAATGTCCTCCAAAAATCGAGCGGAATATGTTTGGTGGCATCATGCCTGAAACCATCGATATTAAATTCCTGAACCCAAAATAGTGCAGAGTCGGAGACCATTTCGGTAACTTCAGGAATTTCAAAGTTTAACGAAGGCAAAAATGTGTCGAACCAGGTGGTTAACCGGTGTTCATCCCAAAAACGGATATTTTTTCTTCCATCGGGTAAATTCAGAATTGTAGCCCATTCAGGGTGATCCTGATAAATTTTATTATTTTCATGTACGTGGTTAGAAACAAAATCGAAAATAATATTCATTTCATTTTGATGTGCTGAATTTACCAGTTGATTTAAATCTTCAGCCGTTCCAAAACGGTGGTCTACGGTTGTATAAGTTACAGGCCAGTATCCATGGTAGCCTGAGTATTTTCTGTGTGGAGCAGGAAACTCAATATACCCATCCAGTGGATTTTGTGTAATCGGAGAAAGCCAAATCATGCTTACGCCTAAATCGGAAAAATATCCGTCGTTTACTTTTTGAGTAATTCCATCAATATCTCCACCATAATAATTTGCTCTGTCGAATATTTCCGGGTCATCCACAGGATCGTCAATGGCAGGGTTTCCATTGTTAAAGCGGTCAACCAGCATAAAATAAAGAACCTGGGCATGCTTATCTTTGCGGGTAATTTGAGCTATGTCGTTCAAAACTTTACCATGATTCAATGGGATCAAAATATCATTTGAATATCCGTTCTCGTTAAATGCCCATACTCTTATAAACGATCGTTTTCTTTTTTTAGCAATATCAGGAATTTGAATCTTAATTTTTTCTTCATCCATTTTGGCAAGAATCATAAAATTATCCCATAAAGCGATGACTGATTTAATTTCTCCTGAAAAAGCTATGTTTATTTCATTTTTATTAAAAGAATGCGTTGAAAGTTTTGGTGCATTATCTGCCGGATCGGGAACAGTGAATATCGAATTATAACCACCAATATTATTACTTTCCTTTACAGGGTTTTGCGGATCGAGCAGCCACTCATCGTTAATTACAAACTGATATTGATATTTTCCGGGTGACAATTTTACAGAATATCTCCATTCATTGTCTTCTAGCATAAAACTTTCTGATGGCGTCCAGTCGTTGAAACTGCCTGCTACCTGAACAGAATGATACTGCTTTTTATCATCTTTAAGTTGGAATGTGTAATCCACTTTTTTATCTAATAATAAAATTATTGAGTATGAATACCCTTCAATCCAGATATTTAATGTTTCAATAGGGTTAGTTTTTGCAGTAGGAGAAAGCTTTATATACTCGTTATTATCTGAAAGATTGTAGTTGTAACCCACAACGGATACAGAGTCTATTTTTCCGGAATTTTTAAAAATCCCTTCAAGGGCTATTTCCTGGCCCTCTTCATTAATATAAACAGGTAACGCCACCTCATGCATCTCTGATTTTTCAGGAATATTAAGCTTTTGTTTGGTACATCCGAAGCTGAATAAAATCAATAAAACGATCAGTAATTTTTTCATGGCAAATTTTATTTAGGATTATTTTTTAAGTTCAATAATCAGGGCTGATTTTTTAGGGATGTGGATTTTATCCAAATTCTCTATTTTTTTATCATTGATGATTTCGATTCCTGAAGTATATCCTTTCATCATCTCTTTGAAACGTTCTGTTTTTATAGTTTGAGCATGCTCATTATTATTTAAAATAATCATTACCTTTTCTTCAGCATGATGCCTGAAATAGACATACACATTACTTTCGGGAATAAAATGGGTAAGCTCCCCGTTATGAATTACTTTTTTGGATTTTCTCCAGTTGAGTAACTTCTGTAAATAATTATAAATTTCATTTTGGGCATCGCTTCTTCCTTCGGCTGTAAATCCATTTTTTTCATCATCGGGCCAGCCGCCCATAAAATCTTTGCGCATTTTACCATGCGCCTCGTGCTCATATCCTTCCATCAGCAATTCGGTTCCGTAAAGAATCGATGGTATCCCTCGGGTAGTTAACTGAAAGGCAATAGCCATCTTTAACTTATCAATGTTTTGATTGAGTGATGTAAAAATTCTGTTTACATCGTGGTTATCCATAAAAACTAAAGTATTTGCCGGATTGGCATAAACAAAATCTTGTGCAAGAATATAATATAATTTGGCCATTCCATCGGTCCAGGTTTGTTCTTCGTTAAAAGACTGCGTAATGGCGTAGTGCATTGGAAAATCCGTGATAACAGGAATATTCGAAGAGTAGCCGTCGAAGTTATTGGTGTTTTCCTGCCAGTAGGCAGTGATAGGAATTTTTTGAAGCCACGATTCGCCCAAAATGGTAAAATCAGGATATTGATTTCTGATTTCTTGAGCCCAGCGGGCAACCATTTCTTTATCTGCATAAGGTTGAGTATCGAGCCTTATGCCATCAATGCATGCATATTCGATCCACCAAATGGTATTTTGAATAAAATAGGTTGCTACCAACGGATTTTGTTGGTTTAGATCGGGCATATTCCTGTCGAACCAACCTTTTTGTTGCCGCATCACATCATCATTTGATGCATACGGGTCGGTAAGTACCGGCGACCGGAAATTGGACTGGGTATATTCAGTGAATTGATGAATCCAATCTTCGGTGGGTAAATCATTCATCCACCAGTGATTGATTCCGCAATGATTCAAAACCACATCCATTATGATTTTTAAATCATTTTGGTTTGCTTTTTCTACCAGTTCAGTATATTTTTTATTATTTCCAAACCGGGCATCGATGTTGTAAAAATCGGTTATGGCATAACCATGATAAGTATACTTTTCCTGGTTATTTTCCAGTAATGGATTTATCCATAAAGTAGTTACACCTAAACCATTCAGATAATCCAAATGATTGATAATTCCCTGGATATCGCCACCATGCCTTCCATCGGGATTGTTGCGGTTTGCTTTTTCAAGCAATTCGTCAATATTATCATTTAATAAATTGCCATTGGCAAAGCGGTCGGGCATTAACAGGTATAAAACATCAGAATTATCAAATCCCTGATGTTGAATATTGCTTTTTGTTCGTTCATTTAGTTCGTAGGGAAAACTTTCGATGATTGCCCCCTCTTTTTTTATCTGGATATTAATGGTTTGCGCTTCTGTATTTTTTGGAATTACCAGATTTAAAAAAATATAGTTGGGGTTTTCTACCTTTTCAATGGATTGGAGTAACTCATCATTGCTTAATGATATGTTGTAAGATTCAATATTATTGCCATACAGCATGATTTGCAGTTCCGGGTTTTCCATTCCTGTCCACCAGTTGGGTGGTTCAACCTTATTAATGACCTGTGTATAAGAAGTTGAAATACCCCAAAAAAGAATAATTGATATAAATACTATTTTTTTATTCATTTATTTAACGAATTTCGAGAGAATCATTTGCATTAATTGTATATTCTACCCCGTGAACAAATAATTTTATTTTCTGGTTGTGTTGATTATAGACAATTGTGGTTTCTTTGGTTACTTCAACTTTGATCAACATACCTCTGAATTTAACAATAAATGAGTACTTGTTCCACTGTGGTGGGATAAAAGGATTGAAATGTAGTTCGTCGTTTCTTATGCGCATTCCACCAAATCCTTCCACGATGGATAAATAGGTTCCGGCCATACTTGTGATATGTAAACCCTGGTTTACTTCATTATTATAATCATCCAGATCGAGCCTCGCGGTTCGCAAATAAAGTCCGTAGGCTTGTTCTTTATAGCCCAGTTTTGCTGCTAAAATACTGTGTACGCAGGGAGAAAGTGATGATTCGTGTACAGTTAGCGATTCATAGAAATCGAAATTCCTTTTTATCGTGTCATCACTATAATGATCTTCGAAAAAGTATAGTCCTTGCAGCACATCAGCTTGTTTGATAAAACATGATCTTAATATGCGATCCCACGACCATTCTTGGTTGATGGGCCTTTGTTCAGGGTCAAGGTCTTTTACAGGAATGATCTCTTTATCCATAAATCCTTCCTGCTGAAGGAAAATGTTTAATTCCTCATTTTTGGGTAAATAGATGTTATCAATAATATTGGTCCATTTACCAATTTCTTTAAGCTCATTGAAATTAATTTTTTCTTTAAGCTTTTTATATTTTTCAGGAGCTTCAGATTGTACTTTGGTAATCATTTTTAGAGTATAATCGAGGCACCATCGGGCAATGGTATTTGTATACCAGTTGTTGTTTACGTTATTTTCGTACTCGTTGGGACCTGTAACTCCTAAAATTACGTACTGTTTTTTCTTTTTAGAGAAATTAACTCGTTGTGTCCAAAAGCGGCTAATGGCAATAAGTACCTCAAGCCCGTAATCTTCGATATACGATTCATCGCCAGTGTAGCGTGTATAATTGTAAATGGCATGGGCAATGGCACCGTTACGGTGTATCTCTTCAAAAGTAATTTCCCATTCGTTGTGGCATTCTTCTCCATTCATTGTTACCATTGGATATAGAGCAGCACCATTTTTGAAACCTAATTTTTCGGCATTTTCAATGGCTTTTTGTAAATGCCGGTAACGATAAAGTAGTAAATTTCTGGCAACCTGTTGTTCCGATGTTCTTAAATAAAAAGGCAGACAATAGGCTTCAGTATCCCAATAAGTACTGCCGCCATATTTTTCTCCTGTAAAACCTTTAGGGCCGATATTTAATCTTTCATCATCGCCTGTATAAGTTTGGTTTAACTGGAAAATGTTAAACCGGATTCCCTGCTGACCGGCCACATCGCCATCAATTTTAATGTCGCTGGTTGTCCATTTCTTTTTCCAGGCATTGGAATGCTCAGTAAATAACTGATCAAATCCTTTTTCTGAGGCTAATTGTAAATTATTGTGGGCAGCTATGGTTAGTTGATCTTTATCGTGATTTTCGGAATGCGTAATCGAAGCGTATTTGTAAATGTTTATTTCATCATCTGTTTTACAATCGATAGAAATACTTTGGCTTAAGTATTTTTTTTGTTCGTTTTCTTTAACCGTGTTGCTTATCTCGGTATTATTTTTCTCAATCTTAAATTTCATGCTAGTACAAACATAAAAATCAAGCTTTTTTGTTTTTGCCGTTACATAAGCTTCGCCAGGCCTGCTTTCAATACCCACTTCTTCCCAGAATTTTTCCTGATAGTTAGCATCCTCGTTAATTACATCCGCATCAACATAAGGTTCGATCGTAATTTTATCATCAACATTAACACATTTAATCTGGTATTTAATACATCCCAGTTCGTTCTTTGTGATGCTTAAAAATCGTTTGGCAGCAACTTCTATTGCCTGTCCATCAGGAAATTCGGCATAGAATGTACGCTCTAAAAAGCCTTCTTTCATATTTAATACTCGGCGGAAATTTTTGATTTTCACTTTTGCCAGGTCAAGCTCGTGTTTACCGATAAAAATATTGATACCAATCCAGTTTGGTGCATTTAGCACTTTGGCAAAATATTCGGGATATCCGTTCTTCCACCATCCCACTTTGGTCTTATCGGGATAATAAATACCTGCAATATAATTTCCCTGTAACGAGTCGCCACTATATTGTTCTTCAAAATTGGCACGCTGGCCAATATGTCCGTTACCAAGCGAAAAAATACTTTCAGACGATCGCTGGTTTTCAGGATTAAAGCCTTCTTCTATAATACACCATTCATCATTTTTAAGATATTCGTTCATTGTGAAGGATTTTTTAAGATTTTTTAATTTTTTCGATTATTGAGATGTTAACATTCTCAAAGCCGGGAATAACCATGTCAGCCTTGGGTAGATTTTCAGGTTTTCCCACACCGATGGTTTTCATTCCTGCATTTTTTGCTGCCTCGATACCCGATTCAGCATCTTCGAAAACAACACATTGCCCGGGCGGAATATTTAATTCCTGAGCTCCTTTTAGAAAAACTTCAGGATTCGGCTTTGATTTATTGATTTTTGTCCCATCAACAACTGCATCAAAGAAATTATTCATTCCGATGCGTTTTAAAATAGTACCGGCATTTTTACTTGATGAGCCGATTGCAATTTTGTAATGGGCTTGTTTTAACTCCTCAAGAAATTGTTTTACTCCTGGCAAAATATCTTTTGGAGTCATTTTTAATATATTTTCCCGGTACCATTCATTTTTATTGTTTGCCAGCCTTTGTTTCTCGTCATCCGAAATTGAATCTTTTCTTCCAATTTCGAGCAGAATATCCAGTGATTCCATTCTGCTGATTCCTTTTAGCTGCTCGTTTTGCTCTTCTGTAAGGTCAAAACTCATTTTGTTAGCCAGCTTTTTCCAGGCTTTATAATGAAAAACTGCAGTATCGACAATTACTCCGTCCAGATCAAAAATAATTGCTTTTATTTTTTGCATCATTAGTCTCTGTCTTTTACAAATACAACTAAAATACCGGCTAATATCATTGAAAATCCACCCAGTATTAATGCATATATTGGTTGATTATTAAAAATCGTTTTTACTAAAAATCCCAGGATACTGGCAGCCAGAATTTGGGGAATTACAATAAAGAAGTTGAAAATTCCCATAAATACTCCCATCTTATGGGCTGGCAACGAACCAGTTAAGATTGCATATGGCATGGCTAGTATACTGGCCCAGGCCAAGCCGATTCCGACAAATGGAAGGAGCAGCATGGTTGGATTATTAATAAAAAATATGGAGGCAAGGCTTATCCCTCCAATAATTAATGAAACAGCATGTGTAATTTTCCGGTTGGTTAATTTAGCCAGCAGTATTAATAAAAATGCAAAAGCTGCTGCAAACCCGTTGTAAATACCAAAACAAATTCCTACCCAGTTTGCTCCATCGTTATACAGTGAAGAAGTAGGGTCGGTAGTTCCGTATATATGACTGGTAACACCTGCAGTGGTATAAATCCACATGGCAAATAAAGCAAACCACGAAAAAAATTGAACGATGGCAAGTTGTTTCATGGTTAATGGCATAGTGTTGAAATCTGAAATAACAGCAACAAAACCATTCTTTAATTTGCCTCTTTGTTTTAATAAACCGCTAAATAGTTCTAGTAATCCAAAAATTACAAGGCCAAGCGAAAAGATATAAACTTCTTTATCGACTTTAATATAAGTAAGGGCAAAAGTAATGATGATTCCTGTTATAAGAAAGATAAGCCCTGTTTTGAAATCGCCTCTTGAATTTTTGATGTTAGCCATTTCAACTTCCTTCATTTTTGCTTCCAGTTCTTTATCCTCAAATTCGGCTAATTCTTCGGGCGAATACTCTTTAGATGAAAAAACAGTCCATAAAACCGAAAGCAGAAATACGGCACCACCAAAATAAAAAGATAATTTTACCGATAACGGGATTTCTCCGGGAGGAGCAGTATTAGGGACATTAAGCCATTCGGTAAAAATATAGGGAAGAAACGATGCGACGACAGCTCCAATTCCAATAAAAAAACTTTGCATACTAAAACCAATGGTACGTTGGTGTGATGGCAGGTTATCGCCAACGAAAGCCCTGAAAGGCTCCATTGAAATATTTATAGAAGCATCCAGTATCCAGAGCATTCCGGCTGCTATCCATAATGCAGGTGAGTTGGGCATGATGAACAATGCAATAGATGCTAAAATGGCTCCAATAAGAAAAAACGGGCGCCTTCGGCCCAGTCGTGTCCAGGTTTTATCGCTCATGTGGCCAATAATCGGCTGAACAATGAGGCCTGTTACCGGGGCAGCAATCCATAAAATAGGTATATTATCTATCTTGGCTCCAAGGGTTTCGAAAATTCTGCTCACATTGGCATTTTGAAGGGCAAAACCAAACTGAATGCCTAAAAAACCAAAACTCATGTTCCATATCTGCCAGAAACTCAGTGCTTTTTTCTCTTTTTTCATCGTAGTTATTTAACAAAGAATTAATGATTTATTGATATTAAAATATACCATCAAATATAACGAAAAAAAGTGGCAAGAACAATGTATGTTGTTAGTAAGCAGATGTTTATAAAAATTTTAAAAAGCCTGTAAGTATTGTTTCAAACGTTTGCGAATTGCAAAAATCTTGTCAAATATGGAATAAATTTTTTATAATTTTTTGTTGAGGTGGCTTTGCGTTTGTGAGGGTAAGCGAAAAGTTGTTTTTTTTCAACGATTTTCGTTTTTTTAAACAGGAAGTGAGGGTTTTGCATCGAGTGAAATCCTCACTCGAGAAATATTTCCCGGGATGAAAACCACATCTTCCGCAGCAGGCGTTAAACCATCAAAACATTTTATCATCTAATTAGGGTAAATACTCAAAATATTAGTAAACCATGAGACATTTTATCTTAGCTTTCCTGTTAATCATTTCGTATAATATTAACGCACAAATTGATTTTAACTATTATTTGGGGAAAACTATTCCTGTAAATAATGAAATTCCCGGACCCGGCTCTTTGTCGGGGCACGCCTTTGGCGAATGGCATTTTTCTCACGACCAGGTGGTTTATTACCTAAAAAGTTTATCGCAAAATTCGGATAGAGTAAAAATGGTTGAGTATGGCAGAACCCACGAAAACAGACCTTTATATCATTTCATTATCTCATCGCCCGAAAATATTGCCAATCTTGAAAAAATAAGAGAAAATCATCTTAAGAATATTGTTTCAGAAGAAAACAAGTCCGGCCCTGATAATGACCCAATTATTATATGGCTGGGATATGGTGTACATGGGAACGAATCGAGTGCTACCAATGCATCTTTATTAACGGCTTATTATTTATTATCATCTGAAGAAGAGCAGGTAAAAGAATATCTGGAAAATGCCGTTATTATTATCGATCCAAGTTTAAATCCTGATGGTTTTAACCGGGCAGCCAGCTGGGTAAATATGCATCAAAGTAACAATTGGATTGCTGACCAGTCTAGCATTCAGTTTTCGGAGCACTGGCCGGGCGGAAGAACCAATCATTACTGGTTTGACCTGAACAGAGACTGGCTGCTGGTTCAGCACCCTGAATCGCAAGCAAGAGTAACAGAATTTCATCGATGGAAACCTGTTGTTGTAACCGATCATCATGAGACGGGAAGCAATGCAACATTCTTTTTTCAACCTGGAGTTCCTTCCAGAAATAATGCGCTTACGCCCGCAGAAAATTATGATTTAACCTATAAGATTGGCCAGTATCATAGTAAAGCTTTAGACAATATCGGCACGCTTTATTTTTCCGAAGAGGTGTTTGATGATTTTTATTATGGCAAAGGTTCATCGTATCCGGATGTAAACGCCGCCATAGGAATTTTATTTGAGCAATCACGGGTAAACGGGCAGGTTGTTGATAACATTCATGGCACAACAACCTTTGCTGAAGCTATCCGCAACCAGTTTACCGTTTCGCTCTCCACCATAAATGCTGCCATTGAAAATAAAGATGAATTAAAAAATTACCAACGTTCATTTTATCAAACAGCAAAACAGCTGGCCGGTAAGGATAAGATAAAAGGTTATGCTTTTGGTAATATGGAAGATCCCGTAAGGTTGCATTATATGCTGCAAGTTTTAAATACTCATCAAATTGATATCTATTATAACCAAAAAAATATATCTATCGGAGACACTGATTTTGATGCTAACCAGGCCTATATTGTTCCGCTGAATCAAAATCAATATCGATTAATTAAATCATTGTTCGAAAAAAATAATACTTATGAGGATAGTATCTTTTATGATATCTCTTCGTGGAATTTCCCGATGACTTTTAATATTAATTACAGGGAATTAGAAAATGTCAATTCGTTGATGGGAGAAAAGGTAAACTCATTTGAAATCCCCCAAGGCACCATAAACGGGCAAAGTAGTATCGGGTATGTTTTTAACTGGAGTAATTACCATTCGCCTAAGGCGTTGTACCGGTTAATGGAGAAAAATATTCTTGTAAAAGCTGCAACAAAACCATTACAATTGTTAATTAACGGTGAGATAAAAGATTTTGGATACGGAAGTATTTTTATTCCTGCAGCCAAACAACCGGTATCTGCAGATGAGCTTTATGCCATGCTTCAGGAAATAGCAAAGAATGACGGTGTTGATGTTTATGAGCTGGAAACCGGATTCCGGCATTCAGGCATTCATTTGGGAAGTTATAGTTTCAGGCCCCTGGAAAAACCGAACGTTTTATTACTCACAGGTAATGGAATAAGAAGTTACGAAGCAGGAGAGATATGGCATTTACTCGACCATAGAATGGATATCCCTGTTACCCGCGTTGATGCTGGCCGATTGAACAGAATTGACCTGTTTAAATATAATACCCTGATTATACCTTCGGGAAATATCCGTTTTTCAAAATCGGAAGGTGAGAAAATAGAATTCTGGATTAAGAATGGAGGAAATCTTATAACTATAGGTAATGCTGTTACCGAAGCGGGAAGGCAGGAGTGGATAAATCCGAAAATACGGAAAGGCGAAAAACAAGATACTACGATTCGATTAAGTTATGAATCGGCAAGAAACCAAAGAAGGGCAAATTCAATCAACGGAGTGATTATGAATGCACAAATTGACCCAAGCCACCCGATAGCCTATGGATATAATCAGAGTTCACTTCCTGTATTTAGAAACAGTGGTTTTGTGCTGGAAAAAAGCAATAATCCCTATGCAACGCCGGTATTTATTGGCGATGATGATATTCTTTTAAGTGGTTTTTTGAAAGATCAGGGACTGAAACAATTAACCAACTCGGCCTATGTAGTAACATATCCGGTTGGCAGGGGTAAGGTAATTGCTTTTACTGAAAGTCCAAATTTTAGAGGAATCTGGTACGGCACCAATAAGTTGTTTTTAAATGCTGTCTTTTTTTGGGGGTTGTAAGCAGAGTAGTTAATAAATTTCAGAAATAATTTTGTGGAAAAATACCTCCTACCTTTGTACTTATTATCCGTATGTCTTTTTAACTGTAAAGTATTAAAAATTTTTTAAGTTTAGAAAGGATACATTTAAAAAGCAAAATATTATTGTTTGACATGTAATGGAATATTTGTTTTTTTTAATTAGTATCACTACATTTATTTTGAAATATAAAATTGATTATAAGAGGTTTAAAACGTTTAAAAGGAGGGAGAACAATGTCTGTAAAACATAAAAGACTTGGAAAACATGGCGTTCTGGTAAGTAATATTTGCCTTGGGACAATGAATTTTGGATGGCATACGAGCGAAGAAGACAGCTTTAAGATTATGGATCGCGCGTTGGAATTAGGTATCAATTTTTTTGATACTGCCGATGTTTATGGCTGGTCCGAACAGCATGGATATACAGAAGAGATTATTGGACGGTGGCTTGCGCAAGGTGGAGGACGACGAGATGCTGTGGTGTTAGCGACCAAAGTGTATAATCCGGTTGACCGTAAGGAAAATTTACCCGAAGTCAATAGTGATGGATCAAGCCTGAGTGCCTATAAAATCAGAAAACATTGTGAGGGTAGCTTAAAACGATTGCAGACCGATAGGATTGATTTATATCAGATGCATCATATCGACCAGCATTGTCCATGGGATGAAACCTGGCAAAGTTTTGATACCTTAATAAAGCAAGGGAAAGTAGTATATGTGGGTTCAAGTAATTTTGCGGGTTGGAACATTGCCACCGCATGCCAGGAAGCTTCTAAACGTGGCATAGTGGGATTAGTCAGCGAGCAAAGTATTTACAATCTCGATAACCGGATGATTGAACTTGAAGTCATTCCGGCCTGCAGGCATTATGGGTTAGGGTTAATTCCCTGGAGCCCATTAGCAGGAGGACTTTTAGGCGGTGCACTACAGAAGCTTAAGGTGGGAAGACGCGCTGATGAGGAATATCTGAAGCAGCTGGAGGCTAAGCGCAATCAACTTGAGCAATACGAAGCGCTGTGTAAAAAAATTGGGCACCCGCCTGCAGAGGTTGCACTGGCATGGTTACTTCATAATCCGATTGTTACAGCGCCCATTGTTGGGCCAAGAACCGTTGAACAGCTGGAAAGTGCCGTGCGTGCTGCAAATATTCAACTGGATGAAGAAGTTCTCAAAAAACTGGATGAGATATTTCCCGGCCCTGGTGGCGAAGCACCCATGGCTTATGCCTGGTAGACAATTACCAAATTTATACTAAATTGCTAACCTAAATAACTTAAGATCATGGATAAACGATGGTTTTTTTTCATTACTGTTTCTCTTTTATTATTTGCTTCCTGTAATACAAAAGATAAAGGCGATTCTGCTGAGAATATTCAAAATGATTCTTTAACAGCGCAGTTAACCATAGAGGTATTTGATACAATGGCCCTTAATATTGTTGATCCTAAAGCCACTATTGAAATATTGGCCAAAGGATTCTACTGGAGCGAAGGTCCACTCTGGGTTGATGAATTACAGTCTGTAATATTTTCTGATGTACCTGCCAATAAAATATACCAATGGAATGAAAAGGACAGCCTGAGTATTTACCTCGAATCTGCTGGCCATACTGGTGAAGAAAACAGAGATTCTGACAAAGGCCCCAATGGATTAATTCTTAACCAGGAGAATGAATTGTTGCTGTGTCAGCATGGCGACCGGCGTATTGCCCGGTTAGATGCTGATTTAAAAAACCCTCAACCGCAATTTACTACAATTGCTGACACGTATAAAGGGAAAAAATTTAACAGCCCCAATGATCTGGCAATGGATCGTGCAGGTAATATTTATTTTACCGACCCACCGTATGGTCAACCAGAAAATAAAACAGGAGAAATTGGAATAAACGGAGTGTTTAAAGTGAGTCCGAATAAAGAGGTTTCTTTACTTGTTGACAGCCTGGCTATGCCCAATGGAATTGGACTATCCCCGGATGAGCAAACCTTGTATATCAATCAATCTAACCCCAATAATCCTGTTTTATACAGTTATGAGATTGCCGAAAACGGATCACTTGAAAACGGGAAAGTATTATTTGATTTTCTGGCGCTTGCAAAAGATGCCAATGGATTGCCCGACGGATTAAAAGTCCATAAAAGCGGTAATATTTTTGCAACCGGGCCCGGCGGAGTGCATGTGATAAGTCCGGAAGGAAAACACCTTGCTGCTATCAAAACCGGGAAATCCACTGCTAATTGTGCTTTTGATACCGATCAAAAGTATTTGTATATGACAACAACCGATTTGTTGATGAGGGTGAAATTGAAATAATAAAGCGATAAAAAAAGAGCTTTATTACAGCCCCGTGACCGCTAATAGGTTGTGGGGGTGGGGGTATCGGGACTGGCGGTCTGGAATTCCCGGGTTTTTGCATTTCATTAAGGTTTTGATATAGTTTTCTATATTCTACCATCACCGACTGGAAGCCGGCGATCCAATTTTTAAGTGATTCAGGGAAACAAATAAATCTACCAACCATTTCAGTACCGGCCTAATCCAGGGAATCGGAATTGTAAGTTCCGCTGGTAGATTGTCGGGAACATTTTTCAGTTATATTCTTCATAGGTGGGTTTGTAAATTTTATCAATGAATACTTTTATTGTCCTTGTTAATCCATTGGACCAATATCCGTTCATTCCCCAACCACCTGGTTCACCTTTGACCTTAGCAGCCCATAATATTTCTCTTGTTTGAATATCAAAGAAGGTAAAATAGGCTGAAATGTATTCATTTGGCTTATTAAAATTTTCTACGTTCATTACCAATCCTACGCCATTATCCTGTTTTAATTCATAGGACTTTATAATCTCTTTTAACTTGTCAATGGTAAAGCTGTAATCTTCCCATATTATCCATTCTTCACCCACTAATTCCGTTCTTTTTTGGACATCTCTGGGTTCAAATGTAAAATGGTCTTTCTTTAACCATTTTGCAATGTATTCTTCCGGAGGTAGTTCTCTTACAAAATTAGAAATCCATGCATTCAAATAATGCCTGATATGTTCATCCTGACCTACTTTTTCCGGATTGGTAAGTTTTAACATGGACATATCAACACCGTAATAGGTGATGCTGGGAGAATTAATTACTTTATTTATATTAGGATTGTATTCGTTTATTATATGGGTACCCTGAGAGCATGAGTGGAGGTAAATGAATAAAAATGTGAATAGAATAATTACTAAATTTTTCTTCATAATAGATTGATTTTTAATAAATTATAAAATTTGTTTAATGAATCATCTTAAAGTTAATAAATCTTTTTTCTAATAAAAAATCATTAGTGTCCGGTAAAAAAATATTTTTTTTGATTGACGATTCGTTTTCCGATTGGCCTTGTCCGGCGAGCCGGAAAAAAAGCACGGTGAGCGTAAAAAAATCTGCTGTTTGAAGCACTGGCCGTAGGGAAGTGCAAGATCAGATTTTTTAGCTCACATCGCGTAGTTTTTCGAGAGAGGCGGGCGCAGCCTTGAATTTCTTTGCGTACTTTCTTGTTTCAAGACAAGAAAGTATGTGGGGTCCGGGGCAAAGCCCCTGAAATTAGAAATCGTTAAATGAAAAATAAAGTCAAGGTTTTAGAGTGGATGCAATATTTTTATCGGACAACAGTGAAAATAAATAAAAGTTTGTTTATTAATTTAACCGTTAAACCTATTATTCTGGGAAAAAATAAATACTTATGGAATAAGATTATAAATCATTTATTATGGAGTACTCTTTCAGGTTAATTGATGCTGCACATATTATTAAGTATTTAAATTCATATCCTCAGTTATTGTCTGAAATTAAAATTGAAAACTTAATTGATTCGGATATCATTCATCAACAGCACGAACATTGGTTTAATTTTTATTTAAAGCTGAACAATTCAACAGAAAAATAATTCTTTAAACCTTATTGGCTCCCTGTTAAAGCTAATTCTTATGATTTTTTTATAGATTTATCTGATAAAAATTATCCCTTATTTGAAGTGCTGTTTATTGATCAATGGTACAAAAAATATATTGTAAAAAATATTTTTCAGTTACTTATATCTCCTGATAATGAGAAGGAAAATATATCAAGTATATTGGAACGTAATAATCAGGAGTGGTGGAATTTAATCTACACACTCTCACATACAAATTAAATTTTTGAAAATACGGTTACCTATCCATTAATCATTATTTTTTTGTCATTCCCTGATTTTTTAAAATGGCACCATTTGACCGGAACGTAGATATGGTCACACCGAAATAACCACATGAATAGTAAATTATAGTTTACATTATTGATATCGCAATATGCGATAATTTTTAATAATAATTTGTATAATAATAAATTAATTTGTAATATCGCATATCGCGATATGAAATAATTTGATTTATGAAAACAAAACAAGGAATGCGTCCACAAGATATTGTCGTTTTGCTAAAGATTATCTCCTTTGGTGAAAACGCATGGTCGCAATTAGTATTAGCAGATGAGCTTTTTATAAGCCAATCGGAAATTAGTCAATGTTTGTCACGATCAAAATACGCTGGTATATTGCAGTTTGATGGAAAGAAAGTAAATAAGCAAAGTTTTATGGAGTTTTTACAGTATGGGATAAGGTATGTTTTTCCGCAACAACCCGGAGCTATTGTTCGTGGGGTTCCTACAGCACATTCAGCACCACCATTAGATGCGATTATTCAAAGCGAAGAGAAATATGTGTGGCCATCGGGTAAAGGTTCTGTCAGGGGACAAAGCATTGTTCCATTGTATTCATCGGTTGTCGATGCCGTTAAATTAGATTCATTATTGCACGAATTACTGGCTTTGGTAGATGTTTTAAGGGTTGGCCGTGCCCGTGAACAGGAAATAGCAATTCAGGAACTCAAAAAACGAATCGTATAATGCCACAAACCAACGAAATCAATATCGGTGTTATTAAACAAATTGCCCGTGCATTGGGCGATTTAAATAATCGGGTGGTATATGTGGGTGGAGCTGTAGTTGGTTTGTATATCGATGATCCTGCTGCCGGTGAGGTTCGCCCTACACAGGATATCGACATTTCGTTGGAAATTACAACATTGGGTCAGTTAGAGAATTTAAGACAGGAACTGGCAGGCAAACGGTTTACTCAAAGTTCCGAAGATACTGTTATGTGTCGTTTTCGTTACGATGGGATTCCTGTTGATGTGATGGCAACTGAGGAAATTGGTTGGGCCCCGGCTAACAGGTGGTTTCGTCCCGGTTTTAAGCTTCTGCAAACGCTGGAATTAGAACCTGGATTACCCGTTCGAATATTATCGGTCGCTTATTTTTTAGCTACTAAATTTGAAGCCTACAACAATCGTGGCGCAAACGATCCACGGACAAGCAAGGACTTCGAAGATATTGTGTATATACTCGATAATCATACCAATCTGGTTAACGAAATTACTTCTGCTCCTTATGATGTAAAAGAATTCTTAACTAAACAGTTTAATGAACTTTTAAGTGATAAAATGGAAGAAGCTGTTTTAGTTCATTTAAATCCTTTTTCCCAATCAGAACGATTTGAATTACTAAGAGGTAAATTAAAAACAATAATAGAAGTTCTCCTACGCTAAAGTCTATAGAAGGTACTAAATTAATCTTTTATTCCTAAAAGTAATACCGGAACCGGATTTAAGGTATTTTTCGAACTGAAAAGCTTTATGTTTTTCTGTAAATGCAATGTATGTTACCAGTTTAACCGGGAGTTTATCTTTAGTGTAATGTACCTTGCCCTTAGTGTGACTTTCTAATCTCTGCTTAATATTATTGGTACAACCTGTATAATAACATTTATTGTTGCACTGTAAAATATAAACATACCACATCTAGTCGCCAGATTAAGTTAAAGGATAACTAAATTAGTAATTCTTTTTGATTTCATGAAGTAATACTGGCAAAATAGTTAAAGGTGGATTGTATCCACCGAAGCTCTGAGTATGCTTTGGGAAGAGACCGAAGCTCTTCTTCGCTAAAGCTACGAAGAGCGAAGGTGGAGCTGGCGGGAGTCGAACCCGCGTCCGAATAAGGAACCAAAATGCTTTCTACATGCTTAGCTCTTTTTGGGTTTTCGTGACTGACGTGGCAAAGAGCAGCCCAATCAGTCCTTAGCTTCCATTAAATTTCGCCCGGTTATCGAAGCCCTAATCGAACTAGTTTAACTTTTACGATGCCTCATATTCAAACTGCGGTTAAACTGCGCTGTTTGAGAGACAGCTTGTTCCGACACACCTTGGCGTCGGAATTAAGCTTAATTCACTTCGTGATATTAAGCTGCAAGCGCGTAGTTATTTTCGCCGTTTATAAATCTGAGCCTTGATATTTACGAGCCAACACCCAATGCTCGGCATGCTTACATTCCAATTTACCGTACCGTCAAAACCAGGTCAGCCCCAATTGAAATGTTTTTGGAAATGCAAAGTTACAAAATCATTTACGCATTAATAATTATTTTCGTTAAAAAAAGTTAATTTAGAGCACTCATAAATACAATTAAAATTACTAATGATTATGAAAAAATTAAAAGTAGGAGTGTTGCGCGAAACGAAAAATCCCCCTGATAAACGTGTACCTGTTACGCCATCGTTAGCTATTAAACTTACCGAGCGGTTTCCAAATACCGAATTATATATCCAACCAAGCGATATCAGATGTTATACGGATGAGGAATATCAATACCTGGACTTAAATGTTAAAGAAGATTTAAGCGATTGTGATATTATGGTTGGAGTAAAAGAAGTTGAGCCTTCTACATTAATTCAAGATAAAACGTATATGTTTTTTGCCCATGTAGGTAAAAAGCAGCCCTATAACCGTGGGTTATTGCAGGAAATTATTAAAAAGAAAATCCGGTTGGTTGATTATGAGTATTTAACCGACTATGATGATCAACGAATTGTTGCTTTTGGTCGTTGGGCTGGAATTGTTGGTGCGTACAATGGATTAAGAGCACGCGGAATCCGCACCGATTCATTTGAATTGAAGCCGGCACACCAATGTCGCGATATGGAAGAGATGTTTGCCGGATTAAGACTTGTTAAACTACAAAAGAAAAAAATCCTGGTAACAGGAGGGGGTAGAGTAGCTATGGGAGCTATGGAAACGCTTAGCCAACTTGATATTCGTGAAGTTACTCCTGATGAATTCCTGCATAAGGATTTCGACGAGCCGGTATTATGCCGTTTAGATCCTGAGCATTATGTAAAGCATAAGGGTGGAATGCATTTTAATTTGCAGCATTTTTTTAATCATCCCGAAGAATATGAGTCGACTTTTAAACCCTATACAAAGGTTACTGATCTTTTTATAGCATGCCATTACTGGGATCCTAAATCGCCAAAATTTATTACCAAAGAAGATTACCTTGACCCCGATTTTAAAATTACAGTCGTTGCTGATGTTAGTTGTGATGTTAATGGCCCTATTGCATCAACCGTGAGGGCATCGACTATTGCCGATCCATTTTATGGTTATAATCCTGAAACAGGAGAGGCCGAAAGGCCATTTATTTGCCCTAAAAATATTACGGTAATGGCCGTTGATAATTTACCGGGAGAACTCCCACGAAATGCTTCTATGGATTTTGGTAAAGATTTAATGAACAAAGTCTTTCCATCGCTTTTTGGAAATGATGATACCGGAATGATCGAAAGAGCAACCATAACCAAAGATGGGAAATTAACAGAACGGTATGCTTATTTGCAAAATTATTTGGAAGGAAAAGAGTAGTATTTAAGATTTGTAAAAATAAATAAGACAGATATCAGTAGGCATCGGCAGTAGGCAGATGGCTTGCCTGCTAACCATAGCATTAAAATCAGCGTAAAGAGGATAGCAAATTTTTTTGCAGCTTTGAGGTTTTGCAAGAAAAAATGAAAAATGAAATGAAGCAATTAAATCTTACATTTCATTTCTAAATAATATCTTTGCGCCCTGTGTCTTAGCAGTTAAGAGATATATTAAAATGATAGATTTTTCAATCCCTTAATTGTTTCGGTTGGATTTTCTGACTTAAAAATATAGCTGCCGGCAACCAATACATCACATCCAGCAACAATTAATGCTTTTGCATTGTTATTGTCTACTCCTCCATCAACCTCGATTAAAGCATTAGAGTTTTTTTCTGTAATTAATTGTTTTAGTTCTTTAACTTTTTCGAGTGCATTTGGAATAAATTTTTGTCCTCCAAATCCCGGATTGACTGACATAATCAAAACCAAATCCACATCAGCAATAATATCTTTTAATAAATGTACCGGAGTATGCGGATTTAGGCTAACTCCGGCTTTTATGCCCAACGATTTTATTTTCTGAACAGTACGGTGTAAATGGTTGCATGTTTCGAGATGTACTGTTAATATATCTGCGCCGGCTTTATGAAAATCATCAATATAGCGGTCGGGGTCAAAAATCATTAAATGAACATCTAATGGTTTTTTGGCGTATTTTTTAATAACCTTAATTATAGGAAATCCAAAAGATATGTTTGGAACAAAAATACCATCCATAATATCCAGATGAAACCAATCGGCTTCACTATTATTTATCATATCTATATCACGCTCTAAGTTTCCGAAATCGGCAGAAAGTAATGATGGAGAGATTAAATGATTCATGGTTTTTTAATTATTTATACCTTACAAAAATAAATAAAAAAAAGAAACGGCTTAGTTTCCTGGGCATTAAATCTGGCTAAAGCATTTTTTTAGCCCAGGTATGTTTTAAGAATTTTACTTCGGGTTGTATGCTTTAATCGCTTAATGGCTTTTTCTTTTATTTGACGGACTCTTTCGCGTGTAAGATTAAACTCTTCTCCAATTTCTTCTAAGGTATAAGGATGTTTCCCATTTAAGCCAAAGTAAAGTTTTATAATATTGGCTTCGCGCTCAGTTAAAGAAGAAAGGGCTCTTTCAATCTCTTTTCTTAAGGAGTCATTTAATAATTTCCCGTCAGGACTTGGACTTTCATCGCTCAATAGAACTTCATACATATCACCCTCTTCGCCATCGGTAAGTGGAGCATCCATACTTACATGCCTTCCGGAGCTACGCATAGCATCTTTAATATCTCGGGGAGCCAGTTCAATAGTTTTGGCTATTTCATCCACAGAAGGTTCCCTTTCGTACTTCTGCTCAAGTTCCGATAATGCACGGTTTATTTTATTAATCGATCCGATTTTATTTAAGGGTAAACGAACAATTCTTGCTTGCTCTGCTAACGCTTGCAGAATAGATTGCCGTATCCACCAAACCGCATAAGAAATAAATTTAAAGCCTCTGGTTTCGTCGAACCGTTTAGCAGCTTTGATAAGTCCCAGGTTACCTTCATTGATTAAATCAGGCAAGCTAAGTCCCTGGTTCTGATACTGCTTCGATACCGAAACCACAAAA
>CAZSIC010000031.1:0-32645 GCA_964606845.1 uncultured Bacteroidales bacterium
AACCTGGAGGGATTCGAACCCCCAACCTCCTGATCCGTAGTCAGGTGCACTATCCGTTATGCTACAGGTTCAATGTTTGATACATTTTAATCACTTAATTGTTGACCTGATAGTCAAATGCGGTGCAAATATATAAAAATATCTTCAAATCATATATTTTTTAGCTTTGTTTATCCCTATAAAAAATTTATCTAGACTTTTAGCTCAATCAAAACGAAAAACTCAATATTAATATCTAATTAATATTATTCAGTGCAATTATTTATTAAATTTGATTATTGTTTAGCTAATTTGATATCTATAATTATTTACTAAAAATACTGCATCATGAAAAAGTTTGTTAAGTGGTTTTTTCGAATTATTTTGTCGTTACTATTATTAATTATCATTCTTTTAATTGTATTACCCTTATTTTTTAAGGATGATATGTTAGCAAAAGTTAAAGATGAAATCAATAAAAATGTAAATGCAAAAGTAGAATTTACTGATTTTAAATTATCGCTATTTAAGTCCTTCCCCGATTTTAATTTGGGCTTGCATGAGATGTCAGTTATAGGAATCGACCAATTTGAAAACGACACTTTGGTATATTTCCAATCGTTTAATGTCCAGGTTGATTTAATCAGTGCACTTAAAAAGGAAATTGTAGTGAAGGGCATTGTTTTGGATAAACCTTTTATAAATGCTACGGTATTAGCCGATAGTGCTGCTAGTTGGGATATTGCAAAGCCTATAGAAGAAGTTCCTGATAGTCTTTTACTAGAAGAAACAGTGAAAGATACTATTACAAAAACTCCATCAGAGCCCAAGGATTATCGGGTTGATTTGCAAAAATTTCAGATTAAAAATGCCAAAATACAGTATACCGATAAAACAGCAAATCTTACAGCGGTCATTGATAATTTGAATTTCTTGCTCAAAGGAAATTTAGGAATGGATTATTCCGACTTAACCATTGAAACCTCTATAGATGCTATAAATGTTAATATGGGTGGCATACGCTATTTAAAAAATGCAAATTTTGGTTTTGATGCGACCATTGGTGCAGATTTAGAAAATATGATTTTTACTTTTAAAGAAAACCAATTTCTGTTAAATGCTATTGCACTTGGATTCGACGGAGTTGTTGAGATGCCAGATGATGATATAAATGTAGATATAAAGTTTAATACCCGGAAAACAAGTTTTAAATCTTTGCTTTCAATGGTTCCTGCTATTTATATGGAAGGGTTTGAAGCGTTGAAAACAGATGGAGAATTAATTCTTTATGGTGATGTAAAAGGCATATATAATGAAAATCTAATGCCCAGGGCAAATCTAAAACTTTTGGTTGAAAATGCCATGTTTCAATATCCCGACTTGCCAAAGTCTGTTGATAACATCAACATTGATTTAGATGTTTTTTATGATGGTGTAAATAACGATGAAACCAAAGTAGACTTAAATCGTTTTCATGTTGAAATGGCAGAAAATCCTTTCGATCTGAAAATGTTTGTCAGAACACCTTTTAGTGATCCATATATTGAAGGGAATGTTGATGCACATATTATTTTAAATTCACTGGCTGATGCTCTGCCATTAGAAGGGATGAGTCTTGACGGAGAAATAGTTGCAGATGTTGATATTGCTGGAAACCTTTCTACCATTGAAAATGAACGATACGAAGATTTTAAAGCAAATGGCAAACTACAGGTTAAGGATTTTATTTTTGAAAGTGAGGAATTGCCAGCAGCCGTTAAAATTATTGAGACCACTTTTAACTTCTCGCCTCAATTTTTAAAATTGCAATCATTTAATGCTGAAATAGGAGAGAGCGATTTTCAGTTGCAGGGTAAAATTGATAATTATATTGCATACGCTTTAAGCGATGGTACTTTAAGAGGAGATTTTCAATTTAATTCTACATTTATTAATGTAAATGAGTTTATGACAACTGAATCCTCAGAAGCAGAGCAAACCACTAAAGACGATGAAACCGGATCGATTGAAGGCAAAACTGAGGAAACTGATACTGCTGCAACTGGAGTAATAGAAATCCCGGGTAATATTGATTTCAAGTTGGTTTCTAACCTGGATCATATTGTTTATGATAAAATGGACATAACCAATTTAACCGGAACTTTTTTGGTTAAAGATAAAAAGGTGTTAATGGATAATCTGAATATGGATTTGCTGGATGGTAAATTTAGTGTCGATGGTGAATATAACACACAGAATATGGAAAAGCCATCGGCTACTATGGGCCTTAATATTGAACGCGTTGAAGTTGAAAAGGTGGTAAACTCATTTAGTATGATTGAGTCGATTGCTCCAATTTTAAAAAACTGCAAGGGTAAAGTATCTATTAAATTTGATTATAGTAGTTTAATAGACTCTACCATGAATCCAATACTAAGTACAGTTAATGGTTACGGAAGATTACAATCGAAGCGTTTGCAGGTAGTCGATTCTGAAACTTTTGATAAACTTGCTGATTTACTTAACCTGGGAGATAAGTTCAATAACGAATTTGAGGATCTAAATGTTAGTTTTAGTATTGCTAATGGGAGGATTATAGTTGAGCCTTTTGAAACTAATGTAGAAGACATTAAAATGGTTATTGGCGGCTCGCATGGTATTGATCAAACACTCAACTATGATTTAGCATTAACTGTACCAAGAAAATATATGGGTTCGGCTGCCAATGAAGTAATTGATGGGCTATTATCACAAGCAGCATCAAAAGGAGTTGAAATAAATGCAGGCGATAATATTAATGTAAAAGCAAAAATTATTGGAACTACAACAGATCCTAAAATTACGCTTGATTTAAAAGAAAGCAAAAGCAATGTAAAGGAGGATTTAAAAGAAAGGGCACGCGATGAAATTAAAAAGCAAAAAGAAGAACTGGAAAATAAAGCCAGGGAGGAGGCTGAAGAACGTGCTCAGAAAATTATTGATGATGCAGAAAAAGAAGCTGCCAAAATAAAAAGAGAGGCTCGTGAAACGGCTGATAAGCTATTAACCCAAGGTAAAAAAGAAGCCGATGCATTGGTTAAAAAAGCAGCTAAGGAAGGATATCTTGCAAAGATTGCCGCACAAAAAACGGCTGATGAGCTTGAGAAAAAAGCGAAACAAAAGGCTGATCAGGTGATTAAAGAAGCCGATAAAAAAGCGGATAGCATAGTCGCTGCTGCAAGGGTCAAAGCTGATAAAATAAGGAACGAATAAAGATAATAAAAACAATAACCTCCAATTAGAATGATTTCTTATTGGAGGTTATCCTAATAAAAAAGCCTTCCGAAACTGGAAGGCTTTGCTTTTTATTTTGATTATCTTTAGAATCTTCTTTCCTTGATTCGAGCTTTTTTACCAGTTAAATTACGCAGGTAAAAAATTCTTGCTCTACGCACACGGCCCTTCTTATTAATATCGATAGCATCGATAAAAGGAGAGTTCAACGGGAAAATTCTTTCAACGCCTACACCGCTTGATATTTTTCTTACCGTAAAAGATTCGTTTTGCCCCGAACCTCTTCTTTGTAAAACAACACCTCTAAAGTTCTGTATTCTCTCTTTATTACCTTCTTTAATCTTATAATGTACGGTAATGGTATCGCCTGATTTAAATTCAGGAAAATCTTTTTTTACAGCGAGCTCTTTTTCAGCAACTTTCATTAAATCCATCCTGATATACTATTTTAAATTTTGTATTCGTTTTTTTAACAGAGCGCAATATTACAAATATTTTTTGACAACTAATAATTTTTTATCATTAAAATATTTGTTTTTATTGCCTTTTAGCGGCAGCAAATATCTTAAAAAATTATTAATTACAAAAACTTATCTCATAGAAAATTATAACTGTTTATATTTCTTAATATTAGATTCTTGTTATCAGAGAATTTAGTTGCGAATAGATTTTTTTTTGATATCATTTGTGATTATTCTCGAATCCATACTGCATAAAAAAACCGCCAGTAACTGACGGTTTTTTGTACTATTTGAGATGTTTTATAATATTCTAATTATCTTATTCTTTTACCTTGAATTTATCTCCTGTTTTCTCGATAATCAATTTATACCATTCTTCAGTATATCCAGGATATTCAATTTTTGGAGTAATATACTTATAACCCTCAGGTACAGGTCGGGCTTCTTTTTTATTACCATCCATGTATTTCGTAAACAGGTGTTTGTATAATTCTTTCCAGGTTTGAACGGTATAATCACCCTGATCTTTTGAATAATTGGTAATAAATTTTATCGCTTGTTCAGGATTATTTTTATAAATTTCTGAGGCTGCTTTATCAATGCCTTTTAGCTCTTCAATAAATCCAAGTTCCAGTTCTCTCTGCACTTTTTGTATTTCTGGTATCATATGCGAATATCTGGTATAAGCAAAGTTTGAAACCTGGTTGAAAACCCAGAATGCAGCATCATCTTCAAATTCCATTAAAGAACCATTTCCAACGGCGAAAGATTCTGGTGCTTCAGTCATTCCGCAATACATAGGTACATAAACAGTAGAATATGTATCATCTACACCAAACCAAAGAATTCCGCCAATTGGATCGGGTAACCAGTTTCTGCTTTGCGATACAAAGGAGAATCCGGTTTGTTGGGTAGAAATTGCTCTTTCATTAAAATATTTTTCGCCATCTACTTCCCAATATAATGGGCGCCAGCGAACAATATTGCCATATGGTCCTGCTCCAACATCTTTGGTCATATCCATGGGTGTATTTTTGTAATAATCGCGCATAAGTTCCATTACATCATGAACAGAAAGTTGTTTGTCAGGCTTAATCCATAAAGGCATTCTGTTTTCCAGATTTTCACCCATGGCGTAATCTTCGTATTTTTCCATTCCACTGGCAACTCTGTTAAAACCAGCATAAACACGAGCTTCGCAAAATCGTGCACCACCAAAGTCGATTGGAGCATAAGTATCTGAAAAACTAAAATCTTTATCTTTTCCATCAAAATAACCCATTTCTTTTGCAAAATCTATAACATCAGGCGAATGGTAAGTTGTTTGCTTAGGGTTGTTAAAATTATTCTCTTTTTGAATTGGGAAAGTTGTAATACGTGCATGATTAGCATGGCCAGAGATATATCCATCAGGAATTTGGCGGGCTACCCAAACAGCGCCTTTAATACCAGGGCCTTTTCCAATCATTTCCATAATCCATACTTCATTAGGATCAGCTATTGAGAACGATTCGCCTGAACTGTAATAACCATATTTCTTTACCAGGTTAGTCATAATTTTTATCGCTTCACGGGCTGTTCTTGCTCGTTGCAGTGTTACATAAATTAGACTTCCATAGTCCATAATTCCAGTTGTGTCGCGTAGTTCTGAACGTCCACCATAAGTAGTTTCACCAATAGCCAACTGATGTTCATTCATATTACCTACTACATTATAGGTGTGACTTACCTGGTCAATTTCTCCCAGATATTTACCAGTATCCCATTCATAGATTTTTAGCTTTGCTCCTTCCGGATAATCAGCTGCTGGCCAATGATACAATTCGCCATAAAGTACATGCGAATCTGCTGCATACGTGATCATTGTTGAACCATCCGTACTGGCTCCTTTAGTTACTAGAAAATTTGTACAGGCAAATGATGTATGTACAAACATTGCCGTTAAGAGTGTTAATGTAAGTGTTAAAAGCGTTTTTTTCATAGTTAATGTATTTATTGATTGTTTATTAATATTTAATTTTTTATCTGAAAGAGACAAAAATAGAAAAATATTTGAATGTTTTAACTTATAAATTAAACTTCATGTTAAAGAACCGGAAAAAAAGAGACAAAATTCTTTAACTCCCAATAATAATTTTAATTACATCATTAATTCTACTATCTTTTTCCGATCGTCATCTTCTAATTTGTGAACCATACCATTGACCTCATTTTTTAATATTTGTTGGGTAATTACTTTCTTTTTATCTTCTCCAATTCCGATATCCGAGAGTTTTATTGGTGAATCTATTGATTTAAAAAACTTTTCGATACCCTCGATGGTTTCATCTATAGATGGATTACCAAATAAATGCTCTCCAAGTTTAGATATCCTTTCGGGTATTCTTTCTTTTTGTAATTTAAGCCACGCTGGGAAAGCAATAGATAATGTTGCACCATGCGGAGTATCAAAGAGGTAAGATATGTTATGTCCAATATCATGAACACCCCAATCGCCGGATTTCCTTCCATGATTGGTTAATCCGTTTAATGCTGTTGTGGCAGCCCACATAATTTTTGCACGATATTCATAGTTTTTAGGGTCCGTTATTACTTTGGGTCCATATTCCATCGCTTCTTTTATAATCGCTTCAACAAAGCGGTCGGTAAGTGTTGCATCTCCTTCACCAAAGAAGCCTTCCAGTGAGTGAGCTATTAAATCTACAACTCCATAGGAAGTATAATCTTTTGGAACTGAAAATGTGTAGGTTGGGTCTAAAAATGAATGTTTTGGGAAATTCAGTGGGGAAACAAAACCAATTTTTTCATCCGTTTCATGGTTCTGTAAAACCGCAGCACCATTCATTTCCGTACCAGTAGCAGCTAACGTTAGTACTGCAATTAGTGGAATAGTGGCTTTTGGTTTAACTTTTAACTTCATAATTGCCCACGGATCGGTATTATTGGCTATGGATAAAGCTGTGATTTTTGCTGAATCAATTACACTACCTCCACCAACTGCTAAAATAAAGTCGATATTGCTTAATTTACCCAGTTGAGCAGCTTCGTTTACATCATCAACCAGCGGATTGGATTTTATTCCTGAATATTCAATAATTTCAGCATCAAAAGATTTTAATTGTTTAATTACCTGGTCGTAGATCCCATTCTTCTTGATAGAACCTTTTCCATACATTAACAATATTTTTTTTCCATATTCCTGTGCGGCTTCTCCTAGCTGTTCAACAACATCTCTCCCAAAGTGAAGTTTTGTTGGGTTATAGGCTGTAAAATTTTCCATAATATGTTAAGTTTAATTTTTATGTAATTACAAATATAAAAGGATTGTTATTAAGACAAAAAATATATAAAATGGTTTAGAATGATTAGTAAATGCATTTAAATGAGGTTAATTACCCCAGAAGATGTATTGTTTTTTGCTCCCGTTACCGATGATAAACAGTTAATCTTCCGATTAAACCTTAAAACTCCCAATAATCCAAAAATAATTGCTTCTTTATATTCAACAATATCTTTTGATGGAATAATAATCTGTGTTTTGGTTTTTGCCCGAATCCGTTCGATAAGGTATTTATTATAAGTTCCACCTCCGGTAACTAAAACTTTTTTTTCAGGATTACTGGAAATTACTTTTGTTATTTGATCGGATATATGCTCGTAAAGAGTATTTATTTGATCTATTGTTTTTAGGTCTTGTTGAGCTAAAACAGGAATAAAAACTTCTTCAACCCATTCTTTCCCTAATGATTTTGGGTTTGGTAATTGATAAAAATCGATTTGATTAAGTTGTTTGAGTAAAACAGAATCCTTTTTTCCTGTTTTACCTAATATGCCATCTTTATCAAAAGGCTTGTTCATTTTATTGGCGAGTTGATTTAATATAATATTTGCAGGACAAATATCAAAAGCAACTCTTTTATTATTTTTTGTTGTTGATATATTGGCAAATCCACCAATATTGAGGCAATAATCATATTCGTTAAAAAGCAATTCGTCACCAATAGGTACCAATGGAGCTCCCTGTCCACCCAGCGCAACATCCAGTGACCTAAAATCCGAAACAGTTGTAATGCCTGTTTCAGATGCAATCTCAGCACCATCTCCAATTTGTAAAGTTAATTTGTGTTCAGGCTGATGGAAAATTGTGTGTCCGTGCGAGGCAATTAAATCAGGTTTTTCATTAATGCCTTTTAAAAACTGATTTATTTTTTCACCAATAAAGCGCCCATAATTTTTATGAAGTTTTAATAATTTTAATCCCGATAACTGTTCTGCACTTTGTAACTGATCTTTCCAGTTTTGATCATATTTTAAAGTTTTGGCTTTAATTATATCAAAAGTCCATTTATTTGAATAAGAAAACTGGCACAAAACAATATCAAGCCCATCGAGTGATGTCCCTGACATTATTCCTAAAGCATAATAATTTTGCATAAATTACTTGTTCAGATAATCCTGAATTAGATTTTTGGTGGCCCGGTAAAATACGGTATAAATATTGTCAGCCTGGTTTTCTTCGGGAAGGGCAATATTCATTTCGGTATTATCAAACCCTTTTAATAAATATTCATTAACCTGTAAAGGCCTTGCTGCATCAGCGGTTCCTGTAAGGTTGTATGCCGGAATTATTCCATCTTTGCTATAAATGGTCATGTTTATTGTAATTTGAGGGTAGGTTGTTGAATAATTGATATCTTGATATTTTTCCGGGTTTTCTGATTTTTTTTGTTTAGTGATACTTTCAATTTTCATATCAATCTTAAAGTAGTATTGCGAATAACCTTTGCGTAAAGCTCTGCGTATTGAGGTTATTGGGTAACCATAATCATCATATTTTACATCCCTCATAAAGGTATTGATTGGTAATATTTCTATTTCAAGATCTCTTTCAATTACCTCTTTAAAAGTAAAATAAATGGTATGGACTAAGATAGCCTTTAGTTTATCATTGCCCGGGTCATTATATGTTTTGATACTGTTGATAAAAGGTTCGAGTTCGGTTAATTCACTCCGGATTTTTTTTGTTATATCAAGGTTATAGTTTATTAACGAAAATTGTTTATCGGCTAGTTTTTGAGCATCGTTAGTAAGCCAGCTAAGTAGCAATATTAAAAAAATCAGATACTTTTTTACCATAGCTAATTTGAATTGATTGACGATTGAAGTTTATACAAATGTAAGCATAAATTAAAAATTAATATCAAAAAATTGGTAGAATTAAATAGTATTTTTAATTTTGACTAATTGGTTAAAATAGATAGTTAAATAATTTGGTTAAATTAACTGGTTAATTATTATAGTTTTATGACAGAACATGAATTAAATACTGAACAGAAAATTCTGAATGCTGCAAAAGATGTATTTCAGAAAAAGGGTATGACAGGTGCCCGGATGCAGGAGATTGCTGATAAAGCAGGTATAAACAAAGCTTTATTACATTATTATTATCGAACCAAAGAAAAGCTCTTTGAAAAAGTTTTTGAATTGGCCTTCTCATTATTTGTGCCACGTGTAAAAGAAATGATGGCATCTGAAAAACCGATTCTGGAAAAAATAAATTTTTTTGTAGACAATTATATGAACTTGCTTTACAAACATCCTTATATACCGGGTTTTGTTATTAATGAGTTAAATAGAAACCCACAGATTTTGGTAAATATTTTTGAGAAAAATGTTCATATTCAAGAAGATAATATGATTGAAATTCTTCAAAAGCAAATTCAGACAGAAGTTGAAAAAGGTTTGATTCGATCTATTGATGCAAGACATTTATTAACTAATGTAATTGCTTTATGTATTTTTCCTATTGTGGCACGGCCCATTATACAGGGAATAATGTTTGTTAATGATAAAAGTGCATATAATCAATTTTTGAAACAACGAAAAGAGTTTGTTAAAGATTTTATCACCAATGCAATAAAAAAATAGCGAGATGAGACGAGTTTTGATATTATTTCTTTGGTTTAGTAATTCATTAATGGCACAGGAAAATATGATTCATCTTCAGGATTGTTATGATCAGATGATGAATAATTACCCGCTTTCAAGGGAGTCGGAAATATATTCCAATATGAGTGGATTAAAGATGAAGAATTTAAAAACCGGCTGGTTGCCACAAGCTGAATTTAAGGCTCAGGCTACATACCAGTCAGATGTAATTGATATTGAAATTGATATACCCTTTGGAGGAATTGATATTCCACAAGCCGAAAAAGACCAATATAAAACTACAATAGATATTAATCAACTTATTTATGACTGGGGTAGAATTAAATCAGCTAAACAAGTTGAAAATGCTGAGTTGAAAATTAATCAGCAGAATAACAGGGTAGAACTAAATCATATAAAAGAACAAATCAATAAATTTTATTTTGCTATCTTAATTCTACAAAAAAATGAAGAGTTAATGAATGTTATGCTTAATGAAATTAAAGAGAAAGAATTTGTTGTTCAGTCGGGAGTGGAAAACGGCGTTTTATTACCTTCTGACTTGAATGTATTAAAAGCGGAAAAATTAAAGTTAAAACAAAACATCAATCAAATCAAAAATCAGAGAGTTGCAGCTTTAAATATTTTAGCTGAAATTACCGGAATGGCGATTGATGATAATTCAATTTTGAAAATCCCGGAATATGAGTTGGATGAAAATTCTGAATGGAACAGGCCAGAGCATCAATTATTTGATTTACAAAAAGAGAAGATTGATTTTTCGATAAAAGCCACATCAAAGCAAAATAAACCGATGATTTATGCCTTTTCGCAGCTTGGTTATGGCAAACCCGGTTTAAATATGCTTAATAACGAATTTGATACCTACTACTATCTTGGCCTTGGTGTTCGTTGGAAATTTTGGGACTGGAACCAAAATAAAAGACAGCGGGAAATATTTGCGCTCAACAAAGATATTATCCAAGCCAAAGAAGAGTCATTTAATAAACAATTGGAAGTTGCTTTAAATAACGAAAAATCAAACATTAGAAATTATAAAGAAGCTATAAAAAGTGATTTGGAGATTATTGCATTACGCGAAGAGGTGACAAATAGCGCTCGTTCAAAATTGGAAAATGGTGTAATTACTTCTACCGAATTTATTACTGAGTTAAATGCCGAAACACAAGCGAAAATTAATTACGAAACCCATAAAATCAAACGGGTTCAGTCGATTGTTAACTATTTGTACATTAAAGGAGAGATTTAAAGATAAAAGCTAAATGTAAATATTTGTCATTCTGAGCCTGTCGAAGAATGACTTTTAAAATAAAATTATCAGTTATGAAATCAAAAATATATTTATTATTAATTCTGTTGTTGTTAGCAGCATGCAATGACAATGACAATGGCTCAGATGCCTATGGAAATTTTGAAGCCAAAGAAATTATTGTTAGTGCTGAGAGTCAGGGCAAATTGCTGGA
Source organism: uncultured Bacteroidales bacterium (assembly GCA_964606845.1). Taxonomy (GTDB): domain Bacteria; phylum Bacteroidota; class Bacteroidia; order Bacteroidales; family UBA12077; genus UBA12077. The sequence continues at coordinate 11,105 of CAZSIC010000031.1, forward strand.
ATTTAATATCGAAGAAGGCCAACATTTAAAGAAAAATCAGCCTGTAGGATGGATTGATACTTCTACCTTACATATTCAGAAAGAGCAATTAAAAGCTCAAAAACAGGTTGTTGCTTCTAAATTGGAAAATATTAAAGCGCAAATTGAAGTTCAGCAGGAACAAAAACGAAATTTGTTAACCGAAAAAAACAGAGTAGAAAAGTTGTATAACGACCAGGCAGCTACAAAACAAAAATTAGATGATGTCAGCGGAAAGTATGATGTTTTGTTAAAGCAGATTGAAGCTACCAAAACACAAATTAATTCTATTGATAAAGAAATAAAGGTGATGGATCGTCAAATTGATTTGGTTGATGAGAAGATTAGAAAAGCAAAAATTACAAATCCGGTAGGCGGAACGGTTTTGGAAAAATATGTGCAAGAAAGCGAAATTGCTGCCATGGGAAAAGCATTGTATAAAATTGCACGGCTCGATGAAATTGATTTGCGTGTTTATATCAGTGGTGCACAATTGCCATCGATAAAAATTGGTCAAAAAGTTACTGTTTTGGTAGATCAAAACGCAAAAACAAATCAGGAATTTGAAGGAAAAGTCATATGGATTTCAGACCAGGCTGAGTTTACACCTAAAATTATTCAGACAAAAGAAGAACGCATAAATATGGTATATGCTATTAAAGTACGTGTTAAAAATGACGGCACAATGAAAATTGGTATGCCGGGGGAAGTTAAATTTAAGTAGGCAGTCCTGAATTATCGGGAGTAGCAGTATGAAGCGGCAGTAACCAGTAACAGTAAACAGCAGCAGTAGGCAGGTGGCAGTTGTAGTAGGCAGTAGTATTATACTAATTTCTGAATAATTAAAGCTTTGTGGCTTAGCGCCTTAGCGGTGAAAAAAAAGATACAGCATACAGCATTTATTTTAAATGATATTTTATTGGTAACTAAGAACAATTATGAAAGATTTTGCAGTAGAAGTTAACCAGCTGATAAAAAACTACGAAAAGATAGAAGCGGTGAAAGGTATTAGCTTTTCGGTAACCAAAGGTGAGTTGTTTGGATTAATTGGTCCTGATGGGGCAGGTAAAACCAGCATTTTCAGAATACTTACTACCTTAATTTATCCAACCAGTGGCGATGCTAAAATTTTTGGTCTCGATGTGGTGAACGACTACAGGAAGATACGCAGCAACATGGGTTATATGCCACAGCGTTTTTCGTTATATCAGGATTTATCAGTAGAAGAGAACCTGAATTTTTTTGCAACTATTTTCGGAACAACCATTGAAAAAAATTATGACTTGATAAAGGATATTTATTTACAAATTGAGCCTTTTAAAAACAGGTTGGCCGGAAGATTATCAGGTGGTATGAAACAAAAGCTGGCCCTTTCGTGTGCGTTGATTCACAGTCCCGATATTTTGATTTTGGATGAACCAACAACCGGTGTCGATGCGGTTTCGCGTAAAGAATTCTGGGAAATGCTTATCCGCTTGAAAGAAAAAGGAATTACGATTTTGGTTTCCACGCCTTATATGGACGAAGCCAATCTTTGCGACCGCGTAGCTTTAATGCAGAATGGGAAAATAATGTCGATAGATAAGCCGGATGCAATTATTCAAAATTTTGGAAGAAAATTATGGGCGATAAAATCTGATCATATTTATCAATTGATTTATGATTTAAAAAGGATTGATTATATAGATACGGTTTACCCTTTTGGTGAGTATTTACATGTAACATCCAAAAATGATGCTATTGATGAAAATAAACTGGAATTAAGTTTAAAAAATCATCAAGCAATTGAGATACATGAAATATCTGCTAATATTGAAGATTGTTTTATGGAATTGATGAATTAGTATAAAAGTTAATAGCAAAATTGTGAATTAATATAATGACAGAGCATACTGAAAATATTATTGAAGTAGAAAACCTGGTGAAAAAGTTTGGTGGTTTTACTGCTAACAACAACCTGACTTTTTCTGTAAAGAAAGGAGAGATTTTTGGATTTTTGGGAGCCAATGGTGCAGGAAAAACAACAGCATTGAAAATACTTTCCGGATTATCGTTACCAACTTCTGGCAAGGTTATCGTTGCCGGATTTAATGTTTATAAAGAACGGGATAAGGTGAAGAAAAATATTGGATATATGAGCCAGAAGTTTTCTTTATACGAAGATTTAACGGTGAAAGAAAATATCCGGTTTTATGGAGGAATTTATGGTATGTCAGGAAAATATATCAGAGAAAAAACAGCCTCGTTGCTTAAACGGTTAAAAATGGAAGATATTAAAGATAAATCCATAAAATCATTGCCATTGGGCTGGAAACAAAAAATTGCTTTTTCTGTAGCCATTTTGCATGATCCTAAAATTGTTTTTTTAGATGAACCAACAGGTGGTGTAGACCCGATTACTCGTCGGGATTTCTGGGAAATGATTTACGAAGCATCACATAACGGAATTACTGTATTTGTAACAACTCACTATATGGACGAAGCAGAATATTGCGACCGGGTTTGTATTATGGAACGCGGAAAAATTGAAGCCATAGGAGCTCCAACCGCTTTGAAAAATGAGTTTAATGCGCAGAATATGGATGATGTTTTTTTGAAAATAGCACGGTAGTTGATAATCTGGCTTGCTTATATTTTAAACGATTAACAAGAAACAAGATTCAAGAAACAAGATTCAAGATACAAGATACAAGTAAGAAGTAAGAAATTATAATCAGCAATAAACACTATGAGTCGTTTTTTAGGATTTGTAAAGAAAGAATTCAGGCATATTTTCAGGGATTATCGTACGATGTTGATTTTGTTCGGTATGCCTGTTGCTCAGATTTTAATTTTCGGGTATGTAGTTTCCAATGAAATTAATGATGTTAAAATAGCAATTCTAGATAAATCAAAAGACAATATTACGCAGGAAATTACCCATAAAATACTTTCATCAGGCTTTTTTATTTTAGATGAAAACTTGCAAAGTGACGGGCAAATTGAAGATGTTTTTCAAAAAGGAGATGTTCGCGAAGTGGTTATTTTCGAGTCAAATTTTGCCACCAAATTAGAAAAAGAAGGAAAAGCCAGCATCCAAATCATTGCCGATGCTTCGGATGCTAATACAGCCAATATTGTGAGTAATTATACATCTGCAATCATCCGAAATTATATGAAAAATGAATTGATGGAGCAGAATTTACCTTATGAAATTGTTCCGGAAGTGAAAATTTTATATAACAAAGAGTTAAAAGGTGTTTACATGTTTGTTCCGGGAACCATGGCTCTGATCTTAATGCTTGTTTCTGCAATGATGACATCTATTTCCATTGCCCGCGAAAAGGAAATGGGTACTATGGAAGTTTTGTTGGTATCGCCTTTACGGTCAATGCCCATTGTTATCGGAAAAGTAATTCCATACATTGGATTATCATTTTTAAATGCTGTTGTTATTATTGCACTGAGTTACATTGTTTTTGAAATGCCTATGCAGGGCAGTTTAGTGTTGTTGTTACTGGAGACATTGTTGTTTATTTTTATGGCACTTTCACTGGGTATTTTAATTTCATCGGTAAGTAACAGCCAAATGGTAGCTATGTTTATCTCAATGTTTGCATTAATGTTACCTACTATGCTTTTATCCGGATTTATTTTTCCAATTGAAAATATGCCAAAAATTCTGCAATGGCTGAGTACTATTATGCCGGCAAAATATTTTATTATCATCATTAAAAATATCATGATTAAAGGTTCAGGAATACTGTTTGTGTGGAAAGAAACTTTGATCCTGATCGCAATGACATTGATTTTTTTGGGATTAAGTATAAGGAATTTTAAAGTTAGGTTAGAATAAATATTATGATAAGAATTTTAGTAATTTTTTTGAGTTGGTGGATTTGAAACTGGAAATTGGAAATTAGACATTAGAAATTGGAAATTTGAACCGATCCCGAAAGATTTTGGGTGAGCTCAACGACTGAAAGGAGTTTAATTTGAAACTTGAAATTAGAAATTAGAAATGCGAAAGATAAAATTTATATTACAAAAAGAATTTATACAGATTTTTAGGAACAAAACCATGTTGCCACTCATATTTGGTGTTCCTATTATTCAGCTGGTGGTATTAGTGCATGCTGCTACGCTTGAAATGAAGTCGATTGAGCTTTTTGTGATAGATAAAGATTTATCATCCATGTCTTCAAAATTGATTAATAAATTTGAAGGGTCATCATTTTATAAAATAACCGGAAGGTCCCTTTCAATAAAAGAAGCCGAAAACGAAATATTAAAAAACAATGCCGATATCATTTTACATATTCCGTATGGTTTTGAACGTGATTTAATACGGGAAAATACAACTAAAATTCAGCTTTTAATTGATGGAATAAATGGAACAGCAGCCAGTTTAATCAATGGCTATTCAATATCGGTAATAACTGATTTTAATAAAAATATTCTTGTGGACTTAACTAAAATGCCGCAAATAAAAGAAATGGAACCTATTGAAGTAAATGCTTCTTTTTGGTATAATCCGGAGTTGAATTATAAAACCTATATGCTGCCCGGGATTCTTGTAATGCTGGTTACCATTGTAAGTATGTTTCTTGCCGCGATGAACATTGTTAGAGAAAAAGAGATTGGAACTATTGAGCAAATTAATGTTACACCCATAAGGAAACATGAGTTTATTATCGGAAAATTGGTACCTTTCCTGATTATAGCCTTATTCGAACTGGCTTTTGGTTTATTGATTGGTAAAATATTTTTTGACTTACCTATCGTTGGCAACATTCTATTATTATTCGGATTTACACTGACTTATTTGTTGGTTGTATTGGGTATTGGATTATTTATTTCAACCATTTCATCTACCCAACAACAGGTAATGTTTATTTCCTTCTTTTTTATGCTGGTTTTTATCCTCATGGGCGGTATATTTACGCCCACAGAAAGTATGCCCCTGTGGGCACAGCATGTAAACATCATAAATCCATTTTACTACTTTATGAAAGTAATCCGTATGATTTTACTCAAAGGTTCAGGATTTCGGGATATTTCATATGAGTTTTTTAGTTTGCTGATTTATGGGATTTTAATGCTAAGCCTGTCGGTTTGGAGATATAGGAAGGTCGTGTAAAAGTCAAAAAAACTATGTAAATTTTAATAAAAAAATCTTGAATTTAAGCATAAATAGAAATATTCAATCTATCATTTAATCTCACTGAAACTATCAAAAAAACTTTTCCATGCCCACCATGAAGCACTATACGAATTTGTTGGCATAAGTGGACTAATCCCGGAAACATTTACTGGCTTGCCAAAAACGTCATACTTGTTGTTATTTTGATCAGAAAGGATTATCGGGAAATTATCTTTAACTAATGATAATTCTAAACTTTCCGTATAAAAACTCACAACAAATTCAGGTTGGCCACTACTCACAAGGACCATATCATTATGTTGGATTATTTTCATTTCATTCCCAATGGCATTGTGGCTATAGGTTATTACTTCGCCAGGAAGTATGATACCATAAATCTTTTCTCCTTCGGTGTAATTTAAATTATAGTTATTATTATCATTATCATCTGTTCCGGGAGTTTCTTTTTTTAATGAGGGATGTAAAAGAGAGTCAGATATATTATTATATTCACCATTGAAAACCTTAGCATTTGGAAAATTATTCTTTACTGTTTGCCAATCTGTTTCAAATGATGATAACATTTCAGGTTTGTCACGTTTTCCATTTCCATAAATTTTGCTGATTAACATTTGAGACCAGAATTGTTCATACTCAATATCATAAATCACAAGATTTTCCTTGTATAATACTCCTGATGCTGCCAGCGTAAAAACTTCTTTTTCAATTTTTCGGTTCCATATCATTGCACTTCTTGTGATAGGACAGTATGTTACGGCAAAATATTTATTGCCAGCAAATTGATTTAAAACTTCAATGTGCATATAGCTTAATGGATATACAAACACTGATTTTCCCTGCAGAGTAATTAAAACACGAGATTCATCGTAAAGTTCCGGAGATGATTCCGATGGAGTTACATATTCTACTTGAGTTACAATAGGGAAAACCGGCCTTATATTTGTTCCAGACATTTTCGTTGTATCTACACGCCAGCTATATTGATTATATTTATAATTAATGGCATGTTCATCTTCTTGTTCGCAAGCAAAGAAAACAAGTATTAATAAAAGTAAATATGTTATTCTCATTTTTTTATAATTAGACGTATAAGCGGGATATTCCTGACAAAAAATATTTTTAAATTAATTAAATAAGTAAAAGTCATGAAGTGAGCAAGAACCTCTAGCTCATGACCGAAGAGAATAATCGCTTAATTTGGGTTTAAATATCAGAAATCCAGTTTTTATTATCTTTCGTTTGGATTTATTAGTAAGGTGTATAAATGTTAACTGCCGATCTGGAGATGTAGGAAGGTGGTGTTAAAATTATTCCGGTAAAACGGATTCATCCGGGAGTAAACCTTTGTTGTAATCATTATATCGATTACAGCGTTTCCAGTTTCCATGGCAAAACTTATCAAGGAGATCTTTGGGAATCAGTCCGTTTTTATAGTTTTCTGGTATTTTACATTGGTCAAAATATGGGCATTTAGATTGAAGCGTTTTTAATATTGCATATTCATCGATAAGTTTTTTCAGGTTTGTGCTTTTATGTACCACGGTAGCCGGATGTCGCAAGGGGACAATTTTTCGGTTTTTGGCAGTAAATAGTTGTCCAAAAGTGGTTTTGAACTCAATTTTATTAGGGATTTTAAGCCCGTTTTGGGAAAAGATAAATTTGGTTACATGATATCCCAGGGTAATCATAATTTCCGGTTTTACCAGCTCAATTTCTTTTTCTAAAATTTTTTTGTAACAGATATTCATTTCATCACGCCTTGGTTTGCGGCAGTTGGGTAAGAAACATTTTAACAGATTGGTGATATAAATATTTTCGCGTTTTAAACCTGCCGAATGTATAAGTTTTTCAAAAACTTTACCTGAAGGTCCAATAAGCATTTTTGCTTCTTTATCTTCGGTTCTTCCCGGAGCCTGAGCAATAACCATTATCTTCGATGGATGAGGGCCTTCTCCGCAAACCGCATTTATCCTGGTTTTATGTAATCGACAGAGCGTACATTGTTTTATCTGGATATTGATATCATTTATAGATTGTTCCATCAACAATAATGTTTATTACAAAATTAAGATTTTTAACAGGAATATGTTTTAGTTACAATAATTTCTTAAATTTATCTTTTCATTATATTAAAATGTATAAGTATGAACATTTTGAAAAAGATTATCGATTTTATAAAAGAAGATATCTGGCGTATATCTTTAAAAAATATGCCTAAGTATAAACTTCTTTTAATAAAACAGTTACGAGTGCTTTTGCTTGCTTTTCGTGGCTATAAAGAAGATAATGTTGGTTTAAGGGCTTCTGCTTTAACTTTCTTTTCTATGTTATCTGTTGTTCCTGTAGTAGCTATGGGATTTGGAATAGCTAAAGGTTTTGGTTTTGAAAAGCACCTTGAAAGACAACTTATTAATAACTTTTCGGGACAGCAGGAAGTGCTGGATTGGATTATAAAATTTGCTCAAAGTTTTTTAGAGAATACAAAGGGTGGAATTATTGCAGGTATTGGTATTGTTATATTAATGTGGTCTGTAATGAAAGTGTTGGGAAATATTGAAAGTTCTTTTAATGCTATTTGGCAAATTCGAACTTCACGCGTATGGTTTCGTAAATTTAGCGATTATCTATCGATGATGCTCATTGCTCCAATTTTAATTATCCTGTCAACAAGTTCAAATGTTTTTATTTCCACACAATTAGCGCAAATTACTGCTGAAGTTGAATTCTTGGGATATATTAGACCGATCATTTTTTTCCTTGTTAAATTAATACCATATGTGCTATTCTGGCTGGTGCTTACCATTATTTATATAGTGATGCCCAACACCAAAGTTAATTTTAAATCAGCGTTTGTTGCCGGAATCATTGCAGGTACTATTTTTGTTTTTGTACAATGGGCATATATCCATTTCCAGGTTGGAGTTTCCAGGTATAATGCAATTTATGGTAGCTTTGCTGCGCTTCCTTTATTCTTAATATGGCTGCAAATCAGCTGGTTAATTATACTTTTTGGAGCAGAAATATCTTTTGCCGTTCAAAATGTCGAGCGATACGAATTTGAACCTGACACCCAAAACCTTAGTTTATTCAGTCGGCGGGTGTTAACATTAATGGTAGCACAATTGATCATTAAAAAATTTGAAAAGGGAGATGACTCATTGACCGCTAAAGAAATTAGCCAGAAGCTTGAAATACCTATACGGCTTGTTAGAGATATTCTTTTTATTCTGGTTGAAAGTAAAATTTTATCTGAAGTTTTAACTTATCAATATAAAGAAAAAGCTTACCATCCGGCACAGGATATTCATAAGTTAACGGTAAGCTTTGTATTAAATGCAATAGACCACCATGGTGTAGATAAAATATTAGCTGCGGATTCAACTGAAAAAGAACATATTAAAAAAATGCTTAACGATTTTGATTTAGCTGTTCAAAACGCCAGAGGCTCTATGCTGCTTAAAGATATTGTTTAATTTTTTGTTTTAATCCTAAAAATTAAATATTCTTTTACCTTTGCAGGCATAAACTTGTGATGATGGAAAATTTTGATGAAAAGATAGCAAATAAAGGCCTTGAATTGCCTTTGGTTGAAGAATTCTATAGTTTACAAGGTGAAGGATATCATACCGGAAAGGCAGCTTATTTTATCCGTATTGGCGGTTGCGATATTGGTTGCCGCTGGTGCGACTCGAAAATGTCGTGGAACCCGCAATTACATCCTTTAGTGCATGTGGATACTATTGTTGCCAATGCCTTAAAAACACCGGCTAATGCTGTTGTGGTTACCGGCGGCGAACCCAGCTTATATAACCTTGAACCGCTAACATCAAGGTTGAAAGAACATGGAATTGATACGTTTATTGAAACAGCAGGTGCAAAAACTTTAACCGGAACCTGGGATTGGGTATGTTTATCACCCAAAAGGCAAAGCCCTCCTTTAGATGAATATTTCGCTTTTGCCAACGAATTAAAAGTGATTATTTACGAAAACGAAGATTTTAAATGGGCTGAAGAATGTGCAGTAAGAGTAAAAAATGACTGTACGCTATTTTTGCAATCGGAGTGGAGTCGATATGAGCAAAATATTTTGGGAATTGTTGATTATGTTAAAACTTATCCTAAATGGAATATATCGCTTCAGGCTCATAAATTTATGCATATTCCATAATTATATGTTTTAATCTGACGTATTCATAAATATTATATTTTCCCTACGTCAGCAGCATTATTCATGAATTTTATGAATAATGCTGGTTAATTCATTAAATTTTTGTAACTTCAATTTTTAAATTTTCAATATTTCTGTTATGAATAAATATGTCTTATTTATTGTACTTGTTTTTTCTTCGCAAATGCTTTTTGCTCAATATGATTATACCACTAAAAATAAAAAAGCGATACAATTTTATGAAGAAGCTTTAAATGCATTCGGGCGTATGGACTATTTTAATGCTGCCGATTTAATGCAAAAAGCAATTGATAAGGATAAAAAATTTATCGAAGCACATATTGTTCTTGCTGAAATTTATATGGATAATGGGAATATCAATAAGGCCATCGAATCATATCACAATGCTATTGCTATTGATCCTGACTTTTTTTCGGGTATTTATTTCTCGCTTGGGCAGTTAGAAATGATGGAACAAGATTTTGAATCAGCTGAAAAGCATTTAGAAAAATATCTCACATATAAAGATATAAAACCGATCTCACGTTCACAGGCAGAGCGGGTTTTACAATCATGTAAGTTTGCTATCGAAGCGGTAAACAACCCGGTACCATTCAATCCTATAGATTTAGGCGAAAATATAAATACAGTTTATGATGAATACTGGCCTACATTAACTGCCGACGAGCAAACGTTAATTTTTACCCGTTTAATACCCAAAGATTTAGTTGATTATTCAGAGGATGATCATATTAAGGATGATAAACCGCTTGCCAATGAACAGGAGCTGCCTCCCGGAATGCGTAATGTTCAAGAGGATTTTTATATCAGTTATAAAGATAATGGGCAATGGTCTAAAGCTGTAAATGCAGGTAAAAAAATTAATACAGCAGGAAACGAAGGAGCTCAAACTATTACCGCCGATGGGCGTACCATGTTTTTTACTGCTTGTAACCGTGCCGACGGAAAAGGAAGATGCGATATCTATATGTCGGAAAAAACCGGTAATGAATGGTCAGTACCGGTAAATATTGGTGCTCCTGTAAATACTTCTCACTGGGAAGCACAACCATCAATCTCTCCCGATGGTAAAACGTTGTATTTTATTAGTAACCGCCCTGGTGGAATAGGACAGAAAGATATTTGGAAAAGTGAACGCTTGCCAGACGGGAGATGGACAAAACCAGAAAATTTAGGTAGTCATATAAATACCCCTGGTGAAGAACAGTCACCATTTATTCATCACGATAACAAAACATTATATTTTTCATCTGAAGGTTTAATCGGAATGGGAGGATTTGATCTTTTTAAAGCCACAAAAAAAGAAGATAGTAGCTGGTCTGATCCTGAAAACTTGGGTTATCCAATAAATACAGTTTATCACGAAGTAGGTTTAATAGTAAATGCTGGCGCCGACAGGGCCTTTTTTGCATCTGACCGTTTAAGTAACCGTGGAAGAGACCTTTTTGAATTCGAATTGTATGATGAAATCCGCCCAAATCCTGTGTCTTATTTTAAAGGTGTTGTGTTTGATGCTGATTCAGACAAAAAACTTGAAGCTCAGTTTGAGTTAATCAACCTGGATAAAAATGAAACAGTTATGGAAGCAAAATCGGATAAAGTAACCGGTGAGTTTTTAGTATGTATTCCTTCCGATAGCGATTATGCATTAAATGTTTCGAAAGCAGGTTACCTGTTTTATTCGGATAACTTTTCTTTGAAAGGAATTTTTGAAATTACCGATCCGTTTATTAAAGATGTTGCACTGAATCCTATTAAACCGGGTGAAAAAATTATTTTGCGCAATATTTTTTATGCAACTGATTCTTATGAGTTGATGGATAAGTCGATAGCCGAACTCGATAAATTAACTAAATTTTTAGAAAATAATCCGGCACTTAAAATTGAAATTTCAGGACATACAGATAATGTGGGAACCAATGCTTATAATTCAGCATTATCAGAAAAGAGAGCTAAATCTGTTGTAAACTATTTAACCGGAAAAGGCATTTCGGGCGATAGGCTTATTTACAAAGGTTATGGTGAAGAACAACCTGTAGATACCAATGATACTGAAGAGGGAAGAGCTAATAACAGGCGTACAGAGATTAAAATATTAAGTAACTAAAATATATTTTATGGAGGGCTTATTTATCAAACAAACAGAAGATACTCCATTGATAAATCTCGACCCTGAGACAGGGATAATGGAATTTTCTGGCAATTCTTTACCAGAGAATGCCAGTTTTTTTTATGAACCTGCCGTTTTATGGTTAGATGATTACAACGACCATCCCAATGATAAAACTACATTTATTTTTAAAATTAAGGTTATTAGCTCATCATCAACAAAAATATTTTTTGATATTTTAAGTAAAATTGATTTTTTATATGATAGCGGAAAATCAGAAGTTAATGTTTTATGGTATTATAATATATATGATGATGAAATTCGTGAAATAGGAATAGATTACAGAGACTGTATGAATGTCGCTTTCGATCTGGTATTAAGTGAAGAGGAAAATTAATTACTAATCCTCTTCAATTAATTTTTTAATACGCTCAATTTGCATTTGTTTGTTTACTTCGCGCAGACTCAATGCTGTCTTGGTAAAAAACTGATGATTGGATAAAAATTTAACCTGTAGTTTATTCCAGTCATTTAAACTACCAATTTTATTCTGCTCTTTTAGCTCTTTATATAATGTGTTTGAAACCGGAATAAAATCACTTCTCCCTAAATAATCAAGGTCAGAGTCACACATGATACTTTCGAGCAGGTTTTTTGGATTGGGTGGTAATTTAGTTGCCATAATAAGTTCGCTGATTTTTTCAATCTGCTTTTCGGAGTATTTATATTTTGGAAGATATTTTCGGGCAAGCTTCGTTCCATTATACTCGTGTTCATCATAACCAGCAATGTGTCCAGCATCGTGAAAAAGTGCTGCTGTTTTAAGCAAAAGGATCGATTCATCATCAACACCTTCTCCATAACCAATTAGTTCAGCCTGGTTTATTACATCGATGGTGTGTTTAAAGTTATGATAAAATAAATGACCAGGTAGTTCTTTTTCCAGTTTATCGAGGATCGTTTCCTGTAAGTCTGTAAATTGACGAAGTAGATACTTATTCCAGAATATTTGATTGGGTTTATCCCCGATTTTTCTGTTTTCTGAAAATGCAGGCTTAATGCGTTTAAGGAAATACATCTCCATATCACCTTTATATTTTACCGGAATTTTTCCATTATATTCACAAACAAAATATTGTTTTACCAGTTCGTAGGTCATAATGGAAATGTTAATTTGCCCTACTTCACTGGCAGAAGCCATCCGGGTTGCAATATGTACCGTATCGCCTTTCAATTCGTAATTAATTTTTTTGCGTCCTGAAAAAGTAGCTGTAACAGGACCAGTGTGGATTCCCAGTTTCAAATCCCAGAATTTTTTATTTTTGTCTTCATATTCTTGTTTTAACTGGTTAAGGTAGTTTTGCATTTCTAAACCAGCAAGAACAACATCTACAGGGTTTGTAATGTTTTTCTCAGGAACTCCTCCTGCACACATATAGGCATCGCCGATGGTTTTAATTTTTTCTATTTTATATTTTTTAACGATGCTATTGAAATGGAAAAAAATTTTATCTAATTCATCAATTATATTTGATGTTCCGGTTTGTTCTGATATTTTTTTAAAACCCTGTATATCAGCATACAATACTGTAGCCATCTCGAACCGTTTGGTCCGGGTTTTTACATGCTCAGATACTTCTTTGGGTAGATCTTTCGTAGGAATGCTGGCAATTATATTTTCCAGTTTTTCGTTTTGATTACTTAGACTTTTGTTTGATTCGGTTAGTTCTTTTAAATGGGTTGTTAGTTCTTTATTTTCTCGCAGTAAGTCTGCAATTTTAAAAACGAGTTTTTGTTCTTGATCTTTATCCATTTTTATTTCTGATGTCTTATTTTTAGTCGTATTTGTGGACTTGGCCATTTTATTTATGTTATCTGCATGTTTAACGTTATAATTTATACCCTTATTTTATAAAAAGGTTTAACTATTAAATTATTTTTTTATTAACATTAACAATAATATTACCAACCATTGAAATTTGGGTATTAAATTGATGAATAAAAAATAGATTATTCCATTTTTAACATTTGTTTTGAATGAATTTTATCTTCTGAAACAATTTTTAAAATATAATTTCCTTTCGGTAATTTGCTTAAATTATCTAACTTTATTTGAGAATTATCGTTATTGATAAGATGCAGTTCATAAACTTTTTTTCCATCTATATTAATAATATTTACTAATATTTTTCCTGTTATATTGTTTTCAATGTTGATATAAATATAATCAGTAAATGGATTGGGATAAATGCTGGTTATTGAATTAACAATTTGCAAGCTATTTATACTTACCGTTGATTGCACATTTATTTTAATATTAATATTGATTTCATCACCGTCTTGTTCGGAGTAAATTAAATTGGCTTCATAATCGCCAGCTTCTAAATCATTGGAATTAATTTCTAAGCTTACAGTATCTTTATCATTAACAGAAACTTGTCCATTGTTTTTATCAAGCGTTATCCAGCTATATCCATCAATATCATCTTCAGTAATTGAAAAATTTAATACTTCTTCTCCAGTGTTCGTGATAATAATAAGATAATGTTTAATAGTATCTTCTGGTAGCGTGTCGTTTATTTCATTGATGTTTAATGACGATTCGATGGTATTTTCATTTAAAACAAAATTTACAGTAACAATTGAATTTTCTGAAATATAAATATCTTTTATGGTATCATTAATATAACCGTTACTTGATGCAATAATGTTATAAGTACCTTCTTCAATCATTCGATGATAATCACCTACATCAGGATCAGTAAATACCATAGAACTATCCAGGTCAGTATCATGTCCTTCGATAAAAATCATGGCATTTAAAGGATCTCCATCGGAATTTTTAACTGTACCTTTAATTCCATAAAGGCATTCTCTCATAAATAGAAACAACGCTTCTTTATTATAATTCCAGTAATTGGGTAAACTGCTTCCGGAAACAAATTTGGTATCAGAAATTTCGAAAGTAATTTCGCGGCTGTTATGGTAGAAAGTATAATAATCCTGCCTGCTTCCGTAAACAACATACCAATCAGCACCATTGGTTATTCCATTATTTTGGCCTGTAAAATATCCAGATGGAGAGTTATTTTGGGCAGAAGTTGCATAATCTCGTGAAACTTTTATAAACCAGGCGTCATCAGGATGTCGTCTATAGGTATGATCCCAGGGATAGTTTGCTAATTCAATGCCTCCATGAAAATTGGCTGATAATACAATGCGATGATTCTTTGCAAAATTCATCATTGCCTGGGTTTCGGGTTGCCACGAGTTTCCGTCAGGATGATCTCCGTTGGCAGGATCGGGAAAATTTCTGTTAAGGTCTGCACCGTTTGCATTAGAGCGGGTAGGAGAGGAAATTGTATTGTTATCATTTCGATAGGTTCCATCGGGATTGGAAATGGGGTTTATATAAATTTCTATTTCATTTATAATGTTTGCAATTTCTGGTTCAGTTTCGTAAGAAGTAAGTAAAGAGTCGATGAGCCTAAGCATTAAAACATAGCCGGTAGTTTCATCTCCATGCATTGTACTTGTGTAGAAAAACTCTGGTTCATCTTCTTCTGAATCAACATTATCAGAAATTTTTAGTGCTAATAAATCTCTTCCGTTAACTGACGATCCCAGGTTAACTAATTTACAAATGCCGGGGTAAGTAGATGCATAATAATTCATCATTTCTATATATAAATCGTAGGTTGGATACTTGTCCCAGTTATCCATTTCTTCCATAGTGGTGGCTAGTACTTCCTTTATGCCTTTCCCTGGATGTTTAAGCAATGTATATTGATAACCCAATTGTTTAAATTTTTCAAGGCTTTTGTCCGTGGCATAAGCGTATACCGTTTTATCAGTTACTTTATCTATAGATATAATCCGTGTTATTTCATTCAGTTCTTTCTTTTCTTTGATTTCAAATGTTAGGTAGTATTCTGTAAAATTTTGTGCAGAAGAGTGATAAAAGAGAATTAAAAATAAAAAAGATATGTAAAACTTAATCATTTATATAGAATTTTATGATACAAAAATACAAAAATAAAGGGTATCTGAATGAAGGATACCCTTTATTAATTTGCTGCTTAATAAATTTTATTTAACAATAATTGGCTGAGTATAATAATTGTTATTAGAAATAACCCTGATCATAAATAAACCTTTTTGGTCAATAGAAAGTTCATACTCTTTTTTATTATTAACACCCTCAATTTGTTTTAAAAGCGAACCGTCAGTATTAATGATCTGTATTTTAAGGTTTCCGTCCAAATTGCTTAAGCCGCTTAAATCAACCTTGAATTGTCCGGTATTAGGATTTGGATATATTTTCAACGCTTCTAAAGTTTTATTGATTTCTTCAGTAGATAATGGCCATTCTTTTAAAAATAAGGTGAACTCTCCATAGAAATTGTCATTTTTACCATCAACCTGAATATAATATTCATTACCATCAACCAAATCAGTTATTTCATAAATAGTAGCGTAATTACTCTCTTCATAATTATCATTGGCAGCAAGAATTGAATAATTATCAGGATTTCCTGATAATAAATCTTCGCAATTATTGGTAGAATAAACCGCGATTTGATTATCAAATCCAGAAGATTCTATACTAACCACTTCAGATGCTGTAGCAGTGAATTTATACCAAACGGTTGCGTTTAAGGTATCGCCCGGACACCAACTATTCTGGCTATTACAATCTGAATCATCCGGCATTGGCTCATCTGGATGAACTGTTGCATAGTAATTATTTTCATTATATAAAGTTAAATAACTTAAACTTTTAGCATCACAAGGTGCATCATATTGATTTTCAAACGATGTTATTAATATAGTGCACTCTCCTTCAGCTCCTCCAGCACTTCCATCCATTTGTAGCCAATAAGTTTTACCGGGCTCCAGCCCTGTTATTTCTTCTATTGTTGCTGAGAAATCAGGGTCATCGTGATCATCATTGGCAGCAATAAGTTGATATAAACTATCTACACCACTTGTAATATCTTCACATGATTCGGCTTCCCAAACCGCTATTTGATTATCGAAACCATCGGTTTCAATTTTTACTGCACCTGAGTTGGGAGCAGTGAATGTAAACCAAATACTGTTTTGTAATCCATTTTCTTCGCACCAATAACCAGGAGCGTCACAGTCTCCAAGGGGAGGAAGAGGTTCGTTTTCCTGAACCGTTGCATTAGCATTGGTAAAAGGCCCTAATTCTGTGTCTAATACCAAATGGATAGCATCGCAGACATTATCATTTTCGGGCGCTTCAGTAACAATTATTTGAATGGAATCTGTATTAGAACAACTTCCCATAAAACCTTCAACATATATTGTAGTATCAGTCTCAGGTGAAACTTTTACATTAGCATCAATTGCATTACCAATAATCAAATCTTCCGGAGTCCATTGATATGTTTCAGCCCCATTAGCTATTAATTCAATAGTATCTCCTTTAGCTAATTGATAACTTGAATAAGGTGTTATATTAACATTAATTTCGCTAGTAACATTTAAGTAGTTATAGCTAACAAGAGAATCTTTCTTACCCGATGCATTTTCAACTACCAGCTTAATGGTTTTAAAGCCTTCTGATGAATAGGTTACAGCAATTGAGTCTTCTAAAGTAGAAGTAGCTGGTGATGCATCTTCTCCAAAATCCCAATGATAATCTACGATATCGCCTGCCGATTGATTAGTAAATAGTACTTTAGAGCCATTACATATTGTTGTGTAATTTGAAAAAAATCCGGCTTTAATGCTTTCTTTGGTTCCATAGGCTCTTATACATAAGTCAATCGGATATTCAGTTTCACTTCCTATGGGGATCCATTCATCGCCATGGTTACTTATCCACCCAATGTTGTTTTCAATATCAGGATACACATAATCTGCTATTTCATATTCTACAGGAATTGGATAATTATCATTTGGAGTATAATAACCAATTTTAATATAAATGTCTCCGGAAGTTGAAAACGGAACATTAAATGTATGATATCCCGGATGTTCAACAAATATATTATAAGCTTTTGCCAGTGTATCAGTCAAAGAATTACCGTCTTTTGTTTTAAATACTTCAATATCAATATATGAGTTTGAAGCTCCAATATAAGTTGCAATTTTATTAAAAGCATGCTCTTCGGAAACGTTATATTTAACCAATGCATAATCTTTAAAATCGCCAAAACCGTATGAAGTAACTTCTCCAAAATAATCGTACATTAAAATTGTATCTATTTCGTTAATTTCTTGCCGTTTAGGATAAATTGTTGCATTCTTAAGGGCATGTGTATCATTGTATGACATGTAAAAATATCCATTATCGCCCCAGTTTGAACCCCAGCTGTTTTTGATTATCCAGGCACCTGTACCTCCGGCTGTTTCTTTGGTTTCATCCCATCCGGTTAACAAAACCCCATGGTTTGGGCCATCTTCTCCAGGATAATAATAAGTTTTATTTGATGCATTATAATATGAATCATCATGACGATAGGATACAGCAATTGCACCATATTTCATTAACATATATTTAATCAATTCGGAATTACGAGGTAAAAAATTTGTTTCAGAAATAAAAAATTGAGGCGTTATACCAGTTACTGTACAATTATTGTTATTATCAGTGTAAGGGTCTTCAGATTCAAGAATAGGCCCTTGTAACCTTGTCAGGTATGCAGTAGCGATAGATTGGTTACCACCTTCTTCCCATTCAAATCCATGGCAGGTAGCCATATTTTTCTCTGACAGATCATAGGTTCCGGTTCCTAAAACAAGGTTTCGGGACTCAACAGCACCCATTGCTGCAAATGACCAGCAATGTCCTGCACCGCCCTGGTTTTTTACGGATGTTACAAAGCCTTCATCTCTTAAATCAAATGTTTCAGGAAATGAAATTTTTGCTATTTCTTCATTTATTATATCTGAAAAAACATAATATGTTGGTGAAGGTAAGTATCCTGTTTTTTTTGACTTTTTTTTGATCTCCTTTTTGAACTCTTCATTTAAAGGAGCTTTTTCAATTTTTTGGCTAAATAGTTCTCCTGATAATATGATCAGGATTAATAATGTAAAAATCTTTTTCATTTTGGATAAATTTAGTGTTTATATAACTTTTTATTTTTTCGGATTCATGACTCTACCTAGAAAGTAGATTGTTCCATCCTTAGTATTTTTAATGGCATAAATAAAAGGCCTGTCTGCTTTAAATCTAACATTTTCTATTAAAACTGCAGTTTTTCTCATCATTACTGCTGTTGCTGCGGCAGCTTCTGTTCCTTCTTCGTTTACATCAACCATTGCTTTGTGTACTACCTGGTCAATAAAAAGTTCTTCCTGATCGTTTATTCCCGAAAAATCAGCTGACCCAGTAAATGCTTCTTTTAATCCAAGCTCATTTAAAGTTTGTTTTAAGTCAAATTCACTGTCAATTTCAAATTTTGGAATGCTGAGTTTTACATTGAATTTTTCTCTTTTCTTTTCATATCTTTCCATACACTTTACTGATAAAAAGCGTTCTACCCATTTTAACTTTCGATAATTTTTAGGTAAGATAATCATCATTGAATAATCTTTATTGGCATATGGAATTTCAATAATTTCTTTAAGACAATCCTTGTAATACCATGTTTTTATTTCTGCATTCATAAAAGTTGCAGTAACTTCTTCATTTTTTGAGATCATAAATTTATCATCAGTATTCTTTTCTTTTTTAAAAGGCTTGTTCCATCCCCCTTTAAAGTAAATTGCATTAACAAGCACAAGCCTGGTATCGGACCCTAAGGCTGATGGTTTTATGAGGTTGTTAATTTTATTTCGGGTATTTTTTTCAACCCAGTTATTAATTTCTTTTGCAGCCTGCGGTGGTTGATTAAAATCAGTATGAAATAGTGCTGATGAATAGTACTTTTTATTAATATTTAAAAATTTATCGTTGAGTTTAAAATTTTTCTGAATCCATAATGAATTAGCATTATAAAATTCAACACTGCTTTTTTTATCAGCAACAATTCCTCGGAACAGATTGCTAAACTCATGATGAAATAACTCTTTATCCTCTAAAAAATAAAGAGACTTTTGAAATTCTTTGGCTGTATTATGTTCAGCGCCTGCATAGGTCATTGCCATGGCAGAGGAAATACTAAAAGGAGAAAAAATGAGATTGGAATGATTATTTTTTAATTCTTTATAGATATCAATTGCAAAACGATTGTTATTATTTACGATTATTTCTTTATTTTGTGCCTTGGTTATAGGATTAAAAAAGATCATTGAAAATAAAATGATGAGTGTTTTTTTCATAGCAATGAGATTTTAATTTTATGTAAAAATAAAGATTATTTTTATTGATTAACAATAATCTTAAATTAATTGAGGTAAAATATTATGCATCTTCTTGAGCCTTTTTATTCATGGCGTAAATATTATATTGCATCGGACGATGAGCGTTCTCCTTTCTATGGAAGAATATATAGTGAATTTGAATTTACGCATGCCATATATAATTATTTAATTCATCCTCAGTGGGATGATTTTGGGTCGGAAACATTATACCTTAAAATTTTGTTTACCGATTATGAAAAAGGTCTTACAGTTATTGAATTTTTAGGCGAGTGGAATGATACTTTATATAATGATATTATGTTTTTAAAGCGCGAAGTAATTGATCATTTAGTTAAGAATGGTATTGATAAATTTATTTTAATTGGTGAGAATATATTAAATTTTCATGCCTCGGACGACTCTTATTATGAAGAGTGGTTTGAGGATATTGAGGATGGCTGGATTGTAGGAGTAAATTTTCAACCCCATGTAAAAAATGAGTTTATCAATAATAATATAGATTATTATATCGCTTTTAGCGATGAATATGATCATTTTAACTGGCGAAGTTTTTCGCCACAGATTCTTTTTAATCAGATTTCTATTAAAATGAAAAAAAGACTTGGTATGTAACTGCATATTGAATTTGGCTTTTTAATTTTGTATATTTAAACATTCATTTAAAAACCCGGAATCATGAAAAAAATAATATTATTTTTTGTTATCTGTTTTCTTGGTGGATATTCTTTCGGTCAAAGTATATCCTCACAAGTTGTGGCAACAGCAGGCGAACATTCTGAAACGTCAGAATTAAGTGTAAGCTGGACTTTAGGCGAGATTGCAATTGAAACCCTTGAGTCATCTTCTGTGACTCTATATCAGGGATTTCAGCAGGGATATTTTGAAATTACTTCCATTGAAGATCCCATGATCAATAATGTCGAATTAAAAGTTTATCCCAATCCGGCTAAAGATTATGTTTACATTTCAATTGAATCCGACGAGATTAAATCTGCTTTAATCCAGCTTTATGATTTGGATGGTAAAATGGTTTTAAACGAACAGTGGCAATACATTGAAGGTCCCTTTAAAATTAATCTTGACGGGTTAGCCTCATCACAATACATTTTAAAGGTATCTGCTAAATCAGGTAAGTTATTGCAAACCTATAAAATTATAAAAAGATAGAAATATCTTATCGTTTCTTTGTACAATAGTCCTTTATTTATATTTTTGTTTTAAGCAATAAAAATATGAATAAAGGTTTTTTTTGATGATCTATTAAAAATGAGCTTTGTTAAGATTTAAAGCTTAATAAAGCTCATGTTATTTAAACAACTTGATATAATGTTAACATTTGAGTTAATTGTCGTTTTTGTTGTTATTTTATTTATACTGTTTTCTTTATATCAGGAACTTTTAGGTGCTACATTTACTTTTGTGATTGCTGTAGTTACTCTGGGCTTTTTTGGTATTCTTACACCTCGCGAAATTTTAAGTGGTTTTGCTAATGAACAGGTTGCTGTAATTATATTATTGCTTTTAATTGGTGATACTATCAGGCAAACGGGTGTAGTGGAAATATTATTTGATAGAATTTTTAAATCAGCTAAAAGTTATAGAGGTTTTCTAAGCCGAATGACTCTTATCATTTCTAGTTTTTCTGCATTTTTAAATAATACTCCATTAGTGGCAGTTATGATGCCATATGTAAATACATGGTGCAAAAAAAATAATATTTCTCCTTCTAAATTTTTAATGC